>JAOPYG010000477.1 GCA_025964685.1 Actinoallomurus sp. | reverse complement strand
TTGACGTCCTCCATCATGTCGATCTCACCGGAGCCGGGCCAGCCGCCTCCGGCGCGCATCGGCGAACCCAGCGCCCAGAACGCGGGCCAGTACCCCAGGCCGCCTGCCGGATTGGGCTGCTGGATCGACGCCGTCATCTCCATCTTGCCGCCGGGCGGTGCCTGGAAGTCGTCGCGCGTGCTCTCCAGCCGGGCGGAGGTCCAGGTGCCGCCGTTGTTGATGGCCTTGAGCACCAGATGGCCGTTCCCATCCAGGTACGAATTGGCGGTCGAGCTGGTGGTCTGCTCCTTCTCGCCGGTGCCGAAGCCGGTGCCGATGTCGTAGAACCAGTTCGCCGACGAGGGCGGTGACCCGGCGGACCCGGCGAAGTTGTCGCTGAACACGGTCGACCAGCCGGCCGGGGGCGGAGGCACGGGGTCGGCGTACGCCGAGGGGGCGCCGACGACGGCCGTGGTCACGACGCCGCTCAAACAGGCGCCCACGAGCGCCATCATGGCCAGAACCGACCGGCGCCTGAGCGAGCCCGATGAACGCCCGGAATGCACCTTCCTGTCCCATGACCGTGTGATCCGAGCCCGAAATGACGGCGATACCGGTGCGGATGACATAGGGATCTCCTGAGTGGCGAGGGTGGGGAGCTCCTCAGAGAGCGCTCTATCAGCCGTAGATTCGCCTCGTTGAGACCTTCTGTCAAGGCTAAATTTAAGGACTACCGCTTACGGGGTGTGTGTGAAGAGCCTGTCCAGGTAGTAGATGGGATGAGGACCTGCTGCAGACGACGTACGAGCGGGTCGCCCGGCGGTGGGCGCGGCATGCCCGTACCGCTTCCCTGGAAGACGTGAAGCCCTGGCGTCCGGTGTCAATCAGGGGTGGCGACGGCCTCCCAGAACCTGGCGGACCCGTCTGGTGAGACCGGGGCCGGCAGTCACGTCCGGCACGTCGTCCTCGAATCCTTGCACCCGCTCCCCGACTTCGGCCAGCTCACTGGGGTTGGTGTACTGCACCACCCAGGTGAACAGGCTGTGCTCCTCGTTCAGGATGTGCTGGTGCGTCTCGGCCATCAGCGCGGTTACCAAGTCTTCGAACTGGCGGCCGGCCGTGTCCGTCCGTTCCAGCTCCTCGAACCTCCTCTCGATCGCGACATGTTCCATCGTCTCCTTCGCGATGCGGTCGGCCCCGTGGGGGAGAGCCTTCTCGATCATCGGATGCAGGTAGATCTCCTCGATGACGCTATGTCGCACGCACTCGATGACGAGCTGGTCGGCGAGCCGGCGGCGTTCCCCGGCGTCGGGCGTTCTCCTCAGTTCCAGGAGTCGCCCCTCCATCCGGCGGTGATCGCTAATGAGTAGATCAATCACCGACTCGGCGCTCGAATCCATCACAACCTCCCCGGATAATCCCTGCTATTCCTCCCTACCCGCGCGACCGGAGGGCATGAGTCGTGTGCGAGAGCCCGCGCGATCGGCAACCAGATCTCGCGCGGCCGGTGCCCCGTCGGTCTCGCGGACCAGGCCGGCCGGCTCACCCACGATGAGGAACCGCTGAGGCGTCCGGACTGGTCAAGCCCGGGTGAGTGCCTGGCGTCTGTGCTGCAGGAAGGCGCGTTCGGACGCGTTGTCGGTGCGGGCGATCGCGGATTGGTACGCCGCCGCGGCCTCGGTGTGGCGACCGAGGCGGCGGAGCAGGTCGGCGCGGATGGCGTGGAAGAGGTGGTAGCCGTCGAGGCCGAGGTTGTCGACGAGGGTGAGCGCTGCCTGCGGTCCGTCCACCTCGGCGACCGCGACGGCGCGGTTGAGGGCCACGACCGGGCTCGGGGTGAGCGACAGAAGCTGGTCGTACAGCTGCAGGATCTGCGACCAGTCTGTGGCGGCCGGGGTCGGTGCGTCACTGTGAACGGCGTTGATGGCCGCCTGGATCTGGTACGGGCCGGGCTGGTCCCGGTGAAGGCATCGCCGGACGATGGCCTGGCCTTCGGCGATGAGGTCCCGGTCCCAGAGGCTGCGGTCCTGGTCGGCCAGGAGAACGAGGTCGCCGTCCCGGGTGGTGCGGGCGGCGCGGCGCGATTCGGCGAGCAGCATCAGCGCGAGCAGTCCCATGGCCTCTGGTTCGTCGGGCATGAGCTCGACGAGGAGCCGTCCGAGGCGGATGGCCTCCGCGCAGAGGTCCTCGCGTACGAGCCGCCGGCCCGAGCTTGCCGTGTAGCCCTCGTTGAAGATCAGATAGACAACGGTCAGAACGGCCCGCAGGCGGTCGGGCAGGTCGGCATCGACGGGGATTCGGTAGGGGATCCGCGCGTCGCGGATCTTGCCCTTGGCCCGGACCAGCCGCTGGGCCAAGGTCGGCTCGGGGATCAGGAAGGCGCGCGCGATCTCTGCGGTGGTGAGCCCGCCGAGCAGCCGGAGGGTCAGCGCGACCTGCGCTGCGGGGGCGAGCGCGGGGTGGCAGCAGGTGAAGATCAGACGGAGCCGGTCGTCGCGCACGGGGCCCTCCTCCGGTGGTTCGCCGGGGGGCCGCAGCAGGGCCGCCTGGGCGTGCCGGTCCGCGCGCGATGCCTCCCGGCGTAGCCGGTCGATCGCCCGGTTGCGAGCGGTGGTGATGATCCAGGCCGCTGGGTTGGGGGGCACCCCGGTGGCTGACCACCGCTGCACGGCCGCGGTGAACGCGTCCTGGACCGCCACCTCGGCGACGTCGATGTCACCGAAGGCGCGGACCAGGACGGCCACCGCCCGTCCGTACTCCTCGCGGAAGAGCCGCTCGATCACCGGTGTGGATACCTGCGGCATGCCGATGTCACCCGCAGGATCCGTCCTGCAGCGGCCTGACCTCGATGGGGAGGGTGGTCGCCCGGGCCAGCTTGGCGCCCCACTCCAGGGCGGCGTCGAGATCGGTCGCCTGGATGACGGTGAACCCGCCGAGGTGCTCCTTGCCCTCGATGTACGGGCCGTCGGTCGTGAGCACCTCATTGCCCTGCAGCTTCGCCACGGTGGCCGTGCTCGAAGGGTGCAGGCCGCCGGCGAACACCCAGGCGCCGGCCGCCCTGAGCTCGGCGTTCACGGCTTCGACGTCCCTCATGATCGGCTCCAGGAACTCAGGAGGCGGCGGGGTGTCAGAGTCAGGCTGGTAGATGCTGAGCAGGTAGTGCTTCATGACGCTCCTCCTTGAGGTCATCACCGGCACCGTGCCGGCCTGTCACCCTCCATACGAACGGCCCTGCCCAGGATCGACACCTCGGCGCGGGAATCTCGGAGAGTTTCCCCGAACTCCATCGCCGAGGGATGTCACCTGGCCCAGGACGTGAGCTTCTTGTGCGACCGCACATTCCACAGCTCGCCTCCGTTCCCGTCCGCGGTGACCAGCGTGCTGCCGTCGCGGCTGAGCGCCAGCGTCCTTGGCACATCCGTACGCGGAATCGTCGTGGCCTTCATGGCGCCAGGAAGCTTCCAGATCTCGACGGTGTCCTCGCTGCGGCCCGGGTCGAACGAAGGAACGGCGAGCGTCCTGCCGTCCGGGCTGAAGGCCAGCCCGCCGTTGGACGCGATCGGCGAGGTGTGCAACTCGATGGTCATCCGATGAGAGGCGATGTCCCACAACTGCAGGGTGTTGTCATCCGCGCCGGGAAACGCGACGGTCTTGCCGTCCGGGCTGAACGCCACTCCGTCGGCCGGCTCGGCCTCGGGCCATGAGGTGCGCTGCTCGTTCTTCTTGGCGTTCCAGATGAGGATGCCGCTGTCGGGGCTCTTGTTGTCATTTCCGTTGTAGTGGCCGCACGCGACGTCGTACCCGTTCGGGCTCACTGCCATGGAGAGACAGAGAGTGCCGCCGGAGAGCGGGATGGTACTCGAGGCGTGCTTCCCCGTGCGGACGGTCCAGATGCCGACGTGGCCCGCCGTGCCGACGGCGGTGACGGTATGGCCGTCGGAACTGAACCCCAGCGCACCGACCACGTCGTCGAGTTTGGAGAACTCGCGTTTCGTGCGGGTGGCGACGTTCCAGAGGTCGACGGCGCCGCTGTCGAGTGCGGCGGCGACGGTCCGGCCGTCCGGGCTGAAGGCCAGTGCCATGATCTCCTCACCGTCCGGAGATGGCTTCCAAAAGCGCCGCGGCTTGCGGGTGGTGGCGTCGTACATCCGCACGACCCCGGAGTCTCCGCCGAACGCCACCGTCCCGCCGTCCGGGCTGAACGCCGTCACGTTGAAACCCGCAGCGGGCGGCGAGTCGTCCGGCGGCCGGCTCGGAGTGGGCTGCGGCACGGACGGCATACCACCCAGCGGGTCGGACGGTATCCCGGAGGGAGCATTCGCGGACGAGCCGGCCGAACCGGAATGGGTCACGATGTACAGCACGGTGAGGCCGACGACCACGACAGCCGCGATGGCCGCGACTCGGCCGCCTTTGAAGGTCGGCGGCGGTGGACGGAGGGCTCCGGTACGTGCGTGCGACCTGGGCTTGGGGAGCCTCGGCCTCGCCTCCGGGAGCGGCCGCTCGGCTTTCCGTACGGGGACGGCCTCGCTCGGGCGGGCCGGGCCGGTGGTCGCCGGCGGCGACGGTGCGGCGGGCTTCTCGATGACGGCGGGCACGATGGCCGGTCTTCCGGTGGCGGGGGCCTTGACCTTCGCGTCGGCGGACTGCTCGTCCAGGACCTCCGCCAACTGGGCGGCGACCTGCTCTGCGCTCGGGCGCCGCTCCGGATCCCGGCGCAGCAGCTCCGTGATCACCGGTGCCAGCGGCCCCGCGCGTACGGGAGCCGGCGGATCCTGAGTGAGCAGGGTCAGCAGGACGGTGACGTAGTCCGGACCCTCGTACGGCGGCCTGCCCTCCGTCGCGTTGAAGAGCGTGGCGCCGAGTGCCCACAGGTCGGCGGCGGGGCTGGCGGCGGCGTTCTCCGCCTGCTCGGGGGCCATGAACGCCGGGGTGCCGGTGACGTCTCCGGGCTCGTCGGCGCGCTCACCGACCCGCTGGGCGACGCCGAAGTCGGTGATGACGATCCGCCGGTCACTGATCAGGATGTTGGCGGGTTTGAGGTCACGGTGGACGATCCCGGCGGCGTGTGCCTCTCGCAGCGCCTCCAGCGCCGCCGTCCCGATCTCGGCGACGCGACGGTACGGCAGTCGTACCTCCTCTTTCAGGATGTCGGCGAGCGAACGGCCGTCGAGGAGTTCCATGACGATGATCGGGATGCCGTCGTTGTCGATCACGTCGTAGATCGTGATGATGCGGGGATGGTTGAGCCGGGCGGTGGCGCGCGCCTCCTGCAGCGCGAGTGCGCTGAGCTCGGCACGCGCGTCATCGTCGAGGTCAGGGGACAGAGTGATCTCTTTGATGGCGACCTCACGGTCGAGCATCTCGTCGTGGCCATGCCAGACCGTGCCCATGCCGCCGCGGCCGAGTACCTCGACCAGGCGATAGCGCCCGTTGATCAGTTGATGCCCATGGTCTGGCATGACCCCACCCATGACTGGTTCCGATGAGAGCGGGACGGTTTTGGTTCCCGGGTTCGGCGGCCGAATCGGACCTCACGGCGCGCGCCTCGACCATAGCGATGCCCGACAGCGGAGGCCCTGCCACCGGCGGGGGAGGATCGTGCGGAACTTCTGCCCCCCCGTCAGGCGTCCAGCCTTACAGGGTGGTGATCCGACGCTGCTCACGGCGCCGTGTGTCCCGCGCGTGGCGACCGGTCGGTGGTACACGGACGGAGCGCTGAATGATCGTTGGTCTGGTGACCGCTGTCGCCGCGTCGGTCTGTTACGGCACCGGCTCGGTGCTGCAGGCCGTGGGTTCGCGCAAGTCGGCCCGCAGGGAGGCCGCCGCGATGTCCACGACGGGCACCACCTCGTACGGAGGCCCCAGCCTCCTGTCGACCGCGAAGGCCGCGGTGACCTGGGAGTTCCTGGTGGGAACCGTGCTGGACTTCGTCGGCTTCGGGCTCGGCGCGCTGGCCGCCAGGCTGCTGCCGCTGTTCCTGTCGCAGACGGTGATCAGCGCCAATCTGGTGATCACCGCGGTGCTGGGCATCAAGATGCTGGGCATCCGGCTGAACCGCCCCGAGTGGTTCTCCATCGCGGTGGTCTGCTCGGCTCTGGTTCTGCTGGCAGGCGCGGCAGGGCACGAGGGAAGCGGCCGTACCCCGATCTCCACGCACTGGTGGCTGCTGGCGGCCTCGGCACTGGTGATCGGCGGCGGCATCGTGGGGGTGCGCTGGCTGGGAGCGAAGGCCGCGATCCTGGCCGGACTCTTGTCCGGGCTCGGCTTCGGCGCGGTCGGTGTCGGCGTGCGGGTGCTGAACGGCGCGGACCCGATCGCCCCCGGCGCGCTGCTGACCGACCCGGCCCTGTACGCGATCCTGACCGGCGGGATCGGCGGCATGTACTTGCACACCGTCGCCCTCCAGATCGGCTCGGTCAACGGTGCGACGGCGGCGCTCGTCGTAGGTGAGACGGTGGTGCCCGGCGCTCTCGGCGTTCTCTGGCTCGGTGACGCGTCGCGCCCCGGATACGGTGCGGTGGCGATGGCCGGATTCGTCCTGGCCGTCGCGGGTGCCGTGGCGGTCGCGCGGTTCGGTAAGACGGAGCAGGCCATCGCCGGGGCTCCGCTGCCGGACGAGCTCACCGCCTAGGGCTGACGAACGTCAGGCTGCCTCGGCGAGCTTCCTCACTCAGCGCAGAGGCCCGTCCGGAGCATGGAACGGGCCTTTGGCCAACGCCTTTGCCGACAACCGTCTACGACGGCCTGGCTCGACATCGAGCCACCACATCTTGCTGGTGGCGCCCGCCGCGGTCGCTATCTGGACCGAATAGTCCGCGGCGTTCCAGCCTCAGTCGAACGCCTGGCAGCGGTAGTCGGTGGGCGTGCAGTCGCCGGCCGGACCGTGGTAGGCGTGCTGGAGCGCGGTGTCCGAGCTGGAGCCGATCGGCGAGTCGAGGATCATGTACTCGGCGTGGATGCCGTTGGGTGACCAGGACAGCTCCTGGTCCATGCACGGAAGTGCGGTGAACGGGGTTCCGTCGTTCACG
Organism: Actinoallomurus sp.; assembly: GCA_025964685.1. GTDB lineage: Bacteria > Actinomycetota > Actinomycetes > Streptosporangiales > Streptosporangiaceae > Actinoallomurus. The sequence continues at coordinate 2,590 of JAOPYG010000477.1, read as the reverse complement.
CCGACGACCGCGACCTCGGAGTCCGGGGGCAAGGGGGTTCGCAGTGAATCATTCGCGTGCCAGGAAAATCACGAAAGCTGCACCGGTCCAGGCATCCCGCGCTGACCGCATCATCGTGCCCGTCGTCCTCGTGGCTCTTGTGGCCGCGAGGACGACGGGCGGGTGCCGCCACCCGCTCGGGTCAGTCCAGCCAGGGGCGGAAGCCGTCGACCGTGATGGTCTTCGAGGTGGGAGTGAGGGAGCTCCAGGCGATGACGCGGGATCCGCCGCCGTTCGGCAGCGTGATCCGGATCTTCGACGGGGGCACGTGGTCACCGCCTCCCGTCACGAAGGTCAGATCGAACACCGCCTGCTTCTCGGGCCCGACCTCGGTGGTAATCCCGGCGACGCCGCCGCGGAACCGGTAGGAGAGGGTCTTACCCTTTTTGTCGAGCAGCCGGATCTTCGCGCTGCCCGTCAGCACGCAGGTCTTTTTGCCCGTGGCCGTGACGGACAGCGGCTGGTCCAGCCGATCGCCCGTCTGGTACGGATGCGCGAATGCGACGGTAAGCCGATCCGCGGTGAACGAGCAGGCGTGCGGCCGCGCGGCCGAAGCCGCCGTAACCGTGCTGGCCTGCGCCGATGTCGCCATGGCGGCGACGGCGGCGAGTCCGGCGACTCCGGTGATGGCGAGTGTCATGCTGGGCTTCACCTGGGTGACTCTCACTCTCCGATGAGAACGATCCCGCTGCGAGCGGGAAGGGCGGGAGACCGCCCCATTTACTCAGATGTCGAGATGATCATCGAGGTTCACTGCTATTCATGAACCTGTCCGGACAAAGGCCCTGTCAGCGCTACTAAAGCGCTCAGGCAACGGGCGACCAGGCCCCGTGTACCGCCTTGGCCGCTCTGGCCCGGCTGTCGCCGACCGATGTTGCGTTCGGATCGGCTTGTGACACCGGCCACGCTGCTGCCCTGGTACCGCTGGCTGGTCAAACGCGTTCAGCGTCCCGCCGGCCAGGAACCGAAGCCGACCATGCGGTCCCGCCCGGCCATGACAATCGCCACTGGCCCTACCAACATGCGGGCAGCGACCGCCCGACGCCAGCGGTTGCAGAACGGGAAATAGCCCTAGTATTGGGGGCGAAAACGATCACGCGGTGGGCTTGAGGGGTGGACGCAGTGGACAGTGCAGAGCCGAAGTCCGGTTCGGAGGACACCGGTGAACCACGTCCCGTCGATCTGAAGACGAACATCCCGCACTCATCGCGGATCTATGACTATCTGCTTGGCGGCAAGGACAATTTCCCCGCCGATCGCGAGGCGGCCGCGGAGATCACCAAGGACTGGGTCAACCTGCCGACATCCATGCGGGCCAACAGAAGATTCATGGGCCGCGTCACGCGCTATCTCGCGGCAGAGCAGGGCATCCGGCAGTTCCTGGACATCGGTACCGGTCTGCCCACCGCACCCAACCTCCACGAGGTCGCCCAAGGCGTGGCACCTGAGTCGCGGATCGTCTACGTCGACCGTGACCCCATCGTGCTGGCGCACGCCCGTGCCCTGCTCACCAGTAGCCCCGAAGGCAGGACCGCTTACGTCGACGCCGACCTGCGTGATCCGGTGAGCATCCTCGACTCCCCGCAAGTGCGTGACACCTTCGATCTGGAACAGCCGATCGCGCTCAGCCTTATCGCAATCCTGCAGTTCGTCACTGACGAGCAGGAGGCGCACACGATCGTCGACCGGCTCATACGGCCGTTGCCGTCCGGTAGCGTCCTGGCGCTGTCCACCGTCACGGCGGACAGCGCCCCGGAGGAAGTGAACAGGGGCGTGGCCGCGTACGAAGCGCGCGGCATCCCCGCAAAAGCGCGCAACAAGGCCGAGGTCGAGAGCTTTTTCGACGGCCTGGAGTTGGTCGCTCCTGGAGTAGCACTCGTCAGCCACTGGCATCCCGACGATGCGGCCCGAGCAGTCGACGACGCCCAGGTGCACATGTACGGCGGCGTCGCGGTCAAACCCTAAAGGCATTGCAGGTCCCGTGAACCTCGTCCGCCTGGTGTGACCCGCGTTGACATGGATTTACCGATGAGATCTGGTCGCTGCCGGCGGCCGGGCATGATGGTCGGTCATATGTCTGCGATTCACCTATGCGTTCGTGTCGGCCCCAACGCCTGCGGCGAGTCCACCCTCCTGCGAGCGCTCGGCCCGTGGCAGCGCTGCCGCACCGGCTACCACGGCCGCACCGCGCTGCTGGAGATGAAGGCCCTGGCGGACCAGGCCGTCGCCGACGGCAAGTCCGCGATCGACCCGAGGCTGTTGGCCCTGCACACCGGGCACATCCGATCGGCAGCGTTGATCGCGGTCAATGCCGACTGCCGGCCAGGTGACGTGGTGGCTGCCCGGCACCGGGCCTTGGCGCGACGCATCCTGGAGCGGCAGGCCGACTACCTGAGATTCGCCACCGATTTCCGAGTTCCGTTCGATCGGTTGGCGTTGATCTGCTCGTGGTTGGCCATCGCCCACTCGGCGAGCGCCATCACCAGCGGCACCAGCGTCCGGCCCAGCTCGGTCACCTCGTACTCGACCCGCGGCGGCACCTCGGCATAGG
>JAOPYG010000473.1 GCA_025964685.1 Actinoallomurus sp. | reverse complement strand
CCAGCGGACCCAGCATGCCGAACCTGACCGCGTGGTCGCTCAATCGCTCACCTCCCGCAGCCTGGGTGCGACGCCGTGGGTCGTGTGCTGCCGGCTGTGGAAGGCGCCGATACCCGTCGATGTCGTTGAATAGCGTGCCCGGCTTGACTGTCCACGTGACAGATCAATAAGTGATCACTTTTCGGACCTTCCGACCTCCTCGCTGCGGTGACCCGGGATCGGGCGAGATGGGCTGTTCACCGGAATGCTCAGCAGACGTGCGGCGGTTGCCTTAGCGTACTAATGATCAAGGGAGGGAGTGCGGAGCGTGGGATCGGCCCGCCTCGGTCAACCCGACATGACCAATGATGATCGACGACGATTCACCAGCTTGGGCGAGCGCCTGCGAGCGGCGCGACACAGAACCTTCGTCGGCCGGTCCGCGGAGCTGGACCTGTTCCGTTCGGCGCTGGACGGCACGGACTCCTTCGCGGTGCTGTTCCTCGCGGGTGCGGGCGGGGTCGGCAAGTCGGCGCTGCTGCGACGTTTCGCCGAGGAGGCCGGTGCGGCCGGGCGGACCGTGGTCGAGATCGACGGGCACACGGGTTCACCCACCCGGGAGGCGTTCGAGGCCCAAGCGGCCAAGATGTTCACCCACCATCGTGCGGTGCTGCTGGTGGACGACTTCCAGGCGTACGAACCGCTCGAAGGCTGGCTGTGGGACCGGTTCCTGCCCCGGCTAACCGTGGGTTCGCTGGTGGTCATCGCGGGCCGGCAGCCGCCCGGAGCGATGTGGTCGTCGGATCCCGGCTGGGAGGACGTCCTGCGGGTGACCTTCCTGGGCGACCTCCCGCACGAGGACGCGGTCGCCCTGCTGATGGCGCGGGGTGTGCCGGCCGCCCTCCACCCGGCGCTGGTGGCCTTCGCGGGCGGCCATCCGCTGGCTCTCTGCCTGGCCGCGGCGGTGGCCAGGGACGGTGCCGACGAGAACACCGAGTGGAGACCGACCCAGGACGTGATCGCGGCACTGCTGTCGCAGCTGGTCGGCCAGGTGCCGTCGACCGTCCACCGGCGAGCCCTGGAGGTGTGCGCCCACGTCAAGACGACCACGGAGGGACTGCTGCGCGCCGTTCTGCCGGAGGCCGACGCGGACTCCCTGTTCGACTGGCTGCGGCGACTGCCGTTCATCGAGCCGGCCACCACCGGCATCCGGCCGCACGACGTGGTCCGCGCGGCGCTCGACACCGATCTCTCATGGCGCGATCCGCAGCAGTACGAAGACATGCATCGCACGCTCCTCCGCCATTTCTTCGGGGAAGCGCGGGCCGCCTCCGACTCGGCGACCCTCGGCCAGACGGAGGCGCTCATGTACCTCCTCTGGCACGGTTCGGGCTTGTTCGGCGAGCACGATGAGCACGACGTCGACGAGGACGTTCTCCGGTCCGGCGATCGGAAGGTGATTCTCGATATCACGGCCGAGTACGCGAACGACGAGACGGCGGTCATCGTCGATTTCTGGGTGGAACGGAACCCCGAGGCGTTCGTCGTCTACCGGAGTTCCGGTTCGGGGGACCCGGTCGGCTTCCTGGTGTCGCTTCGGCTCACCGAGCCCCAGGAGGAGGAGAACGCCGTTGATCCCGTCGTGGCGGAGGCATGGGCGCACGTTCGCCGGACGAGCCCGCTCCGGGACGGAGAGCATCTCGCGATCACGCGGATCATGCTGGCTCGTGGCTCGTTTCCATCGCCGATCGGGGATCTGATCACTACGCGGGTCGTGGCCGAGGCGATCCGGTCCGATCGCGTGGCCTGGACCTGCGTCGTGCTCCAGGATCCCGGTGCATGGCAGCGGTTCCCCTTCTTCGCCGAGCAGGATCCCCTGATGGTGCCCATCGGCGATCGGTCCTTCGGCGTGTTCTGCAGGAACTGGCAGGAGACGCGGCTCGAAACCTGGTTCGAACAGCTGAAACCGCGCGGGATGCCGGCTTCGCAGAGTCTGCCGCGCGAGCCCTCCGCACGGAAGTTCGCGGTGTTGTCGCGCGCCGAGTTCGACGCGGCGGTGCGCGGTGCGTTGCGTTCGTGGAACAGGCCGGACGCACTGGCGGCCAGCCCGCTCATCCCGACCCGCGTGGTGGCCGACGCCGGCTCCGCACCGGTCGACGCGTTGCGGAAGGTGCTGTCCGACATGGTCGGGAGACTGAGCGACGACCCTCGTGACGCGAAGCTGCACCGGGCGGTGACGATGACGTTCCTTCAGAACACCCCGACCCAGCAGGCCGCCGCCGACCGGCTCGGCCTGCCGTTCAGCACCTACCGCCGTCACCTGGCCCGAGGCCTTCAGCGCGTGTGCGACCTGCTGTGGCAGCGGGAGCTGCTCGGCGCCGGCGGTGGGACGTCACGTGATCAGGGGGAGTGGTCGTGACTCCGGCACACCGAGCGGCCTCCTCGGCACTGCCAAGGAGGCCGCTTTCCGGCGGGGCTGTGGAGACTCAACGCCGGTCGTGCTTGGTCAGCAAGGATGAACGACATCCACCGGTGTCCAGTTGAAACTCGTCGAAGAGGCGTACGAGCCTGGGGTGTAGAAGGTGTAGGACCAGTTGGCGCTCCGGAGCAGCGCGACGGTCCCCCGCGACTGGTCGTTCACCCACGAGCCGTTGTTGTACCAGCCGTAGATGGAATGGTTACCGCACGTGTACATCGACAGCACATCGCCCTGGAAGGTCTGGCCCTTGTACAGACAGAACCATCCGCTGTAGACCGGGCTGCCATCAAGGCACTTGTCCTGCCACACGTCGGCGGGTTGCATTCCCGAGGCGGCCGGCAGGGTACGCGCGTACTTCTCGTCGGGCAGAGCAACGGTGATGTACATGCCCTTCGCGGAGATCTTGTTGGCCGCTATCTGTGTTCCGTGGTACTTGGCGAGATAGCCGTCGACCTGCGTCTGCAGCACGTCGGCTCTGGCGCTGGAGAGTCCTGCACTCTTCGCCTGGGCGGCGAAGTCGGCGTGCGGCGTCGGCGTTGCAGCCAGTGCTGAACCTCCGAGACCGAAAACCGTGGTGGCTGTGCCAGCCATGACCACACCAGTGAGAGCGCTGCGAATCAGCATGTCCTGTCCTTTCTCGAGCGACTTGGAATGAGTGTCACGGCGCCGTCCGTGAGTGTCATTGCGCTCCAGCGCCAAGGACTTGACGATGCGTGCCAGGGAGAGATCGAGATCTTCGAAAGACCCGGCCTGCGAGAAAAACCGGACGCACGGCACTGCCGATGACCCTCACAGACACCCGCGTCCCGGGCGACGCTGCACCGCTGTGCCCGCGTGCCACGACCGCCCAGCCCCCTCGGTCGAGGGGGCTGGGCCGGTGGGCGCGTGGGGTCAGGCGCGGCTGAGGGCCTCGGCGGGTGGCGTGCGCAGGGCCCGGCGGGTGGGGAGTTCCGTGGTGAGGTAGGCGATCCCCGCCACCACGATCGCTACCGCGGGCGCGAGCCAGACCGGCCCGGCCGGCCACGGCCGGTGCAGGAAGCCGACCGAGAGCAGCACCAGCGGCACGACCGACAGCAGCATCCCGCTGCCGAGCGCGACGGCGCAGATCAGCGTCGCCTCGCGCCGCATCATCGAGCGGATCTGGCGCGGGGTGGCGCCGACCAGCTGCAGCGCGGCGATCTCGTGGCGGCGTCCGGCCGTGGAGGCGATGAGCTTGTTGGCGATGCCGAGCAGCAAATACCCGAGCAGCACCGTGAGTACCGCGATGTTGATCCACAACTGGGGCGGGATCCCCCTCTTGCCGTCCGACGTGTCGCCCGCGTCCTCGACGGCCAGTCCCGGGCGGGACGCGGCGAGTGTGGTGAGGCCGTGCCGGGCCGTGCCCGTACCGTCCGTACGGATCAGCAGGCTCTGGTCGAGTCCGGTGGTGGTGTGCCCGGCGGCGAGGTCGCGGGAGACCGCCACCGGACCGAAGCCGAGGCCGCGGTCGTAGGTCGCGACGACTCGGGCGTTGACGCGGGCGCCGTCGCCGAGGACGAGGCTCACCATGCCGCCCACCGGTGCATGACGCGACTTGGCGGCGTCGGCGGCGACCGCGACGGTGTTGCCGGTGAGGTTCGCCAGGCTGCCTGCCCGTACGCCGAGGTCGAGGACGGAGGGCGCGGCCGGCGTCAGCACCAGCGCGGAGTGGGACTCGGTCATGATGTCGCCCAGCATCTTGTACGACCAGATGACCGTCGTGGTGGTGACCGGGGCGGAGGCCGTCACCCCGGGCACGGCCCGTACGGCGGCCGGCAGGCCGTCGGGCAGGCCACCGAGCCCGGGCGCCGTCATCGTGAGCTGCGCCCGGGTACCCGCGTCGACGTCGGAGGAGGTCGCCTTCAGCACGGTCGTCTGGGTCAGCGCGTAGGTGAGCGTGAAGGCCACGGCCATGGCGAGCGTCGTGATGGCGCCGGCCACGCGCAGGGCGTACCCGCGGGTGTTCGCCACCGCCAGCCAGGTCGACGCCGACGTGCGCGCCGGCAGCATGCGGGCCAGCGTGTGGCCGATCCGCCCGACCATGGCCGGGCCCGCGAGCGCGAGGCCGATCGTCCCGACGATGCCGGCGAAGGCGGTGACCGCGGCGCCGGCCTCCGACCGGATCAGCAGGGGCCCGACCGACAGGGCGGTCGCCCCGACGATCAGCAGGAGCCCGGCGAAGGCGCGGCCTGTGGAGGGCTTACGGGGTTCGCTGTGCGACTCGGCGACCGCCTCGGTGGCCGGCAGGCGGGACGTACGCCATGCCGCGCACCAGGCCGACACCCGTACGACGGCGATCAGCAGGAGCGCCGTCGCCACCGCGGGAAGCGGGCTGAAGGTAAGCGGCAGCGAGGAGGGGAGCACGCCGGCCGACACCAGCAGCAGCCGGAAGCGTCCGGCCAGCAGGTAGCCGAGGGGCAGGCCGGGCACCAGCGCGGCGACCGCGATGACGGTGGCCTGGGCGGCGGCGAGCCGGCGAACCTGCCGTGGGGTCGCGCCGACGGCGCGCATGAGGGCCAGGTCCCGTCGCTGGGCGCCGATCGAGACGGCCAGCGCGCCGCCCACGATGAACCCGATGACCAGGAGGGTGAATCCGGCGAGGGAGCTGGCGAGCAGGGGCAGGGCGCTCCGGCCGGCCATCGTGTCGGGCGACTCGACGTCGCCCCGCGCCGCGCCGGTGGAGACGACCAGGTTCGGCGCGATCGCGCGAATCTTCGCGATGACCGACGCGCGGGCGCCGGGGGCGGTACGCAGCGCGACCAGGTCGACAGAACTCTGCCCGGCCAGCCGCGTCGCCGTCGCGTCGGCGAAGTAGATCCCGCTCTGCGGGGTGCCGAGCACGGCCGAGACGCGGTACGTCGCACGGTGGCCGGCGGCGATCACTGAGAGGCGGCCGCCCAGCGCCACGCCCGCCGCGGCGGCGGTGCGCTGGTCGACGGCGACCTCGTCTGACCCGGCCGGTGCCGTACCGGTGAACCGCGGGTGGTCCAGCAGGCCGGTCGAGGACCAGCCGTGCCCGGCGGTACGCGGATCCCCGGCCGGTACGGCCCGGTCGGCGACGGCGGCGGCGGGAAAGCTCAGGTCGCCGATCGCGGCGGTGACGCCGGGCAGCCGGGCAAGGCGGCCGGTCAGGTCGCCCGGCACCCGCGCACGCTCGGGCAGCGCGATGGCCATGTCGCCCTTCGACTGGTACGACTGGCGTGCCGAGACGACGACGTCGGCCCCGGCCAGGCGGGCGACCGGCGCGTGCGAGCGGAACCCCGACTCGCCCAGCACACCGATGCCGGTGATGAACGCGGCCCCACCCAGGGTGGCGCACGCGATCGCCAGCAGCGCGGCGATCCGGTGCCGGGCCATACGCAACGCCAGGTGCAGCATCGCTTACTCCGTTTCCAGTGCGGTGATGCGGTGAGCGAGCTCGGCCGCGGTGGGCTTCTCCAGCGTGTCCACGACCCGTCCGTCGGCCATGACCAGCGCCCGGTCCGCCCGTGCGGCGGCGGCCGGATCGTGGGTGACCATCACGACGGTCTGGCCGAGGCCGTCGACCAGGTCGCGGAGCAGGTCGAGCACCTCGCGTGCGGTGCGCAGGTCCAGCGCGCCGGTCGGTTCGTCGCCGAACACGACCGCGGGCCTGGTCACCAGCGCCCGGGCGATCGCGGCGCGCTGCTGCTGGCCGCCGGACAGCTCGGCCGGGCGGCGTTCGAGCCGGCCGCTCAGCCCGACCCGCTCGACCAGCAGCCGCACCCAGTCCTGGTCCGGTGCCCGGCGCGCCAGCCGCAACGGCAGCGTGATGTTGTCCGCGACGCTGAGCGACGGGATGAGGTTGTAGGCCTGGAACACGAACCCGACGCGCTCTCGGCGCAGCTCCGCGCGGCGGGTCTCCTTCAGCCCGCCGATCTCGGTGCCGTCGATCGAGACGCTTCCGCCGGTCGGCGTGTCCAGGCCGGCGGCGCAGTGCATCAGCGTGCTCTTGCCCGACCCCGACGGGCCCATCACCGCGAGGAACGTGCCGCGCTCGACGGCGAGGGAGACCCCGTCGAGAGCCCGTACGCCGCCCGGATAGGTCTTGGTGACCTCTCGCAGGGCCACGGCGGGCGTCTGCCGGTTCACCGGCGCGTGGCCGGGTTCGACCGCGGCCCTCATCGGCGGCGGTTGCGGTAGTGCTGGACGCCCAGGGCGATGCCCAGGCCCAGCGTGGCCAGCCCGAACGCGGCGCCGACGAACACGTTGACGTTTGAGGTCACTATGTTCCCGGCCGCGCTGATCACCAGCAGCAGCCACAGCACCGGCCGTACGATCCCTTTCCGTGTGATCGCGGGTGGCGGGGAGCCCTGTGTGTCGGTGATCCGGTAGAGGTCCGTCATGGTGTGCTCCTTCGTCGATGTTGACGAGGCACAACGCTAGGAACCGTGATCGTCTGGGACGATCCAGCCAACGAGTCGTCCTCGGTACAGCAGGCTGTACTCCTTTGCCCGCCGTCCGGCAGAGGTCAAGACGCTGCCCTAAGGTCTCGGCCTAGGAGGTACGGATGCCGGAAAAACAGCCTGAATCGGCCACCCCGAAGCGGGTGGCGCGTGCCCGTGCCGTCCTGGACGCCCTCGAACATCTTGTCGGCGGTCTCGGCACCGCCATCCTGGCGCTGGCCGCCCTGTTGTGGCTGGTCCTGGTCGCCCTGACATGCGTCGTCGGGGTGGGCCTGCTCCTGGCGCCCACCGTGCCGCGCGTGGTGCGCGCCGTCGCCGAGCGGGAGCGCGCCCGGCTCTCCCGCTGGGGACCGGAGATCATCGGCCCGGAGCCGGCGCCGGCCCGCGTACGCGCCGCGATGGCCGATCCGGCCGTACGGCGGGAGCTGGGCTGGGTGCTCGTCCACGGCACATTCGGCATCAGCGTCAGCCTGGTCGCGCTGACACTGCCGATCAACGGCGTGCAGGACGTCACGTACCCGCTGTGGTGGCGGCTGCTGTCGCCGACCGACCCCGCCCCGAACCTGGTCTTCTGGTCCGTACGCGACACGCCCGATGCCCTGAAGGTCGCGCTGCTCGGGCTGGTGCTGGCCGTCGCCTTCCTGGCCCTCGGGCCGGGGCTGGCCCGACTGCAGGCGTGGCCGGGCCGGCGGCTCCTGCCTCCGAGCGCCGACGTCGACCTGTCGCTGCGGGTCGCGCAACTGTCCGCGACCCGCGCCGCCGCGCTCGACGCCCACGCCACGGAGCTGCGGCGCATCGAACGCTCACTGCACGACGGCACCCAGAACCGCCTCGTCGCCGTCACCGTCCTGCTCGGCGCGACGCGCCGTGCGCTCACACGGGACCCGGCCGGCGCCGAAGCCATGCTCGAACGCGCCCAAGATGCCGCCGAACAGGCACTGGCCGAGCTGCGTACGGTCGTGCGCGGCATCCTGCCGCCGGTCCTGGCCGACCGCGGCCTCGCCGGCGCGCTCGCCGGGCTCGCGGCGGACTGCGGGGTGCCCTGCCGGATCGACGTCGACGTGCCCGGCCGCTGCGCCGCCTCCGTCGAGGCCACCACCTACTTCGTGGTGGCGGAGGCGCTCACCAACATCGCCAAACACAGCCAGGCCCGGCACGCCACCGTGACCGTACGCCGCCAGGGCGGCGCTCTGTCTCTGCGGGTCGAGGACGACGGCGTCGGCGGCGCGGAGGAACACGAGGGCTCCGGCCTCACGGGCATCCGCCGCCGAATCGAGGCGCACGACGGCCTTCTCACCCTGACCAGCCCACCCGGTGGGCCGACGACTCTCCTGGTGGAGCTGCCATGCGGATCGTGATCGCCGAGGACGACCCACTCCTGCGCGAAGGGGTCGCGCTGCTGCTGCGAGCGGAGTCACTGGACGTGGTGGCCACCACCGACGGCCCGGACACCTTCCTCGCCGCCGTCGAGGACCACGAGCCCGACGTCGCCATCGTCGACGTACGGATGCCGCCGACCCACACCGACGAGGGGATCAAGGCGGCCGTCGAGGCCCGGCGCCGCCAACCCGGCCTGGCCGTCCTCGTGCTGTCCGCCTACGTCGAGCAGGCGTTCGCCACCGACCTGCTCGCCGGCGGGGCCGCTCGGCTGGGCTACCTGCTCAAGGAGAGGGTCGGCCGCGTCGAGCAGTTCCTCGACGCACTGCACCGGGTGGCCGGGGGAGGCACGGCCATCGACCCCGAGGTCGTCGCGCAACTACTCTCCCGGTCCCGCCCCGACACCGCGCTCGACCGCCTGACCGCCCGCGAACGCGACGTGCTCGCCCTGATGGCAGAGGGACTGGGCAACACCGCCATCTCCGAACGGCTCTTCGTCACCGAGGGCGCCGTCCACAAGCACATCCGCAGTATCTTCGCCAAGCTCGACCTGGCACCCACCGACCGAGCGGACCGGAGGGTCACCGCCGTCCTGCGCTACCTCGAAGACACCCAGCGCCGCACGTGATCCTTGGTCGAAGTCGGATGTCGCGGGCAGGTGGGCCAGCGTGCTGAGGGGGGTGGGGTCCGGCTCGCGGTCGAAGACGCGATCGCCTCGGCGGCATCATCCACGAATACGCCCAGGTCGCATGATGTGGATGAGGTTTTCGGCACGCGCAGGCTGTCCGGGAGCTCGTCAGCTGACGTCGACATGGTCACCCGAGCCTGTCGCGGCCAGGTACGTCGTGGTCCCGGCGTACGTCGCCCGCCATGTGCCGTCCTTGGATGCGGTGAAGCCGTGGGAGAAGTGCCCCGTAGGACTGGTCGTCGCCTTGCCCTCATAGGTCCAGGTGGTGGACCCCTTGGCTTCGAAGTAGATTTTCACGCTCTGCCCGGTGAACGCCGTCCAGGACGAGCTATAGCGGTCCAGGTAGCCGGCCGCGGTAATGGTCTTTCCCTTGCGCACCGGCTCCGGCGAGGCGTTGAACGACCGGATTCGCGTCCAGGTCTTCGTGTCAACGTGGTCGGAGCCGCCGGTCACCGGGAGATACGTGCCGTCGTCCTCAACAACGGCACGCCAGTAACCGTCCTGTTCGGCCTTCGCGGTGAACACGAAGGCGCCGTCCGCGTCAAAGGAAAGCCGGCTCTTCATCGTCCACGTCTTGCCATCCGGGGAGAACTGGAGGTCGACGGTGGGGTAGGGGGCGGGCTCGGTCCCGCCGTCGCCCGTACGCCGGAGCACGTTGCCGCGCACGGTCACGGTGGCCCCTCGGCCGACCGGTTCCGGTGACGCGTTGAATCCGGTGATCGTCGTGTGCCACTGGGCGATCACGAACCCGGTGATGGCGGCCGACTGGGCATAGCGGCCGCTGCCCTCGCCCGGGGGCGGGAAGCGTGCCTCCCACTGCGTCCCCGAGTACTGGGTCACCGGCACGCTGAACGCGCCGTCCGGGCCGGTCACCACTCGTGCCGCGGAGCCCGTGCCGTCGTGGGCGGTCACGGCCACCGGGAAACCGGCAAGGGCGGCCCATTCCCCTGAGCTGCTCTGCCGTTCCAGACGCCCCGTCAGGACCATGCTGTCGCCGACGATCCCGCGGGTGACCGGTGCCTTGATGGTGAGCCGGGTCGGGAGGTTCACGTGGTCCACCATGACCTGGTCGGTCGTGGCTGACCGGTACATCGCGTCGGCCCGCGAGACGGCGTACACGTGTTGTGAGTTCGTGAGGCGCGTCGTGAACGAGAAATGTCCCTGCTCGTCCGTTGTGGTGCTCCCGAGGGGGTTGGTCTCGGGTGAATTGAAGCTGACCTTCAATCCCGGCACGCCCTGCTCCACGCCGCCGGCGGGGTGGGTGACGACCTGGCCGCTGAAGCTGACGTCCTCATGCTCGGTGTCGATGGTCGTGGGGTTCACCTGGAAGGCGCTGAAGTTGACGTCGCGTCCGTTGTCGATGATCCCGGCGTCGGTCGTGGTCCGCTGGAACCCGCTGACGGTTGTGCCTTGAACGTCGACCGCCACACGGCCCTCCGGCAGCCTCACCGCCGTTCTGCTACGCCAGACCCCGTCATTCCCGGCTCCCTGGATCAGCTCGAAGTCATCGACCGTGGCGAAAACCGCGGTCTCGCCCACAAGACGCAGGCTCGCGACCAGCTTGGCGATGTCGGTGCCCGACATCACGGTGATCTCGATCTCGGTGGTCAGTCCCGGCGTCGTGGCTCTGACGCCCCTGACGACCATCCCGTCCCCGGCGAACGACGCCGGCCCCGCCGCGACCAGTGTCAATGCCGCCATCGCCAGAACAACGACCGCGCCGATGAGTCTCCGCATACGTTTCTCCGGGAAGAGCCGAACCATGATCATCTAGATGATCACATGCGGTCCCAGCGCTTTGACCTGGAATACAACACGGTTTGATCACATGCGCCGGTCCGGCGGCGGAGATGTCCGGTAAGCACCCAGCCGCCGGCCCGCTCCGCCGCCGAACGGAACCCCGTCTCATCCACAAGACCGGCCTCCGCTCGGCCTGGCTAGGACGTTTTGCGGTCGGCGGCTTCCTCGTACGCACTCCTCAGGAGCGCGAGCGCCCCTTCACTGATTTCGCTCTTCAGGTAGTTGTTCTGGCGGATCTCACCGGGAAGACGGTGGTCTAGGCGAGCCAGCGTGTTCGGTGCCTCGTCTTGGATGACGGAGCGCTGCGGGCTTACATAGGCGCCTCCGTCATTCCAGATCGTGAACATCCCACGGCTCTGGCCGGGAAGACGTGGATTGAGGACCCAGCGGCCCTTGCCCACGGTGGTGAAGAGCGTGGCCAGGCCATCTGACTCCAACCGCTCTGCCCAGTCACACAGCTGGCGCAGCGATTCGCGATGGACGGGATCAGCGCTGTCGACGCTGTCCCGGAAGGAAGCTGAGCCTGGAGTCGGCTTGGCTTCTCCTTGCACGCCAGTCAGCCGAACCGACGCCGCCAAAGCGCGCTCAGGCTCGACCAGTTGCGGAACGAGCACCTGGCTCCCCCGCACGTTGTAGGCCATCACCGTCACCAGGTCGATATCCAGACGATCGTTGGTGACGGTCTGTAGATACCCGGCGAGCTCGATCAAGTCGGTCGGCGCGGCATCGAGGACCACGACACAGCGGGCATTCCCTTTCTCGAGTTCCTCCGCCATGCCGATGCGAAAGGTCTCGATGTCGAATGAGCCGTCACCGATCTCCGCAGCCACCGCGTCGGCGACAGTGGCGTGTCCGCGTGCGGCCACATGAGGCTGCATGAGCTCTTCGAACGCGGTCGCCGACAGCCGGAAAACATAAGACGCGTATCCGAGCACCTGAGCGAATACGGCCCTACGGTCTGAATTCGCAGCGAGTTTCACCTCGATGACCACTGGTCGCCCGCTATCGGCGTCCACCGCCACGAGATCGGCATAGCCGTTGCCGAGCTGCACTTCCCGACCCAAGATCACCAGTCTTGGCTGACCAGGAAGCGGCAACATCGCGGGAGCGCGTTCGATGCTGCTGTGAAGGGCCTGCTCATTCGCATACGGCTGAGCTGGAAGAGGCACCAGTCCCTTCCCCTCGTCATGCCAGATGCCTGTCACCGATTCTCCTTACCTTCCGGCCGTCACTCATGACCGAAATAGTGCCGGTATCAGCAGCATCCGGCAATGTGCTCACATGCCCGTAGCGTGCTGTCTACCCCGACTCTCCGCGACGCCGCTGGAAGCACCGCAGCAAGAATCCGCGCCCAACCAAGATCACAGCAACGACCAACGATCCTGTTCGACAACGCCACGCGATCCACACCCCGGCCAGAAGCACCCGGGCGCCCCGCGACGGCCCCGCGAGCACACAATGAGCACACACCAAAAGGAAACGATCAGCAGCGAGATCAACAGCAACGAGAAACCGCAGGTCAGCGGCCAGGAGAGTGGTAGGGCGTCCGGGACTCGAACCCGGAACCTATGGATTTAAAGTCCACAGCCGTGGAGGAACTACCTAATTAGATCTGGAGAAGGGCGTGCGGAACAATGACGCTTGCTGCCGCTACATGCCGTTTGGTCCGCACCCATTGCTCCGTCCTCGCTCAATCACTGTACTGCGGTGTCGCGTGCTGCCGGGTTATACCGCGGCGTATGAGCAAACACCGAGCAAACATGCCTCGTTCGGTCTGCCGATCCTCGTCCCGGGCGCCCTACTTCCCGCCCAGAGGTGCCCGTCGGGCGAGGACCTTGCGGTGGCTGATTCGCCAGTCCTGATCGCCGCGCTCGATGGTGTCTTCGTAGGTCACGCTTCCGCACGTGCCGTCCGCATTAACGCCGATCCCCTTGGATCGGGCGTGCACTTGGCCGTTGGCGAGCTCGGCGAGGACGATGTTCGTGACGTGATGACCGACGGGATTCAACTCGCCCAGCGCGCGCCCCGCCGCTGCGATGGCCGCTACCCCCTCCAGCGGATCCTGCCCGAAGTCCGTTATGTCATAGACGACGTCGGCGGTGAACACCTCGTCGAGCCGGTCCAGCTCTCCGCTGTCGCACAGGTGGCCGTGCATTGAGATGAGCTCAGCGATGGCGACGCGGTCTTCGCACGTAAATGTCATGACAATTACTCTCCTAGGAGCTCGGAGGCGACTCGTCCCACCAACTTTGGTTCGCAGGTCACGCCTGTGGTAGCGATGTGGGGATCTCCCCGGTTATGCTCGCGCTAGAGTAATTGGGGAGGTCCCCATTTAGCAACCATGGAGCAGACGGATGGCGGACAAGGCGACCGCTCCAGGACGAGCACGGAGGGCCGATGCCACGCGGAACGCCCAGTTGCTGCTCGCGGCGGCGAAAGACCTCTTCGACGAATACGGTCCCGAGGTCGCGTTGGACGAGGTGGCACGGCGGGCGGGCGTCGGCAACGCGACCCTCTACCGGCATTTCCCCACCCGCGGTGACCTGCTCGTCGCCGTATACGCCGACGAGGTGACCGCGCTCTGCGAGCAAGGCGTCACCCTGCTTCACAAACCTTCGGCGGCCCAGGCGCTCTTCACCTGGCTGGACAGCTTCGTCGTCCACGTCGCCACCAAACGCGCCCTGGCCCTCGCCGCCACCGAAAGCAGCGACGAACGGCGCACCGAGCTATTCGATCACTGGCACGAGTCAATGAGATCGACCGCAGAAGGGCTGCTCGTTCGAGCCCAGGATGCCGGCGGCGTCCGCACCGATGTCACGGTGGCGGACGTGCTCGCCCTGACAAGCGCAGCCGCCATCGTAGGCACCAGCACCCACCATGCACGACAGCTCTTGCGGATCTTGCATCACGGCTTCGTAGGGGCTTGAGAACCGCGAACAGTCGAGCTACCGGCCAGCGCCGGTTTGCGCATCGTCGCGGCTTAGTGCGGTAACTGGCGGGCTGACTGCGGATCGGCTGTCAACGGCTCAACTCCCGCTTCGTCGCCTACCGCCGGGCTCTGGGCCTGGACGACGGCTTGGACTTCCACTCGCTGCGAAGGTCGTGTGTCACCCACCTGATCGAGGACGGCTGGGATCCTCGTTTCGTCCAGGAACAGGTTGGCCACGAACACGCCTCCACGACCTCGATCTACACCTGCGTGTCTCGGATTTCCGCACCCGCACGCTGCGTCGGCACCTGGACGCCACCATCGCCACCGCCCTGCAGACACAGACCGGGAGGAAAGCATGAAACCTTCACCGACCCGCGCCTATGCGCGGCAATCGTCGACCGGCTCACCTTCCACGGCACAATAGCTTCCCTATTAGATGTGCGTGTTAATGCACGTCGAGAGGGATCGCAGAGTGACGAGTTGGCGGGTGTTCTGGGTGCCGCAGGACGCGGTGCGGAGTGGGGTACGGCGGCGGTTGCTGGCGGGTTGGGAAGACCTGCCGTCCCGAGAGGACACGGTGGGAGTGCGGTCGGGTGACCCGATCTTCCTGTCGCCCGAGTACCAAGTGGATCCTCACCTCTGCGAGTACGGCCGATGGGTGAAGTTCCGTGGTTTCACCAAGGAAACCAAGCGGAACTACGCGACCGACATCCGGCTGTTCCTGGACTTCTTGTGGAGCCGTGGCCGTTGCTGGGCTGAGGCAACGGTTCGTGACGTGGAGGACTACGAGCACTGGCGTCGGCAGGAGCGGACGAATCCGCAGCGGGTCGGTGGCTCGAAGTGGGATCGCGAGTTGGCGGCGTTGTCGAGCCTGTACGGGTCACCGGTCGGGCGCAGGCTGGTGCGGCGAAGCCCGATCACGGTGCGGAAGGTGGTCGGACGCGACGGCGAGGCGCGGTGGGTTCCCGATGCGCGGGCCGGTGACGCGCGGTGAAGCAACGTCCACTGGTTGACGCCCCGGACCTGGGATCGGTGGATCGAGATCGGCTTGCGCGGTTGCGGTACTGATGGGCTCGTGGAGTCGGGCTGGGCGTCAAGGCAGGAGGACGGCAACGTGGCGTTCGTGAATGTGCTCAGGTCGTCGGGCCTGCGGCGGGCCGAGTGCGGGTCGTTGCTGACGTTTGAGGTGCCCGGGCGGCGGTTGGACGGCGGCCGGTACTACGTCGGGAAGGTGGCGGCCGCGGCGACGCGATCGAAGAAGGCGCGCACGTTCTACGTCGCGTCCAGCGCGATCGGTGATGTCGAGACCTACATGGACGCGTCACGAGCGCTGGCGATTCGCGGGGCACAGCGGATGGGCCGGTACGAGCGGCTGCCGGAGGTGCGGATCGTCACCGAGGTGACCAGGGGCCTGAAACCGATGGTCCACTGGGTGGATCGCAAGGGGTCGCCCGGACGGATCACGAAGCTGAAGAAGACGATCGCGAACAAGAACGAACGGCTCACACGCCTCGAGGCCGACGTCCCCGCGCTCGTCCGGACCGTCCACATCCTCACCCTCGAAAACCAGGACCTACGCGAGCAGCTCACCCAGCCGCACACCAACGTCGTCGCCCTCCGCCCCCACCCCGACCACAGGGATCAGTGATCCGGCTGACGGCTCTAAACGTGTCGGCGTACGCCTGGATGTGCTCAGCCCCGTATAGGTGAACGTGCTCGCGCTGACCACGAGCTCTCGTCCGTCTGTTATGGACGGTTGACGGCTTCGGGCGGCCGGG
>JAOPYG010000343.1 GCA_025964685.1 Actinoallomurus sp. | reverse complement strand
TCGCCTGCATGGACGCGGACTGGCGGCCCCGGTTCCGGGTCGAGGCCCTGCCGTCGTACAAGGCGCACCGGGTCGGGCCCGGCGGCGGTGACCAGACGCCGCCCGCCCTCGGCGCGCAGGTGCCGCTGATCGAACAGGTCCTCGAGGCGTTCGGGATCGCCCAGGTCGGCGCCGCCGGCTATGAGGCCGACGACGTGATCGGCACCCTCGCCACCACCGAGGACGGCGAGGTGGACATCGTGACCGGTGACCGCGACCTGTTCCAGCTGGTCCGCGACGACAAGCCGGTGCGGGTCCTCTACACCGCGCGCGGCATCAAGGCGCTGCAGGTCATGGGCGAGGCCGAGGTCACCGCCAAGTACGGCATCCCCGGGCGCGCGTACGCCGACTTCGCGACGTTGCGGGGCGACCCCAGCGACGGGCTTCCCGGCGTGCCCGGCATCGGTGACAAGACGGCCGCGGCGCTGATCACGAAGTTCGGCTCGCTGGAGGGCATCGCCAAGGCCCTCGACTCGGGTGAGACATCGGGTTTCCCGGCCGGGAGCCGGCTCAAGCTGGAGAAGGCGCATGATTACCTCGGCGCCGCCGAAATGGTGGTCCGGGTGGTCACCGACATTCCTCTCGGTGACATCGACGCGCGTCTGCCGCGAACGCCACGCGAATCGGAACGCCTGGTCGAGCTCACCGACCGGTGGAATCTCGACGGCCCCGTCAACCGCCTGCTCGGTGCCGTGAAAACAGGCGACGACTAATGCGCTGATTGCGTCATATGGCGCAGTGTCCCGGACCTGCCGGAGTTTTCATTTCACTGAGAGGCGCGGTGAAAGTTGCGCCACGGGGAAATGAGAGGCGGCCATGACGACGATCCTCAGCAGGAGGACACCGGCCCATCCGGGGGATGACGGGGCGGCGTTCGGCGGTGTGAGCGCGATGTTCGCGATGGTCCAGCGCTCCAACCACGCCACGGCCCTCGCCGGCTGGATCGTGGCGACCGGCGCGATGGGCCTGGTCGTGCAGAGCGGCACGATGACGTCGGCGAGCCGCTCCCCGTACGCCGCTGTCCTGTTCGCGGCGCTGGTGCCCGTGCTCGCCGCCGGCGTGTGCGCCTCCGTCCTGCTGGTCCGCGCCCACCGGCTGACCGCGGTGGCGCAGGAGGACTTCTACCGGTTCATCGCCGAGATCCCGGGCGACGCACCGGAACTGTGCGCACCGGCCGTGCTGCAGCTGCAGCGGCTGACGGCGGCCACCCGTCACCGCGAGATGCTCACCCGGCAGGCGCTGAACTGGGCGTACGTCGCGGGCGCGGCCGTCGTGGGCTGGAGTGCCGCCGCGGCCGTGATGGCCTCGGGCCACTGATGCCTCCTCAGACCGGCCGGCATCCAGGTCATGGAAAAACCGCCCCACTCCCCATGCCCTGGGTGCCGGCCTCTAGACAGCATTCCCCTTCATTAGGTCCACTGGAGGAAATGAGGTTCAATGGCGAACCTCTGCCGGACAGGCAGACGGGAACTCGGTGCAGGAGACCCTCGCGGACAGACACGGTTTTTGGCAGGCACTGAACGAAGCCGAGCGGACCGCGCTGCGCGCGGCCGGCCGGACTCGTGAGTACGCGGCCGGCACGCTCCTGTGCAGTCAGGGCGCCGACCCCGACCACGTCCTGATCATCTTGGACGGCTGGGTGAAGGTCACCGCCGGACGCGCCGACGGCCACGAGGTCATGCTGGCGATCCGCGGCCCGGCCGACACGATCGGTGAGAGCGGCTGGCTGAACGGCCGTCCCCGGTCGGCCAACGTCAAGGCCCTCAACCGGGTGCGCGCCCTCGCGGTCCCGGCCGAGCAGTTCGCGAACTTCCTGAACGCCCACGCCCACGCCGCCCAGGTCCTCGCCCGGGTGATGGTCGGGCGGATGGACGACGCCGACCGCCGGATGACCTCGCAGGTGGGCACGAGCGGCCCCAAGCTGCTCGCGCTGCTCCTCCTCGACCTGGCCGGACGCTACGGCGTGCCCGGCCCCGGCAACGCCGTGGCGCTGCCGCTGCCGCTCACCCAGCACGAGCTGGCGACGATGATCGGCCGGGCGCGCGAGACGGTCGCCCGGGCGCTCACGGTGTGGCGCAAGGACGGCGTGGTCGTCACCCAGCGGATGCGCATCCTCATCATGGATCCCGGCGCGCTCCGGGACGTCGCCGAGGCCGACGACGACGGCTGACAGGCCGTTCCTTCGAAAGAGCCGCTCGCGGGTGAGACGGTCAGTTCGCGGCGGTGGGCGGCAGGGGCGTGGCGGAGAAGACCCCGTCAGGGTCGAAGCGGGCCTTGGCCGCGAGGAGCCGTGCCGCATTGGGGCCGTACGCGCCGGCGATCTGCGCGTGGTCACGCGGGCCCAGCATGTTGGGGTAGCCGCCCGGCAGCGCGTCGGGCGCCAGCGCGTCGGCGACCGAGTCGGCCCACGTCCGGTGCGGTGTGCCGTCGCCGGGCTCCCACACCGCGACGATCTCGGCCATGAGGTGGTCCTGCCGGATGCCGAACGCGGTGCTCTCGACGGGCACCCGGGCCGCGGCGCCGTGGAAGTGGTGGATCGGCACGCCCGACAGCGGTGTCGTGACGGTGTCGCCCGCCTCGACGAACGCGGCGACGACATCTGCGGTGAGGCGGCTCACCGTCCGCGTACGGGCGGCGTAGTGGCGTCCCGTGACCTCGCCTTGGGCGTCGTTCAGGTGCAGCAGGTCACCGTAGGTCATCGGACCGACCTGGGTGAGCGCCGGGGTTCCGAGTCGCTGTAGTTCCTCGACGTGCGCCTCGCCGGCCGCCGGATCGCCGCTCCACGCCGGCACGACGAACAGCGCCGGCGCACCGCCGGGGCCGGTGAGGATGACGGTCTGCACGGTGAGTTCGTCGGGTGCGGCGATGAGGATCTGGCTCAGCTGGTCGAGCACCTTGGCGGCCTGCGCCCACGGGTAGACGATCAGGCCCGCGAGCAGGCGGTCGACGGCATGGAGCCGGACGCGCATGGACGTCAGGACGCCGAAGTTGCCGCCGCCACCGCGGATGGCCCAGAAGAGCTCCGGCTCGTGGTCTTCGTCCACGGTGATCGATCGTCCGTCGGCGAGGACCAGGTCGGCGCTCAGAAGGTTGTCCACCGCCAGGCCGAAGCGGCCGCTCAACGGGCCGTAACCACCGCCGAGGGTCAGGCCCGCCATGCCGACGCTGCCGACCGTACCGGTGACCGCGGACAGTCCGTGAGGTGCCGACACGGCGATGACGTCGGTGGCCGTGGCACCGCCGCCGACTGCGGCCACGCGCGTCTCCGCGTCCACGGTGACCTGCCGCATGCCGGTCAGATCGATCACCAGGCCGTTGTGCCGCAGGCTCCGTCCGGCCCAGTCGTGGCCGCCCGCGCGCACCGACAGCGGCAGGTCGTGGCGGCGTGCCGTGTCCAGGGCGGCCTGGACGTCGTCCTGCGTCCGGGCGCGGACGACGAAGGCGGGCCGGCTGGTCACGGCGCCGTTCCAGAGCCGGCGTGTGTCCTGGTACGCCGGGCCGGACATCACCACCAGGTTCGGGCCGAGCCGGCCGGCCAGTTCCTGGGCCGCCGTCATGGCCGCGGTGTCTTCGTTCACGATCGTCCTCCTTGGTCGAAGCGACCCGCTAGAGGAGAGGTCGCGAGGACAAAGTAGCCCTCTGGTCGCTGGAGCCCAACTCCAGCGACCAGAGGGCGACGATACACTCGCTCCGTGAGTCAGGACACCGGAGAGACGAATCCCACCGGCCGCGTCACCCGCAGAGCCGAGTACGCCGAAGCGACCCGCCGCGCCGTCATCGATGAGGCGCGCCGGCTGTTCAGCGAGAACGGCTACTTCGCGACGAAGGTCGACGACATCGCGGTGGCCGCCCGTGTCTCGCCGGCGACCGTGTACGTCATCGGCGGCAAGCAGGGGCTGCTGCGGATCCTGGTCGACGAG
>JAOPYG010000405.1 GCA_025964685.1 Actinoallomurus sp. | reverse complement strand
CCGGGCTCTCGCCGATCATCTCGGCCAGCTCGGTGGCGGTCGCGGTGCCGCGCTCGTAGAGGGCCTGCCGCAGCCGCATCCGTACCGGGTGCGCCAGAACGCGGAGCTCCCGTGCGTCGCGCACCCTTCGGTGTTGGTCCATGACACGACGATAACGCTCGAAAGACCCTTTCGAAAGGCTCTTTCTACGTTAGTCGTCGGCGACGGTCACGTTGGCGCGCAGCCGGTCGAGCAGGTCTTCCAGTGCGGTGATGTCGGCGGCGCCGAGCCCGGTGCGCAGCCGCTTGTCGTGGGCGCGGGCGGCGGTGGCCAGCCGGTGGAAGAGCGTCTCGCCGCTGTCGGTGAGCCTTACCTGGTGGACGCGCCGGTTGGCCGGATCGCGCTGCCGGGTGATCAGGCCCTCGGTCTCCATCGCGTTGAGGTGGTGGGTCAGCGTGGCGCCCTGGATGCCCACGGCTCTGGCCAGCTCGCGCTGGTTGCTTTCCGGCTGCGTCTTCAGCGAGATCAGGATGAGCCAGACGGGCGTTGAGCCGCCTGCGGCGGCCAGGGCGTCGTCGAAGGCGCGGCTCACGATCTTGGTGGTGCGGGCGAGCGTCAGGCCGATCGGCCGTCCGGCGGGCTTGGTCACGCGTAGAGACTACCGCATCCCTAGACATCAAATAGTTTGACATCTAATCGATAGAACTCTAACGTCGAGGGCGGTCACACCGGAGCGGCAGTGGAGGAGAGATGACGAACGGTCTGGACCCACGTCAGCAGACGCGGCCGGGGCGGGCCGACGGCGGACCGCCCGACCGGCGCTGGATCGCGCTGATCGTGATCGCGGTCGCCCAGCTGATGACCGCCCTGGACGCCACGATCGTGAACATCGCGCTGCCGTCCGCGCAGCGGTCGCTGGGCTTCAACGACGCCGACCGGCAGTGGGTGATCACCGCCTACACGCTGGCGTTCGCCGGGCTGCTCCTGCTCGGCGGCCGGGTCGGTGACCGGTTCGGGCGGCGCCGGGCGTTCGTCGGCGGCCTGGTCGGTTTCGCCGCGGCGTCGGCCCTCGCCGGGGCCGCGCCGAACCTGCCGGTGCTGATGGCCGGCCGCGCGCTCCAGGGCGCGTTCGCCGCGGTCCTGGCACCGGCGGCGCTGTCCCTCATCGCGGTCACGTTCCGCGACCCGAAGGAGCGCGGCACCGCGTTCGCCGTCTACGGCGCGGTCGCCAGCAGCGGCGCGGCGGTCGGGCTGCTCCTCGGCGGCGCCCTCACGGAGTACCTGCAGTGGCGGTGGTGCCTCTACGTGAACATCGTCATCGCCCTCGCGGCGGTGCTGGCCGGCCGCGCGGTCCTGGCCGACCGACCCGCACGGGCGGGAGGCCGGATCCAGTTCCCCGACGCGGTCCTGGCCACGACCGGGCTCGCCGCGGTCGTCCTCGGGTGCTCCCAGGCGGCGCCGCACGGCTGGGGCTCTCCCCGTGTGCTCCTGCCGCTCGCCTGCGCGGTCGTGGCCGGCACGGCTTTCCTGTTCATGCAGGCCAGGCGCGCCGAACCCCTGCTGCCGCTCCACCTGCTCGGCTCCCGTGACCGGCTCGGCGCGTACGTCGCCGTGGCCACCGCCGTCGTCGGATCCTTCGGCCTGTTCCTCATGCTCACCTACCATTTCCAGGCCGTCCTGGGTTACTCGCCGGTCCGGGCCGGGCTGGCGTTCCTGCCGATGACGGCCGCGGTCTCCGCCACCGGGTACGCCGTCGCGGGCCGGGTCCTGCCGCACGTACGGCCGCGGACGCTGATGGTGCCCGGCCTGCTGCTGGCGGCCGCCGGGCTGGCCGTGCTGTCCACGCTCACCACGGGCGGCGGCTATCTCGGCCGGATCCTGCCCGCCGAGATCCTGGTCGGCGCGGGAATGGGATGCGTCTTCACGCCGGCGATCAACGTGGTGACCAGCGGAGTCGACCCCCGGGACGCCGGCGTGGCCGCGGCGGTGGCCAACACCGCCATGCAGATCGGAGGATCCATCGGCGTGGCGGTCCTCAACACGATCGCGGTGACCGCGACCAGCCATCGGCTGGCGCAGCACACGCCGCCCGGAGAGGCGCTCGTACGCGGCTTCGGCACCGCGGCCGGTTCGGCGGCGATCCTGCTCGCCTGCGCGGCCGCCGTCGTCCTCGTCACGGTCCGGGCGGCCCGTCCAGTGCCTCGTCCCGCCACGTGATCGTCAGATCCGCGGCCCTTCCGGGTACACCCTCACCGACAACGCGAAGTCAGGAGCACGACCATGCCCGTACAGCTCAACCACACGATCGTGCACGCGGGGGACAAGCGGCGGTCGGCCGCCTTCCTCGCCGACATTCTCGGGCTGCCCGATCCGGTGCCCTACGGTCCCTTCCTCGTCGTCCAGGTCACCAACGGCGTCTCCCTGGACTTCGCCGACGACGCCGGGCCGATCCATGTGCAGCACTACGCGTTCCTGGTCTCCGAGGAGGAGTTCGACCAGATCTTCGCCCGCATCCAGGAGCGCGGCCTGGAGCACTGGGCCGATCCGTTCCACCGGCAACCGGGCCGCATCAACACCAATGACGGCGGGCGCGGGCTGTACTGGTCCGACCCCGATGGGCACAGCCTGGAGATCATCACCCGTCCGTACGGTGGGTAGCCGGCCCGCTCAGCGGGAGCGCACCTCGTCGATGACCGCGGCGAGGAGGTCGATGCCCTCGCCGATCGCGGCTTCGCCGAGGGTCGCGTACCCGAAGATCAAGCCGCTGGGACCGTCGCTGGAGATGCGGTACGGCCCGACCCCGTAGACGCCCAGTCCGCGCCGTGCCGCCGCCTTCACCACCGCCGTCTCGTCCAGGTCGGGCGGCAGCCAGGTGACGAGATGCAGCCCGGCGGCGACGCCGGTGGGCTCGAGGTCGGGCAGCCGCGTGCCTAGGGCGGCGAGCAGCGCGTCCCTGCGCCGCCGGTACACCGGCCGCATCCGGCGCAGATGCCGGTCGAACTCCCCACGGGTGAGAAAGTCGGCGAACGCGAGCTGGTCGACGACCGGCGACCCGCGGTCCGCGGTCACCTTGGCCTTGGCGACGGCGTCGACCAGGTGGCGTGGGACCACGAGCCAGCCCAGCCGGAGGCCAGGGGCGAGCGTCTTGCTGACCGTGCCCGCGTACACGACCCGGTCGGGCGCCAGGCCCTGGATCGCCCCGACCGGCGCCCGGTCGTAGCGGTACTCCGCGTCGTAGTCGTCCTCGATGATCAGAGCTCCCCGCCGTGCGGCCCACCGCAGCACCGCGGCCCGGGATTCAGCCGGCAGCACGCCGCCGGTCGGCCACTGGTGCGACGGGGTGAGGATCAGCGCGTCCGCGTCGGTCCGGTCCAGCGCATCGACCCGGACACCGCCCTCGTCCACCGGGACGCCGATCACCTCCAGGCCGGCTGCCTCCGCGACCGGGCGGGCGTCGTCGTCGGCGGAGGGGTCCTCGACCGCGAGCCGCCTCGCTCCGGACCGGGCCAGTACCTGGATGAGCAGCGTGACGCCCTGGGCGTACCCGTTACAGATGACGATGTCGCCGGGCTCGGCCGACGTGCCGCGCACGCGGTTCAGGTAGTCGGCGAGCGCCTCGTGCAGCTCCGGCGCACCCCGCCCGTCGAGATAGCCGAACCGCTCGTTCGGCGCCTCGGTGAGGACCCGGCGGATCGAGCGCAGCCATGCCGCGCGGGGAAAGTTGGACACGTCGGCCCGGCCGTAGCCGAAGTCGATCCGCGGTGCCGGCGCCGGCATCGGCCGCCGCGGGGCCGGGACCGGTTCGGCGCCGATGGCGACCTGGGTGTACCCGCCCGCCCGGCTGGTCAGGTAACCCTCCGCGGCGAGCTGCTCGTAGGCCTCCACGATGACGCCGCGCGAGACCCCGAGATCAAGTGCGATGGTCCGCGTGGGCGGCAGCGAGCTGCCAAGAGGCAGCCGTCCGGAGCGGATGCCCGCCCGGATCGCCGTCTCGATCTGGCGGTGCAGCGGAACGGTGCCGTCCCGCCGGAGCTCGATGAGCAGCTCACCCGCGAGACGAAGATTGGTCCTCTTCATCGCCATGAAATCGGAGCTTAAACGCTGTACCGATTCCTGTCAGTCTCAGGTCATGACGACAACGACCATGATTCGCACACAGGACCGGTTGGACGGGCGGCTGCTGCTTCCCGGGGATCCTGGCTATGACGACGCGCGCACCGTGTGGAACGCGATGGTGGACCGGCGGCCACGGGCGATCGTCTGCTGCGCGAGCACCGGTGACGTGGTGACCGCCGTGCGCACGGCACGTGAGCTGAACCTGGAGATCGGTGTACGTTGCGGCGGCCACAGCTCACTCGGCCTGGCCGTCCCGGACGGCGGCCTCATGATCGACCTGTCGCCGATGGGCGACGTGCGGGTCGACCCGGTCCGCCGCCTGGCGCGGGTCCAGGGCGGCGCGCTGCTCGGCGCGCTGGACCGCGCGGCGCAGCGGCACGGCCTGGCGACCACGGCGGGCAACGTGTCCCACACCGGCGTCGGGGGACTGACCCTCGGCGGCGGCATGGGCTGGCTCGCCCGCCAGTACGGGCTGGCGTGCGACAACGTCGAGTCGTTCACCATGGTCACCGCGGATGGCGAGGTGGTCGGCGCGAGCCGTACCGAGAACCCGGATCTGTTCTGGGGGCTTCGCGGCGGCGGTGGCAACTTCGGCGTGGTCACCGAGTTCGAGTTCCGGCTGCACCCGGTCGCCGGCCGGACGCTCGTGGCGGAGTACGCGTTTCCGCTCGACCGGGCGATGCCCGCGCTCCGCCGCTGGCGGGACCTGAACGCCGAGGCGCCCCGGCAGGCGACCTTCGCGGCCTCGATCGGCGGCGACGGCCTGGTCACCGCCGGCTTCGTCTGGGTCGGTGATCCCGAACCCGCCCGGCGGTTGCTGCCGGCGATGCGCGGACTCGGCCGACCGGTCGCCGAGCGCGTGCACGAGCCGTCGTACCTGGAGCTCCAGCGGCGGGACGACACGACCGGCCGGCACGCGCTCCGGAGGTACACCAAGGGGCACTACCTGCGCCGGCTCCCCGATGAGGCGATCGAGGCGTTCCTGCTCCGCGGCGACGCCGACCGCCGTGCCGGTGCACTGCCGAACGCCGGCCTGCAGGCGTACGGCGGCGCGATCGCCGACGTCCCCGACGGCGACACGGCGTTCGGCCACCGCGACACGCTTTTCGAGTTCGGCACCGGCACCCGCTGGACCGATGCCGCCGAGGATGATGCGCGGATGGCCGCGGCCCGGCGTTGCGCCGCGGCACTGGAGCCCTTCGCCGCCGGCGTTTACGTCAACGCGCTCGGCGACGAGGGCGACGAAGGCGTGCGCCGTGCGTACCCCGCCGCCGAACTCGCCCGGCTGACGGAGCTCAAGACCGCGTACGACCCGGGCAACGTCTTTCACCTCAACCAGAACATCCCCCCGGCGAGCCGATGACACCGCTCGACTTCCCCACGACAGTGAAGGACGACACCATGCGCAAGATCGTCAACTCGACCTACATCTCGCTCGACGGCGTCATCGAGAACCCCCAGAACTGGCCGTCTCTCGGCGTGGAGGACGACTCCGGTGCCATCCAGACCAAGCTGTTGCTCTCGTGCGACGCCGTGCTGATGGGACGGCGCACCTACGACGGCTTCGCCCCCGCGTGGGCGGCCCGTTCCGGCGACCCGTACAGCGACCACATCAACGCGATGACGAAGTACGTCGTCTCGTCCACGCTGCGCGACCCCGGATGGAACAACACGACGGTCATCGGGGATGACCCGGTGGCCGAGATAACGCGGCTCAAGGAACGGCCGGGCAAGGACATCGTGCAGTACGGCTTCGGCCGGCTGTCCTACACCATGCTCGAGCACGGCCTGCTGGATGAGATCCGGCTGTGGGTGCACCCGTTCTTCGTACGCGCCGGCCGCCCGGCGGACCTGCTGTTCGAGGAGGGCACCCCGGCACGCCTGGAGCTGGTCGGCGCCCGGCCGCTTGCCTCCGGCATCGTGATCCTGTCCTACCGGCCCGCTTGATGCCGGGCGCGCGCTACGACGGCCGGGCGCCGATGACGACGGTGGCGTACAGCTCCTCCGAGGCGGTGACCCGGGCGTTCAGCCCACCGGCGGCGAACGCCCCGGCGGCGCGTGACGCCTGGCGTTCACTGGTCTCCACGAGCAGGTGGCCGCCGGGCGCGAGCCACAGTGCCGCCTCGGCGGCCACCCGGCGCAGCACGTCGAGCCCGTCGGCGCCCCCGTCGAGGGCGACCCGCGCCTCGTGCTCGCGGGCCTCCGCGGGCAGCAGCCCGACCTCGTCCGTCGGCACGTACGGAACGTTCGCGGCCAGGACGTCGACCCGGCCTCGCAGCGTGGCGGGCAGCGGTGCGTACAGATCGCCTTCGTGGACCTGCCCGGAGGCGGCGAGGTTGCGGCGGGCGCACCGCACGGCGGCCGAATCGATGTCGGCGGCGTGCAGCTCGGCCGGGCCCAGCGCCGCGGCCAGGGCGAGCCCCACCGCACCCGACCCGCAACACAGATCCACCACGACGACCGGCCGACGGGCGCGCCGGCCGGTGAGCTCGACGGCCTGCCGGACGAGGAACTCGGTACGCCGCCGGGGGACGAAGACCCCGGGGTCCACGGCCACCCTCAGGCCGCAGAACTCCGCCCAGCCCAGAACGTGTTCGAGGGGCAGTCCGGCGGCCCGGCGTTCGACCATGGCGGTGAGGTCGGCCGGGGTGCGCGCCGCGGAGACGAGCAGCCGCGCCTCGTCCTCGGCGAACACGCAGCCGGCGGCCCGAAGCCGCTCGACGACGGCGGATGGGGGGAGAACAGGTGATGACATGGGAAAGCGTCACCCTACCGGACCCGCGTGTGGAGGCTTACGCTGGCGAAGATCCTGATCTTCTGGGACGTCGAGGCGGAGGGTCGGTCATCCGGTGCTCCGTCTCGCCGTGGCCGCGGTCGGGCGCAGGCCCTGACCGGTCACAGGACGTTCGAGCAGGTCAGCTGGACAGCGCCTCCTAGAATGCTCGGTTAGGGGGCGTTCTCACATGGGTTTTGAGTCCAATCGGTCATCCGTGGACATCGACTACGCGGCGCTGTTCGCCGCGACTCCCAGCCCGTGCCTGGTGCTCACACCCGAAATGATCATCAGGGACGTCAACCAGGCGTACCTCGAGGTCACGGGCCGCCGGCGGGAGGAGCTGCTCGACCGGCACCTGGAGGACGTCTTTCCGGACAACCCGTCCGACCCCGACGCCGACGGGCTGCGCAACCTGCGGGCCTCGATGGCACGCGCGATCACCACCGGTGAGCGGGACGTCATGGCGCCGCAGAAGTACGACATCCCCGTGCCCGGGCAACCGGGGGTGTTCGAGGAGCGCTACTGGAGCCCCATCAACACCCCGGTCCCCGGCCCGGACGGCCGCCCGGCGCTGCTCATCCACCGGGTCGAGGACGTGACCGCGTTCATCCGCGGCGAGCGGAGGCACCGGGCCACGGGGGACAAGCCCGACCTGTACCCGTACGAGCGCCGGCAGGAGATGGAGGCGGAGCTGTACGCCCGCGCCAAGGAGCTGCAGGTGCTGAACGAACGGCTGCGGAAGGCGCACGCGCGTGAGCGCGAGGTCGCGGTCTTCCTCCAGCAGTCGATGCTGCCTGCGGCCTCGTCCGCGCGACGGCCGGACATGGCCGTGCGGTACCTGCCGGCGGTCGGGTCCCTGAACGTCTGCGGTGACTGGTACGAGCTGGTCGACCTGGGCGAGGATCGGCTGGCCGTGGCCGTGGGCGACGTCGTCGGCCACGGGCTGCGCGCCGCCGGGGTGATGGGCCAGCTGCGCAGTGCGCTCAGCGCCGCCATCCGTACCGTCGAGGGGCCGGCGGACGCGCTGGACGTCCTCGGCGTGTACGCGTGCTCCGTGGAGGGCGCGCTGGCCACCACGGTCTTCCAGGCCGTCATCGACAAGGCGATCCGGATGATCACCTACAGCTCCGCGGGTCACCTGCCGCCGGTGCTCCTCGAACCGGGCGGTGGCGTCGTCCGGCTGAACCAGGCCACGGACCCGCCGCTCGGCGCGCGCCCACGGCACGAGGATCCGCTCCAGGCCCAGCTCACGTACGTGCCCGGGTCCACGCTCGCGCTGTACACGGACGGTCTGGTCGAGCGCCGCGGCGAGGACATCGACGTGGGGCTGGGGCGGCTCACCGACAGCCTCATCCGGCACGGGACGCTCGCGCCCGAGCCCCTCGCCGACGTCCTGCTGTCCGACCTCGGCGTCTCCGGAGGTGCCGCGGACGACACCGCCCTGGTCGTGATCAGACTCTGACCGGGGCGATGCCGTCCAGGCCGCTCAGTGCGCGGCGATCGCCGGGTCGCTCGTGCTGGGACGGCCCGTCTCCACGTGGCCGGCGAGGCGGCGGAGGAAGGCGTGGTCGTGATCGGAGGTCACCGACAGGTCGTACCAGCCGTTGCTGCGCCGCGGCCGCACACCGTGCGTCGCGCTCGCGCCGGGCCGGAGCCGGTAGATGGCCGTGTGCGCGTCGCCGTAGGCGTCCTTGACCGTGAGCCGGACCGGCTCCGTGCTCCCGTTGGTGAGCACCAGCCGGACCTGCTCGCCCTTCCCGTCATGGCGCGCCGTCACCTCCGGACCCGCCGTGCCGCCCCCCGCGATCCGCCGCAGGAACCCGTTGGGCCCGTGCACGGTGAAGTCGTACGCGCCCGGCGACCAGCTGCCCGAGAGCTGACGGCCCGCCTCGACGGTGTAGGTCCACGGGCCGTCCGGGTGGCTCGCGGAGGTCACGTGGAAGCTCGCGCCCGCCGCGCCGTGGCTGGCGAAGGCGACGCGCAGGCCGCTGGCGGCGACCCGCCCGTCGGCGGCCAGGTCGTAGGGCAGTGGCCGGGCCGGGCGTACGCCGGACTCCTGCCGGGGCAGCGCCGCCTTCGCCGGCGGCTTGGGCACGTAGTCGTCGTGCCGGTCGCGGTCCGGCGGGGTGTAGCCGCTGGTGTCGGGGAGGCCCGGCATCTGCGTGGCGGTACGCCCGAAGTCGAACGCCGTGGTCAGGTCGCCGCACACCGCCCGGCGCCAGGGCGAGATGTTCGGCTCGTGCACGCCGAAGCGCCGCTCCATGAACCGCACGATCGACGTGTGGTCGAACACCTGGGAGTCGACCCAGCCGCCCTTGCTCCACGGCGACACGACGAACATCGGGACCCGCTGGCCCAGGCCGTACGGCCCGGCGACGTTCCCGTCGCCGGCCGGCGGGGTGTACAGCTCGCCGGTGAGGTCGACGGTCGACCGGCTCTGCGTGGACGGCGCGTAGGGCGGCACGACGTGGTCGAAGAAGCCGTCGTTCTCGTCGTAGCAGATGAACAGCGCGGTCTTGCTCCACACGTCCGGGTCGGCGGTCAGCGTGTCCAGGATCTGGGAGACGTACCAGGCGCCGTAGTTGGCCGGCCAGTTCGGGTGCTCGGTGAAGGCCTCGGGCGCCACGATCCAGGAGACCTGCGGCAGCTTGCCGGCCTTCACGTCGGCCTTGAGAATGTCGAAGAAGCCCTGGCCGCCCTTGGCGTTCGTGCCCGTACGGGCCTTGTCGTAAAGCGGGTCGCCCGGCTTCGCGCCGCGGTACTGGTCGAAGTACAGCAGCGAGTTGTCCCCGTAGTTGCCGATGTAGGCGTCGTTGGTCCAGCCCCAGGAGCCCTTGGCGTCGAGGCCGTCGCCCGCGTCCTGGTAGATCTTCCAGGAGACCCCGGCCTTCTCCAGGCGCTCGGGGTAGGTCGTCCAGGCGTAGCCGAGCTCGTCGTTGCCGAGCACCGGGCCGCCACCGGAGCCGTCGTTGCCGGTGTAGCCGCTCCACATGTAGTAGCGGTTCGGGTCCGTCGGTCCCAGCAGCGAGCAGTGGTAGGCATCGCAGATGGTGAACGCGTCGGCCAGCGCGTAGTGGAACGGGATGTCCTTGCGGGTGAAGTAGGCCATGGTCGTGGCGGTCTTGGCCGGCACCCACTGGTCGTACTTGCCCTGGTTCAGCGCGGCGTGCCCACCGTTCCAGCCGTGGTCCAGGTCCTGGAGGAAGACCATGCCGAGGTCGTCGACCTCCGGCCGGAACGGCAGCACGTCCTTCGTGCCGTCGGACTGGTACCAGACCGGCTTGCCGCTCGGGAGGGTCACCGGGTGCGGGTCGCCGAAACCGCGGACGCCGCGCAGGGTGCCGAAGTAGTGGTCGAACGAGCGGTTCTCCTGCATCAGCACGACGACGTGCTCGACGTCCCGCAGGGTGCCGGTACGGCGGTTGGCCGGTATCTCCGCGGCCCGGGCGATGCTCGTGGAGAGCGCGGACGCGGCGGCGGTGCCACCGGCCAGTTGCATGAATCGTCGACGGTTGATGCCGGTCATGGCAGCCTGCCTCGTGGGTGCGTTCGGTGGTGCAGGACAGTGGTCTCAGGCGCCCCGCAACGACTCACGGCACCCAGGAGAACGCGCGGGAAAGCCTGGGCCAACCTTGATCGCTTAGGAGGATGAAGTCACGTGCGACCGCTCAAGCTCGCTGCCAACATGCCGCGCTCGTTCTATCGGGGAGCGGGCCGGATCGACCGGCTACGCGGCACTTCCGCGTCCGCGGACCCGTACCACCCCGAAGACTGGATCGGGTCGGTGACCCCGCGCAGCGGGGCGGCGCCCAGCGGCCTGACCACCCTGCCCGGCGGGGAGTCGCTGGCGTCGGCCATCGCAGGGGAGCCGGAGCGCTGGCTCGGTCCCGAGCACGTCGCCCGCCACGGCGCCGACCCCGCGATCCTGGTCAAGCTCCTCGACGCCGGCGAGCGCCTGCCCCTCCACGTACACCCGGACCGGACCTTCGCGCGCTCGCACCTGGCCTCCCCGTACGGCAAGACCGAGGCGTGGGTGATCGTCGACGCCGCGCCCGGCGCCGCCGTCCACCTCGGGTTCACCCGGGACGTCGAGCCGGACGAGCTGGCCGGGTGGGTGAGCGGCCAGCGGGTGGCCGACATGCTGGCCGCGACCAACCGCGTCCCCGTCCGCCCCGGTGACGCCATCGTCTGCCCGGCGGGCGTCCCGCACGCGATCGGCGAGGACATCCTGCTCGTCGAGGTCCAGGAGCCGACCGACTTCTCCGTCCTGCTGGAGTGGGAGGGCTACGACATCGAGCCCGCCGCCGGTCACCTCGGACTCGGGTTCGACCAGGCCCTGCGGTGCGTGGATCGCACGTCCTGGGACGCCCGGCGGATCGAGGAACTGGGCCGCGCCCGGCGCGAGGGCCGTGCGGTCCGGCCGGGCGTCGACCGGCTCTTCCCCGAGGCCGCGGACGCCTTCTTCGCGGCGGAGCGGTTGCGGCCGGACCCGGTCAGCCTCCTGGACCCGGCGTTCTCGATCGTCGTGGTGGTCGACGGGAGCGGCACCCTGGAGGCGGAGCACGCCGACCCGATCGAGGTCCGTTCCGGCGACACGCTCCTCATCCCGTACGCCTCCGGCCGGTGCACCCTGCGCGGCGACACGACGGCGATCCGGTGCCGCCCGCCGGAGGTCGCGCTCAGCCCGCGCGGGTGATGGCGAACATGTAGCAGCCCCACGCGATGTTGCGGCTGTGGATCCGCTCGACGCCGGGCTCGGAGAGCATCTCGGCGATGACCGCCTCCGGATCCACGCCGTCGGCGACGACACGTTCGACGGGCCTTCCGTACGTGCCTGCGCGCACGTCGTCGAGCAGCTCGGAGGGCAGGGCGTGGATCCGGAACCCGGTCATCGTGGTCATGGGTCCAGGCTCTTCCAGCGATCGTCGCCGCGCTGGCGGTAATCCGACGTGAGGCCTCCTCGTAGGCGCGAGGCCGCGGTGGGAGCCAGGCGATCCGTGTGAGGTTCCGCCGCCTCAGCCCACCCGCCAGACGTGCAGGAGATGGTCGTGGCTCGTCATGACCGGTCGCCAGGTCGGCGGGACGGTGGGCAGGAGGGCCTTCGCGGCCTCGCCGCAGCGCGGGCAGGCGCCGCTGCCGACGCTGTAGGCCACGACGTAGTCGCCCGCCGGGGCCTGCGCCACGTTGCTCATCGGGCGGATGTGACCGCGCCAGACGCGGCGTCCCGTCGGGCTCAGGACGTAGATCGGGACGACGTGGAACAGCCTGGCGTCCACCCAGACGGTCTGCGCGTCCGAATGCGCCAGCCACGAGCGGAACTCCGGCAGCGCGTTCGAGGACACCCGGGCGGACCCCGCCCAGCCCGGCTTACCCGGCCGGCCGAACGTACCGAGTCCGGCCGTGACGAGCGCGACGCAGGACACCACCGCGGTGGCGGCGATCGCGCGCCGGCGGTCCGGCGGCCTCAGTCCCCGAACCACCAGCCACAGCACCGCGACGCCCCCGATCACGAAGGCGGGAAAGAGCGGGTACCAGTACCGCACCAGCTGCAGGCGGAGTTTGGGACGGCTCGGGTTGAGCACGCCGCCGGCCAGGGTCAGCGGCACCCAGAGCAGCGCGAACCACAGCGCGAACACGCCGATGCGCCGCTCGAGGACGGTCGCCGTCCCGCGCACGCGCCGGACGATCACGTACGCGCCGGCGGCGAGCGTGAGCGCGATCAGCAGGACCAGCCCGTAGCCCTCGGGCATCCTCAGCAGCTGCTGTGGCAGCCGCTCCAGGTACACATGCAGCGGCAGGTCACGGAAGCTGTGCGCGACCGCGGGGCGCGAGGGCAGGTCGCCCAGCTCCGAGCCGGCGTGCAGGCGCTTCAGCGGGTCGCCGTACAGGTGGATGTTGAGCGCCATCTCGCCCAGCCCGGTCAGCGCCGGCGGGACGAGGCCCCAGAGCCACTCCCACCGGCCGATCCGGCGCCAAAGCAGCACCGGGATCAGCGGCCAGACGAAGACGATGAACTCGCGGGTGAGGTAGCTCCACCCCAGCAGCACGCCGATCACGACGAGCCAGAGCGGCCGTCGCCGGGTCAGCAGCCCCTCCCGCAGGGCGATCGTCAGGGCGACGGCGGCGGTGAACATCGCGGTCGCCGGCAGGTCCGGCAGCAGCTCGGTGCCGGCCACCACGATGATCCCCATGAAGCCGAGCACCACGGCCGACAGGGCGCCGACGACGCGCCCGAACAGCATGCAGCCGATCGCGTACACCGAGGCGAACAGCAGCAGGCCCGACGCCACCGGGAGCGCGTGGTACGTCACCTCGGAATAGCCGAACACCTTCATCATCAACGCCGTCGGCCCGGTGAGGCCGATGCGCAGGTACTGGTGGACGATGAGGGGGCTCTTGGGCGTGGACGGGAACGTCCGCGCCGCGTCCATGTAGTGGGTGTGGTCGGTCGGCTGCGGCACGGACAGGTCGCACAGCAGCAGCACGCCGTACAGCAGCGTCAGCGCGGCACCCAGGATGGCGGCGGGCCGCCACGCGGGGGTCTCGCGGGGCGAGGTGGCCGGCTCGGAGACGGTGTCCAGCATCAGAACAGCACATGCTCCCCGGCGGGACCGTGGAACGCGACGCGGCCGTGCCGCATCAGCTCCGCGTCGCTCACCTTCCAGGTGTGCGCCTCGCGGTCACCGCGGACGGACACGAAGTTGAAACGGTCGCCGGAGTAGATCCCGGTGCCCTCACGGAGCGCCCGCTGCAGCAGGTCGCTGTCGACGGCGCGCGGCAGGTCGGAGAAGCGCAGCTTCCGCAGCACGTCGCCGTCGGCCAGGATCGTGCCGCCCTGGATGAGCTCGGCCTCGGTGTGCTCCAGGTGCGGGAAGCGCAGCAGCGTCACGCCGTGCGTGCGCATCTCGCAGTAGTGCGCGCCCTTCCCGACCAGGCCGGCCGTCGTGTAGTCGAAGGCGTACGCCAGGTCGCTCAGGTAGTGCCGGCCGTAGAGGTTGTCGTCGTCCATCTTGGCCAGGTACGCGCCGTCGGCGGCGTCGATGCCGAGGTTCAGGATCGCACCCAGGCTGAGCGAGGCGTCGGCGCTGAGCACGACGACGTCCTCCAGGCCGGCCGCCCGTGCCCGCGCCTCCACACCGTCCGCCGGGATGCCGTGCAGCACCAGGACCAGCTGAAGCGGCCGGTGGTCCTGCGCGGCGACCTGCGCGATGGCGTGGTCGATCTGGTCGGGCCGGTTCGTCGGCAGGATCACCGAGATCGAGCGCTCGCGCCCTGGCGTGGACACGCCCGCCGCCGTCAGCACCGAGTCGGCCCGGTGACCGTACAAGTGCTTGGTGAAGACCTCGCGCATGGCCAGGTGACCGTTGCGGTCGCGCTGGTCGGCGTCCTTCATCAGTTCCACGAGCGCCTCGGTGGTCTCCTCGGGCGCCGTCGCCAGGTGGACGAGGTCGCCGAAGACGTTCTCCAGCGCACGGGAGTAGCCCGAGACGACGGGGGTGCCGCACGCCGACAGCTCGAAGACCCGGCGGGCGCACATCGTCGGCGACTCGGTCACCGAGTTGACGTTCAAGAAGATCTTGTACGCCTTGTAGGCCGCGAGCATCTTCTCGTACGGCAGGGACCCGACGATGAAGTCGGTGTACTCCGCCGGGAAGGCGAAGTCCGGGTCGTCGGAGATGCGGCTGTAGATGTGCAGGTCGAACTCACGGGCCGGGCCGAGGATCGTCTGCATCTGCGCGGCGCGCTCGGGGTACTTTTTGGCGTGGTACGTCCCCGCGAACGCCACCTCGTGCTTGCGGCCGCCCGGCACCGCGACCGGGTTGTGGATTCGCGGCTGGGCCCCGAACGGCAGCAGGCCGACCCGGTCGTGGCCGACCGCCTCGACGTAGCGCGGAATGCAGTCGGAGTCCACGGTGAACACCTGGTCGAACAGCTTGGCCGTCTCGATGAAACGGTCGAAGTTCGGCGGGTCCTCCTTGTTCCAGAAGACCGTGGGGATGCCCTGCTCCTTGCACCAGGCGACGAGGTCGCGCACCGGCTGCTTGGGCGCGCCGGCCGCGCTCATCATGGTCGCCCAGCGGCCGTTGTTGCCGTGCCAGGCCGACTCGACGAACAGCATGGCGGGCCGCTCGCGTTCGAGCACCTCGCGCCAGTCCTCCGGGCCGAACTGGACCTGCTGCCATTCGTACCGGAACGCGTTCGCCGAGAACACGTCCAGGATCACCGCGACCTTGACGTCACGCGCCACCGGCCCGTCCGGCACGGCGACCTCGGGGATGTTGACCGCCGAGTAGTGACCGGACAGGTCCGGGGAGCCGGCCGTCGTCTCCGGCTTCGGCTCCTCCAGGCGCGGCGCGGCCTTCAGCGCGGTGGCGACGTTCTTGGGCAGCTTCAGTGCCTCCGCGGGGCGCTTGGCGCTCCACAGCGCCTCGCCGAGCCGCCACCACTTGCGGCTCTTGGCCGACTTCAGCTGCCAGGTGACGTAGTCGGTGCGGTAGGACTGGTGCGCCAGGCGGGCCTCGAGGTTCTTCATGCGCGCGTTGACCTGCTCGTACCGCGCGATCGCGATGTCGTAGCGGCGCATCTTCTCCTTCTCGTCCTGCACCGCGTTCTGGATCGCGATCAGTGCCCGCTCCATGAGCGGCTGCAATTCGATGATCAGCCGGTCCGGGTCGGCCATCGGCCCGGGCCGCGAGGAGGCCCGCAGGTACTTGTCGACGATGTCGAGGCTCTCCACCGTGAAGTGGGGCGCCAGCAGCCGCACCAGGGAGTCCACGTAGAAGGTGGCGTAATGGTCGTGGTGCCGGCTCAGCCCGAATGGCGTCGTCAGCACCAGCCTCCCCGTCGGCCGCAAAACCCGGGCCGCCTCGGCCAGCAGCGGCGAGGAGTCCTCGGAATGCTCGACGATCTCTCCCATGAGGACCGTGTCGAACGAGCCGTCGGGAAAGTCGAGGGCGCTTCCGTCGGCGAGCCGGAAATCGAGCCGCGCACGTACGTCTTCGGGCTCATTATCACGTTCGGCGCGCGCGTATTCCACCCGGTCGGCTTGAATGTCCACGCCGATGACGTTCAGGCCGCGCCGCGCACAGAGAATCGAAGCGATGCCCTGCGAACAACCGATGTCCAGGACATCTCCTGTGGCCTGTCCCACCAGCCAGTGGATACGATCACGGGCGACCTGCTGTGTGCTTTCAGCCCAGATCTCGCCCTTGTAGACCTCGGAGATGCGATCGGAGTTAGCCATTGACCCTCTTGTCGTCGGATGCGGCGCGAAGACGCTAGCCGTGTCCGGCGAACGGACGGTGTCCAGCAGAAGACGCAGGAGTAGCGACGGGGAAGAAGGTGTTCACGTGGACGTCATCGGTTCAGGCGTATCGGCACCTGCGCTTCTCGCCGCCGACCGGTAGATGGCATCTCCGCATCCGCCGGAGACGGTACTCGGCTGGGTACGCGACGTCGTCGCCGGCCGGATCTCCTCGATCCGCTCGATGGGCGTGAGCTCCACCACCCTGCACGCCATCGACGCCGGTGACCCGCCGCGACGGCTCGTCGTACGCCGCTTCCACGACGCCGAGCGGCTCCGCACCGACCCCTGGTACGTCCCGGCGAACGAAGCGGCCGTGCTCGAGCTGCTCGACGACACCGAGGTGCCCGCGCCCAGGCTGCTCGCCGCCGACCCGCACGGCCGGATCTGCGACGTCCCGGCCCTGCTCACCACCCGCGTGCCGGGGCGCCCCGCGGCGCGGCCGTGGGACATGGACGCCTTCTTGACCACGCTGGCGCAGGCGCTGGCACGTGTGCACGAGGTGCCGCTGGACACCGCCCTCCCGCCCTACGCGCCCTACTACGACCCGGCCGTGCGCGGCCAACGCCGCCCGCCGGAATGGTCGGGCAGCCCCGACCTGTGGGAGCGGGCCTTCGAGACGCTGTCCGGGCCCGCGCCCGAGACCCCCGCCGGCTTCATCCACCGCGACTTCCACCCCGGTCAGACCGTATGGTCCGGCGACCGGCTGACCGGCATCGTCGACTGGACCACCGGCAGCCGCGGGCCGTACGGCATCGACCTGGCCCGCATGCGGATCAACCTGGCCATCGAGTACGGCGTGGACGTCTCCGGGCGGTTCGCGGCGATCTACCGGGCGGTGACCGGCCGGGAAGCGCGCCATCCGCACTGGGACCTGACGGACGCGGCCGACGCCGTCCTGGACATGCCGGCGCCGCGCACGCAGGAGGTCGCCGACCGGTACGGCCGGTTCGAGCACTGGATCGCCATCGCGCTCTCGGAGCTGTAGCTCAGCGGCTGCCGACGGTGTGCGCCACGGGCCGCAGGTGGAGCAGGAACCAATCCCTGGCCAGCAGGGCGACCTGGTCGAGTGCGCCCTCCTCGTCGAACAGGTGCGACGCGCCGGGGACGATCTCCAGGCGGGCCTCGCCGGGCAGCTCTCGCAGCGCCCTGCGGTTGAGGTCGATGACGGCGGGGTCGTTCTCACCGACGATCAGCAGGGTCGGCTGGTGGGTCACGTGCAGGTACTCACCGGCCAGATCCGGCCGCCCACCGCGCGAGACCACCGCCTGAACCGTGTCGGGCCGCTCCGCCGCGGCGACGATCGCCGCCGCCGCGCCCGTACTGGCGCCGAACAGCCCCACTCCCAGCCCCGAG
Source organism: Actinoallomurus sp. (assembly GCA_025964685.1). Taxonomy (GTDB): domain Bacteria; phylum Actinomycetota; class Actinomycetes; order Streptosporangiales; family Streptosporangiaceae; genus Actinoallomurus. The sequence goes on along the minus strand of JAOPYG010000405.1, from coordinate 14,100 downwards.
GTGCGGGAGTAGGCCGTCACCCAGTCGGTCAGCCGGGCGACGCGTGCCGCGAGCATGCCGATGTCGAACCTCAGCTCGGCGGTCCAGGCGTCACGCTGCTCCTCCGCCGGAGTGAGCAGATCCACCAGGACGGTTGCCAGGCCGGCGTCGTGCATCCGGGCCGCGACGTGCCGGTTACGCGGACTGTGGCGGCTGCTGCCGCTGCCGTGCGCGAACACCACCACCCCGCGGGCGTCGGCGGGCACGGCCACGTCGGCCTCCAGGATGGCGTCCGCGACGGGGATGTGCAGGTTGTCTTGATCGATGTTCATGCCCGACCTCCGACCATGCCGTCGGCGGACCTGCCGTACTCCCGACGGTACGCCTTCCCGCCGAGCGCCCGCCTCGCAGGTCTTCGGGTGATCGTCCACCCGCAATCGGCCCGCGGCCACCTGGCCCTCCAGCCACTGTCGCGTGCGCTCGGGGAGGGCGAGCGGCCGTAGTGGCAGCGGTAGGCGTCGAACAGACCGCCGGCCTGGCCGAACAGCGGGTCGGCGGGGGAGTGGGGCAGCACGGTCACCGTCATCCCGCCCAGTGTCCGCCCACGCATCACCAGGGCGTGTTCGCATCATGGTGGCGTGCTGCGGTTCTTCACGTGACGCCCGGCGGAGTCAGGAGAACAGGTCGGCGTGCCGGGTGACGAACTGCTCGACGGTCTGGGCCGGCCGGCCGGTGATCAGCTCCACGGTGCGGGTCGAGCGGTCGTAGCGGTTCTGCCGGTGCAGGCGGGCCATCGTCGCGATGTGGTCCTCGACGTGCGGGGGCAGGCCCGCCTGTGGCAGAACTCCGGTCACCCAGTCCTCCAGCGGGACGTCCACGTAGGTCACCGGCCGGCCCAGTGCACGGGCGTACTCCTCGGCGATCTCCGTCATGTCCTGTGACCTGGGGCCGGTCAGCTCGTGCACCCGCCCGATGTGGGGCCGCGGGTCCTCCAGGATCGCGGTGACGACCCGCGCGACGTCCTCGGCGGCGACCGGCGACGTCCGGCCGGTGCCGAAGGGCAGCCGGATGGTGCCGTCGTCGGCGATGGAACGCGCGGCGAGTGTCGTGAACAGCGGGTTGTCCATGAAGGTGGTGGGGCGGACGTGGACGACGGGCAGCTCCGACCAGTTGAGCACCTGCTCGGAGAGCCAGTGCAGCCGCTGCTGGTGCGACTCCTCCGTGCTCACCACGCTCATCTGGGACACCGTCATCTGCGAGATGGCGACCAGGGCGTCGAGGGTGCCGGTCCAGCGGGCCACCGAGGCGACGGTGGCCGCGGCCTCCAGGTAGGACGGCGACACGCTCATGGAGAAGAACATGCGGCCGGCGCCGTTCAGGGCACGCGCCACGTCGGCCGGGTTCGTCAGGTCGCCGACGACCACGTCCGCGCCGAGGGCGCGCAGGTAGTCGGCGCGCTCGTCGTCGTGGTGAGCCAGCGCCCGTACGGGCCGGTTGCGCGCGCGCAGTGACTCCACGATCGTGCGGCCCACGCCGCCGACGTCACCGCCGGCACCCGTGACGAGAATCAGGGCGTCTTCCGCGCTGTCCATCTCTGTCAGCGTACGTCGCGGGCGCCGTGAACGGCTGCGGCCGGTCATGCCTGATCACCATGGCGCCGGGACGGTGTCTTGACGTCGTGGGAGAGTTTCCCTATCGTCCGGGCGATAAGGAAACCTTCCTTCCTAACGTCGGTCGGGACGCCGCCGGACGTAGCCGGTGTTCCGGGCGCACGCGGCCCGCGCGGGCCGCCCGTCCCCAGCGGAGGTTCGCGTGGCAGGCCCACCACTGACCGATTCCAAGCACGGCCGGGTCCTCTCCGGCCGTCGCGTCCTCGCCGCCACCGGGGCGGCGACGGCACTCGTCTGCGCCCCCGGTGTACCGGCGACCGCCGGGCAGCTGCCGGCCTCGACGCACGCGGTCGCGGCGCCGCGCGTCGTCCCCGCCCCGGCCTCGTTGCGGACCCTCCCGGGCGTGTCCTTCACCCTCACCCGCAAGACCAAGATCGTCGCGCGGCCCGGGTCGGGCACGGCCGGCGGCTACCTCGCCGGCATCCTGCGCCGGTCCACGGGCTACCCGATCCCCGTCACCGGCGCCGGCGGCTCCCGTGGCGCCATCTCGCTGGTGGTGTCCCGCCACGAGAAGGGCGAGGCCTACCACCTCGCCGTGACGAAGGCGTCCGTACGCCTGGAGGCCGGCTCGGCGGAGGGCCTGTTCCGCGGCGTGCAGACGCTGCGCCAGCTGCTCCCGCCGGCGATCGAGTCGCCGACCGTGAAGCCGGGCCCGTGGACGATGCCCGGAGTGGAGGTCGCCGACTCCCCGCGCTTCGCCTGGCGCGGCACGATGCTCGACGTCGCCCGGCACTTCTTCACGATCCAGCAGGTCGAGCGGTATATCGACCAGGCCGCCCTCTACAAGATCAACACGCTGCACCTGCACCTGAGCGACGACCAGGGCTGGCGCATCGCGATCGACGGCTGGCCGCGCCTGGCGACGTACGGCGGCAGCACCGCCGTCGGCGGCGGCAAGGGCGGTCACTACACGCAGGCCGACTACACCGCGATCGTGCGGTACGCCGCGGCGCGCTACATGACGATCGTCCCGGAGATCGACGGTCCGGGTCACACGAACGCCGCGCTCGCCTCGTACGCCCAGCTGAACTGCGACGGCAAGGCGCCACCGCTCTACACCGGCACCGACGTCGGCTTCAGCTCCTGGTGCATCGCCAAACCCGTGACGTACGAGCTGCTCAATGACGTCCTCGGCCAGCTGGCCCGGCTCACCCCCGGCCCGTACCTGCATATCGGCGGCGACGAGGCGCACAGCACGACGGCGGCCGACTACGCCACCTTCATCGAGAAGGTCGGCCCGATCGTCGGCAAGTACGGCAAGAAGATGGTGGGCTGGAACGAGATCGGCGCGGCCAAGATCCCGCCCGGCTCGGTGGCGCAGTACTGGAACACCGCCAAGGGCTCGGAGGGCGGCACCCAGACGGCGCGGGACGCCGTCGCCCAGGGGGCCAAGGTCGTGATGTCGCCGGCGAACCACGCCTACCTCGACATGAAGTACGACCAGAGCACACCGCTCGGGCAGGACTGGGCCGGCCTGATCGAGGTGCGCGACTCCTACGAGTGGGACCCGGCCACGCTGGTGGACGGCGTGACCGAGAAGGACGTCCTCGGCGTCGAGGCGCCGCTGTGGTCCGAGACGATCGTCACCAACGACAACATCGACTACATGACCTTCCCGCGGCTTCCGGCGATCGCCGAGATCGGCTGGTCTCCGCAGGCACGGCGGTCCTGGGACGACTTTCGCGTACGCCTCGCCGCGCAGGGGCCGAGGTGGTCCGCCATGTCGGTGAACTTCTACCGCTCGCCGCAGGTGCCCTGGCCGGCCTCCTGACGCACGGTCGATCCGTGGCCGCCTCGCCGAGCCGAGGCGGCCACGGATCGGATCTGCCAGGCCTCTCGCCCAGCCCATCGACGCCGGGCGCACGGGCGGTGTCAGGGAGTTACCGGCCGACCGCAACTCTGGTTGTGATTTTGCGTAAACCCGGAATGCCTTCCGCGCTGCTGACCTGCGGAGTTACGTTCGAAGTGTTCCGTGAGCCCCGTGGGCGTCTCGATCCTCGGTGGATCGTTCCGACGAACCGCACCGTCCAGCCCGCGTGGCGTGCGGACGAGTTGAGACGGCGGGGTCATCGATCCACCCAGAAGGGTCCAGCCTCGCCGCCGACCGGCCCTCACGCGCATCCAGGGCCGGTGATACGGGCGCCGGACGCCACGACGGCCGCAGGCCGCAGGCGCCTGGCGCCCTCTGCGGTCCGCGGCCCCCCTCAATGTTCGGACTTCTCATGCCGAAGGCCGGCCGACGTTATCGTGAGATTCGGGCGACTGAACGATGAATCCGAGCGCGCCCGGAATCCGCATCCTAAATATGCACGTGCATGTGGCATGTGCACCATCTATGATGACGGAAATTGCGGTGGATGTACCACGCTGTGAGCCTTTCCACTGACAACTCACCGCCGTCCATCCGCCGACGGGGCCGATCGTTCTGAGGGGGTTGGATGCGTCTTGGCGAACCCGACGCACGGCGCCTCCCCGCCGCGGCCAGCTGGCGAAAGAGCAGCCTGAGCAACCCGAGTGGCAACTGCGTCGAGTTGGCCCTGGTGCCCGCGGCGTGCCGCGTCCGGCCGCCGGTTCCCGGTGGCACGGAGGCTCTTCCGAATGCGCGGCCGGATCAATAACATGCGGCACGGGGTCACGGCCAGCGGCGTCTTCACCGCTGGCCGATGCCGGACGGCCCTGGCCTCGGCGGCGCCTTTCCTCGCCGGGACCATCGTGGTGTGGCGTGCGTCCGACCAGCGTGCACCGTCAATGCCATATTCCGGATGCGTTTCGCACCACTTATTCGGCGCGCCAGTACCGACAGGTAAGGTCATGACCAGCGCTGGGGAGCGGGAGGTGGCCGTTGAACGACCGTCTGTGGACATGGCCGAACGCATTGAGCTTCGCTCGACTGCTCGGCACCCCCATCTTCCTGTGGCTCGTGCTGATCAAACAGGACTGGTGGGCGCTGGGCATCCTGGTCTTCGCCGCGCTCTCGGACTGGCTGGACGGCAAGCTCGCCCGGATGCTCGACCAGACCAGCCGGATCGGCACGCTCCTGGACCCCGCGGCGGACCGCCTCTACATCTTCGCCACGCTGATCGGCCTGGTCGTACGCGACATCGTCCCCGTGTGGCTCGCGGTGGTGCTGGTGGCCCGCGAGGTGTACATGGGACTGCCGCTGTACCTTCTCAAAAGGCACGGTTACGGGCCGCCGCCGGTGCACTTCATCGGCAAGGCGGCCACCCTCTGCCTGCTGTACGCCTTCCCGCTCCTGCTGCTGGGCGCGCACTCGGGGGCATGGGCCACCGTCGCGAAGGTCATCGGCTGGGCGTTCACCCTCTGGGGCACCGGGCTGTACTGGTGGGCGGCCGTTCTCTACACCGCCCAGGTCCGGCGGCTCGTACGCGCCGACGACGGCCCCGGCGCACTGAAGGGGGCGGAACCCCGACCATGATCGGCACACCCATCGCGAAGGAGTGGCTCTCGTGAAAGCCGTTGTGATGGCAGGCGGGGAAGGAACCCGGCTGCGGCCCATGACGGCCAACCAGCCCAAGCCACTGCTCCCGGTGGTCAACAAGCCGATCATGGAACACGTGCTGCGCCTGCTCCAGCGGCACGGCTTCACCGAGACCGTCGTCACCGTCCAGTTCCTCGCCGCGCTCGTGCGCAACTACTTCGGTGACGGCGAGGAGATCGGCATGGCGCTGAGCTACGCCACCGAGGAGATGCCCCTCGGCACCGCCGGCAGCGTCAAGAACGCTCAGGACGCCCTCCGCGACGAACGCTTCCTGGTGATCTCCGGCGACGCCCTCACCGACATCGACCTGACCGAGCTGGTGCGCTTTCACAAGGAGAACGGCGCGCTCGTCACCATCGCGCTCAAGCGGGTGCCCAACCCGCTGGAGTTCGGCATCATCATCATCGATGACGACGGCCGCGTGCAGCGGGTCCTGGAGAAGCCGACCTGGGGCCAGGTCTTCTCCGACACGGCCAACACCGGCATCTACGTCATGGAGCCCGAGGTCCTCGACCACGTCGCGGCGGGCGAGCCGGTCGACTGGTCCGGCGACGTCTTCCCCAAACTCCTCGCCGAAGGCGCCCCGCTGTACGGCTATATCGCGGATGGCTACTGGGAGGACGTCGGCACCCACGAGAGCTACCTCAAGGCCCAGGCCGACATGCTGTCCGGAAAGATCGACATCGAGCCGGACGGCTTCGAGGTCTCGCCGGGCGTCTGGGTGGCCGAGGGCGCGGAGGTCGACTCCGAGGCGGTGCTGAAGGGCCCGCTCTACATCGGCGACTACGCCAAGGTCGAGGCCGGCGCCGAGCTGCGCGAGTACACCGTGCTCGGCAGCAACGTCGTGGTCAAGGAGGGCGCGTTCCTGCACCGCGCGGTCGTGCACGACAACGTCTTCATCGGGCCCTCCACGAACCTCCGCGGCTGCGTCGTCGGCAAGAACACCGACGTGATGGCCGGCGCCCGCATCGAAGAGGGCGCGGTCATCGGCGACGAGTGCGTGATCGAGTCCGAGGCGTACGTCTCCAGCGACGTCAAGGTCTACCCGTTCAAGACGATCGAGGCGGGCGCGGTCGTCAACACGAGCGTCATCTGGGAGTCGCGCGGCCAGCGCACCCTGTTCGGGCCGCGCGGCGTCTCCGGCCTGATCAACGTGGAGATCACGCCCGAGCTGGCGGTGCGCCTCGCCAGCGCGTACGCCACCACCCTGAAGAAGGGCGCCGTCGTCACGGCCTCCCGCGACGCCTCGCGCGCCGCGCGCACGCTGAACCGCGCCGTCCAGAGCGCGCTCACCGCGAGCGCCATCAACGTGCACGACCTGGAGGCGTCCCCGATCCCCGTCGCGCGGTACGAGACGGCGCGGGAGCAGTGCGCGGGCGGCATCGTGATCCGCACCACCCCCGGTGACTCCCAGGGCGTCGACATCGTCTTCCTCGACGAGCACGGGGCGGACCTGTCCCTGGCCGCTCAGCGGAAGCTGGAGCGGGTGTTCGGGCGCCAGGAGTACCGCCGGGCCTTCCCGGGCGAGATCGCCGAGCTGTCCTATCCCTCCCGTGTCGTGGAGACCTACGTCCGCGACCTCCAGCGCTGCGTCGACATGCGCGGCGTACGCGAGGCCGGGCTCAAGATCGTGATCGACTGCGCTGGCGGCACCGCGTCGCTCGTACTCCCGCAGCTGCTCGGCCGGCTCGGCGTGGAGGTCCTCACGGTCAACAACGGACTCGACGAGGTCTCGCCGACCGAGACCCTCGCCGAGCGCATGCGCGACCTTCAGCGCCTGGGCGACCTCGTCTCCTCCTCGCGGGCGGCGTTCGGCGTGCGCTTCGACCCCGTGGGGGAGCGCATCACCCTCGTCAACGAGAACGGCGAGCTGATCGGCGACGACCGCGGCCTGCTCGTGGTGCTCGACCTGGTCGCATCCGAACGCCGCGGCGGGCGCGTCGCCCTCCCCGTCACCACGACGCGCGTGGCCGAGCAGGTCTGCCGCTTCCACGGGGTGCAGGTCGAGTGGACCTCGACCTCGCAGGACGTGCTCACCAAGGCGGCCGCCACGGAGGGCATCATCTTCGCCGGCGACGGCCGCGGAGGGTTCATCATCCCGGAGTTCAGCCCCACCGTGGACGGCATCGCCGCCTTCATCCGGATGCTCGGCCTGGTCGCCCGCACCCGCCTGACGCTGTCCCAGATCGATCACCGGATCCCGGAGGCGCATCTGCTGAAGCGGTCCGTACCCACGCCCTGGGCGGCCAAGGGCAGCGTCATGCGCCACGTGGTCGAGGCCGCGGGCGACCGCCGGGTCGACACGACCGACGGCGTTCGCGTCATCGAGGACGACGCGAGCTGGATCCTGGTGCTGCCCGACCCGTCCGAGGCCGTCACCCATCTGTGGGCCGAGGGACCCGATCGTGACTCCGCACAGGACCTCTTGCAGGACTGGGCGCACGTGGTCGAGAGCGCCGGGGCGTGATCGGCGCCGGCGAGTCCGGGACCGCGCCCGCCACCGAGGCCGACCCGGTCGCCCCGCGAAGGCGCTCGTGGCCGAGGAGGTGGCTGCGCAGGGCCGGCGTGACGGTCGCCGTCCTCATCGTCGCGGTCACCCTCTTCTCCTTCACCTACAACGCGGCCACGTCCGCCCGTTCCCGCCCGCCGGCGGGGCTGACGTACGTCCGCACCGGCGACCTGATGACGCGGTACCGGGTGTGGGGGAGCGGCGGCTCACCGATCGTGCTGGTGCACGGCGCCGCGGAGTCCGCCGACACGTGGTCACGGCTGGCGCCGGTGCTCGCCCGCGACCACCGGGTGTACGCCCTCGACCTGGACGGCGCCGGCTACACCCGGCGCCGCGCCCCCTACTCCGTGGACCACCAGACGCGGCAGTTGCTGGCGTTTCTGGACGCGATGCGGCTCGACCGGCCGGTGCTGGTCGGGCACTCGTCGGGCGCCGCGATCGCCGCAGAGGCGGTCCTGCGCGCCCCCGCCCGTGCCGGCGGGCTGATGCTCCTGGACGGTGACGCCCTGGCGGGAGGGGCCGGTCCTCCTGCGGCCTTCCGCTACCTCCTGATCCCGCCGTACCGGATCACCGTGCTGAGAATGGTCGTGCACTCCGACTGGCTGATCCGGACGATCTACAACTCCCAGTGCGGACCCAAGTGCCCGCGCCTGGGCGCCGCCGGAGTGGACCTGTGGCGCCGGCCGTACGAGGTCGCCGGGGCAGAGGCGGGCGTGTGGGGTTCGCTGCGGTACGGCGTCGCGGGCCTCTCCACGAGCCGCCTGGCACGGCTGAGCGGAGCCGCGCTGCCCAAGGCGGTCGTGTTCGGAGCCGAGGACCATGTGTTCGCCAGTACGTCCGCGGCCGACACGGCGCGGCGCATCGGAGCCCCGCCGCCGACGCTGATCCCGGGCGCGCGGCATCTGACGATGATCTCCTCGCCGGCCGAGGTCGCGCGTGCCGTCGAGGCCCTGGCGGCCCAGCGCCGCCCCTGAGGTCGGTGGGTCAGCGTGCGCGGGCGCGGCGCAGCCGGCCGGAGACGAGGACCGGTCCCGCGTGCACGGTCACGCCCGCGAAGCCGCCCGCCGCCTCGGCCACCCAGTAGATGCCCTCGAGCACGACCGCCGGGATGTCACGGACCGCGGCGTTGCGCCCGCCCCCGGCGAACCGCGCGGAGACCGAGGAGGCCCCGCCGGGCAGCTGCCCCCACGCCAGCGCCCACGGAGCGCCGCCGCGAGGGTTACGCCAGGCGCCGCGCAGGACCGACACCGACACCGGAGTGGCGACGCACACGTCGGCCATCCGGCAGCCCTCGTACACCTCCAGCGCCGCACGGTCGTCGGCGCCGCGTCCGAGCCGTACGGTCCAGCCGCTGATCGGAAGCCGCAGGAGCGGAGCTCTCCCCGTCTGTCCCATCGATGACCCCCATCATCGGAGCGTGTCGCGGCGTACAGTCCATCGCCGCCTCCTGGGGGATGCGTGCGGGTCCGCTGAGAGTTCCCTGTGAGTTCACCCCGGACGAGACCGCCCGTCGCCCAGCGGGAAGTCGGTGACGGTGCGCCAGGAGCCCGGCTCCGGCGACCCGGCAAAGATCCACCCGATTTCCCGCCCGCGGCTCCCTGCTCGCAGAGCTGGTCCGGTCAGTGGTGCGGGCTTGCCACAATGGGACGGATGAGCGAACAGGGAGTGAAGAGGCGGTGGGACCGGCCGGACGCCTCGATGTCGCTGCTCGCCGACCTGTTGTCCGGCTCCGGCCTGGACCCCGGGTACGAGGCCGCCGCGGCGCGGCGGGCCGCGTCCGGTGACCGGAGGAGCCGCACCGGCCGCGTGTCCCGGCTGCTCGCCGCGACGGTGCTGCTGGGGCTGCTGGGCGCCGTCGCCGTCATCCAGGTGCGCCGTGGCGCGCCGGTCGCCGAGCGGCAGCGCAACGCTCTCATCGGCCAGATCCGCAGCCGTACCGCCGAGACGGACGCGCTGCAGCGGCAGGCCGGCACGCTGCAGAGGCGGACCGAGGCGCTGCGCCGATCGGCCCTGGCGCGCAGCGACGCCGGGCAGGACGCACGCCGGGAGCTGGACCGCGCCGCCGATGCGGCCGCGGCCGCGTCGGTCCGCGGGTCCGCGGCGATCGTCACCGTGGACGACGCGCGTACGTCCGGTGGCGCGGCTGCACAGCAGGACGGCCACATCTACGACCAGGATCTGCAGCGGCTGGTCAACGGGCTCTGGGCCGCGGGGGCGACGGCGGTCGCGGTCAACGGCCAGCGGATGACCGCGACGACCGCGATCCGTTCCGCCGGTGACGCCATCCTCGTCGACTACCGGCCGCTGTCGCCTCCGTACACCGTGACGGCGCTCGGCGGCCATGGCCTGGATACTGCCTTCGCCGGTTCCCCGGCGGGCCGCGCCTTCCGTACTCTCAAGGCCACGTTCGGCATCCGCTATGACATCCGCCAGGAGGACGACGTGCGCCTGCCCGCGGCGCCCGCACTGCGCCTCCGCTACGCGCGGACGGAGGGGACCCCCAAGTGATCGCGCTGATCGGCCTCGCCGCCGGAGTCGTTCTCGGCTTCGTCGTCCATCCCGGGGTGCCGCTGTGGCTGCAGCCGTACCTGCCGATCGCGATCGTGGCCGCGCTCGACGCCATGTTCGGCGGCCTGCGTGCCCGGCTCGACGGCGTGTTCGACGACAAGGTGTTCGTCGTGTCGTTCCTGAGCAACACGATCATCGCGGCGCTCATCGTGTTCTTCGGCGACCAGCTCGGCGTGGGCTCGCAACTGTCCACCGGCGTCGTGGTGGTGCTCGGCATCCGCATCTTCTCCAACGTCGCGGCGATCCGGCGAAAGCTGTTCCAGGCATGAGCGAAGCCCAGCGCAAGGGGCTGCTGCGGCCGCGCCTCAACCGCGGACAGCTCATCGTGGCCGTGCTCTGCGCCGTGCTCGGCTTCGCCGTCGCGGCCCAGATGCGCTCCAACGACGGGGACACCAAGTTCGCGACCGCGCGCCAGGACGAGCTCGTCGGGATCCTCGGTGACCTCTCCCAGCGGTCGGACCGGCTGCGGTCCGACATCCGCGACCTGGACGGCACCAAGGCGGGGCTGGAGCGCGACACGCAGGGACAGGCCGCCCTCGTGGACGCCCGCCGGCGAGCGGAGACGTACGGCATCCTGGCCGGCACGCTGCCCGCGACCGGGCCCGGGATCGACCTGAGCATCAACGACCCGCAGGGCCGTGTGCGCGCCGCCTCCCTCCTCGACACGCTGGAGGAGCTGCGCGACGCCGGAGCCGAGGTCGTGCAGGTCGGCGACGTGCGCGTCGCGGTGAGCACCTACTTCAGCGACGCGAGCGGAGGCGGCGTCATGGCCGACGGGCATCGGCTGACGCGGCCGTACCGTTTCCTCGCCATCGGCGACCCGCACACGCTCGCCACGGCGCTGAACATCCCCGGAGGCGTCCTGCGGACGTTGCACAACAGCGGTGCCGAAGGGGTGGTCGCGCAGCGGCAGAAAATCACCATTCAAGCGGTAAGATCATCATAGGCGGTGTCTTTATTCACTTCTTGGGTAGAGCGCTTTTCGTCCGGTTGTTCGCCCGCGCGGCGGCGTGGACCGGGGATCGGCGCCGACGGTAGCTTGAGAGCTGCGATGCCTGTCGTGGTTGACCCTTCGGGCATTGCCGCGTAGGTTTCGGCAACCGTCGTTGTGGCGGGTGAGGGACGAAAACGGGCGTCATGCCGAGGGCGCTCGAAGGGGGATCGTGTGCTGGGGACCGGTCGGATGTACGGTGCCGAGAAGGCCCGTCAGTGCTCGACTTCCGCGCCGTACGGTGCCACAGGCACACCCGAGGCATAGGTAGGAGGCCGAGCCCATAAATGCCGAGCGTCTACTGCACGCAGTGCGGTCACGCCAATCCGGATGATGCCCGCTTCTGCTCGAATTGCGGTACGCCACTGACCCGGAGTGTTCCGCCGGTCAGCAGCGAGCCCATCGATTCGACGATTTCGCTGGGCGCGGTCGAGGCCGCCGAGAGCGAGCCGGGCGACGAACTGCCGGCTGACCAGGCCGGGGTCGAGGCCCTCCCGCCGAACACCGCGCTCCTAGTCGTCAAGCGAGGGCCGAACGCCGGGAGCAGGTTCCTCCTCGACAGCGAAACCACCACTGCCGGGCGCCACCCCGAGAGCGACATCTTCCTCGACGACGTGACCGTGTCCCGTCGGCACGCCGAGTTCTACCGTCGCGGCGCGCAGTTCTCGGTGCGCGATGTGGGCAGCCTCAACGGCACCTACGTCAACCGTGAGCGGATCGACGAGGCGGGACTCTCCGGCGGCGATGAGGTCCAGGTCGGCAAGTTCCGCCTGGTGTTCCTCACCAACCCCCAGGTGAACCCGCACCACGCCGCTCAGGGAAGGGGCGACGGCCGGCCTCCAGGAGGGCTGTGAGGGCGCTGGAGGCGCGCTTCTGCGAGGTGCGCCGAGGCCGCGTCTTCCGGGGCCGCCGCTTCCTCGGGGGTGCCCAGGGTCGGGTGCGCCCATGAGCACGTCGGCCGCCCGCGCCTCCATGACGATCGGGGAGGTCCTCGGGCTCCTGGCGGCGGAGTTCCCGGACATCACCGTCTCGAAGATCCGCTTCCTCGAGTCGGAGGGGCTGATCGAGCCGGAGCGCAGCCCGTCCGGCTACCGCAAGTTCGCCCACGCGGACGTCGAACGGTTGCGGTTCATCCTGGCCGCGCAGCGCGACCACTATCTGCCGCTGCGGGTCATCAAGGAGCAGCTCGACGCGGTCGACGACGGTCTGGCCCCGCCTCCGCTCGAAGCGCGTCGCCGTTCGCCGCGAGGGCTGGTCGCCACCGACAGCGTGTACGAGGACGCCGGTGACGTCCGGCTCACGCGCCGGCAGCTCCTCGACGTCGCAGGCGTCGACCCGGAGGTCCTGCTCGAGCTGGAGGAGTTCGGGCTCATCAGCAGGGTCGGCAGCCGGTACGACCGTGACGCGCTGACGGTGGCGCGCGCGGCGGCCGCGCTGCGCTCGTTCGGCTTCGAGGGCCGCCACCTGAGGGCGGTCAAGGCCGCGGCAGACCGCGAGATCGGCCTGATCGAGGCGGCCGTCGCTCCGACGTTGCGCCAGCGGAGCCCGGGTGCGCACGCGCGTGCGGAAGAGACCGCCAGGGAGATCGCGTCGCTGTCGGTCAAGCTGCACGCGGCACTGGTGTCCGCGGGACTGCGCGCGGCGCTGGACCCGTGACGACGCCGGGGGAGTGCCCCCTGGCGAGCCGGTGCGCCTCCAACGTTTCGCCCCGCATCCGGTTCATGAGTCGGCCGGTGTTCGCCACACGAGCGATGTTCGTTCCGCGGTGCGGCGCCGCGTCCGCGATGGCCAAGATCGTGATCGGCGGAGATCCCTGCTCGTCGCCGAAGTTTCGGGCGGCTCAGCGTGCCCCGGACCACCCGTGGACGGTCCCGCTCCGGCCTTCCGGGGCGCCCCGGACGGGCCCGGCCGGGGTGTACGTTGGGCTAAAGGGTTTCGGGAAGCCGTCTCAGCAGGGAGCCGCAGTGAAGCAGATGGAGGTCGTCGGCGTACGGGTCGAGATGCCCTCCAACCAGCCCATCGTGCTGCTGAAGGAGACGGACGGGGACCGATACCTGCCCATCTGGATCGGGGCCGTGGAGGCCACCGCGATCGCCTTCGCCCAGCAGGGTGTGTTGCCCGCCCGGCCGCTCACGCACGATCTCTTCCGTGACGTTCTGGACGCCTTCGAGGTCCAGCTGCGCACGGTCAACATCACCGCCCTGCGCGAGGGCATCTTCTTCGCCGACCTGGTCTTTTCCAACGGCGTCGAGGTGAGCGCGCGGCCCTCGGACTCGATCGCGCTCGCGCTGCGCACCGGTGCGTCGATCTTCGCCAGTGAGGACGTCCTGGAGGAGGCCGGCGTGGCGATCCCGGACGAGCAGGAGGACGAGGTGGAGAAGTTCCGCGAGTTCCTCGACACGATCTCGCCCGAGGACTTCGGCCGCGCCACCTGAGCCGGTGCGGTCACCGACCGCGCCCACGGCGTCCGCCGGGCGCCCCTGACCAGCACGACATCGCGGTCATCCCGTCACAGTGCGTGATGATCCATGCCTCCGGTCGGCGGTGCCGATGTGCCGCGCCGGGGCGGATTCGTTCCCCGAGCGCTCGGGAAGCAACGAATCGGGAAACTTTCTTTTCAGCGAAGCGAGGCATAGCCTCGTGAGCAAGGGCCGGTGGTACGTGGGCAGATGCCCAAATGGCAGCGACTGTGCCGATTTGGAGATGTCGTAACGGTTTGCAGTCGCGTGCGACGCGCCGAGGGCGGACGTTGACCCTCGTCTGGCCGCGACCTACCGTGCTGCTTGAACACCTGCGGTGTAATTCCGTCAAACCCCCTTGGTGGATCACTGCGGGATGATAGAGCCGGAGGTCCGCGTGGCGGCAAGCAGCGGCGAGGGCAAGG
>JAOPYG010000345.1 GCA_025964685.1 Actinoallomurus sp. | reverse complement strand
TGCTTGGGGTCGCCGAGCGAGCGCAGGTGCGGGAAGACGCCGTCTTCCATGCCGGTGAGGAAGACGACGGGGAACTCCAGGCCCTTGGCGGTGTGCAGGGTCATCAGCGTGACCACGCCGTCGCCACCCTCGGGGCTGCGCTGGCCGGGAGGGACGACGCCGCTCTGCCCGCCGGGGATCTGGTCGGCGTCGGCAACGAGGGCGACCTGCTCCAGGAACTCGACGAGCCGCCCCTCGGCGGGGCGCTCCCGTACCTCGCCGCCGTCGTCCAGAAGACCCATCGCCAGGCGCTCCTCGAACTCGGCCGCGACCGACTCCATCTCGCGGAGGTTCTCGACGCGGGTCTCGTCCTGCGGGTCGCGGGAGGCCTCCAGCTCAGCGAGGTAGCCGCTCTTGGTCAGGATGGCCTCGACGAGCTCGGCCGGCGTGGAGGTCTCCACCATGGCGCCCAGCTCGTCCAGAAGCGCGACGAAGTCCTTGATCTGGTTGAGCGAGCGGCTGGCGATGGCCGGTGCCTCCTCGGCCCGCCGCAGCGCCTGCCAGAACGAGATGCGCTCCCGGCCGGCGAGCGCCTCGACGCACGCCTCGGCGCGGTCGCCGATGCCCCGCTTGGGGACGTTGAGGATGCGGCGGAGGCTCACGGTGTCTTCGGGGTTGCCCAGGACCCGGAGATAGGCGAGCAGGTCGCGGATCTCCTTGCGCTCGTAGAAGCGGACGCCCCCGACGACCTTGTACGGCAGGCCGACACGGATGAAGACCTCTTCGAAGACACGGGACTGCGCGTTGGTGCGGTAGAAGATCGCGACCTGGCCCGGCTTGATCTCCTCGTCGTCGGTCAGCCGGTCGATCTCCTGCGCGACGAACGCCGCCTCGTCGTGCTCGTTGTCGGCGACGTAGCCGGTGACCTGGGGGCCGTCGCCCTGGTCGGACCACAGCCGTTTGGGTTTGCGGTCGGCGTTGCGCTCGATCACCGCGTTGGCAGCGGACAGGATCGTCTGCGTCGAGCGGTAGTTCTGCTCCAGCAGGATGACGCTCGCGTCCGGGTAGTCGCGCTCGAACTCCAGGATGTTGCGGATCGTCGCGCCGCGGAAGGCGTAGATCGACTGGTCGGCGTCGCCCACGACGCACAGCTCGGCCGGCGGCAGGTCACCGTCGTCGCCCTGCTGCCCGACCAGCTCGCGGACCAGGACGTACTGCGCGTGGTTGGTGTCCTGGTATTCGTCCACGAGCACGTGCCGGAAGCGCCGCCGGTAGTGCTCGGCGACGTCCGGGAAGGCCTGCAGGAGGTTGACGGTCGTCATGATCAGATCGTCGAAGTCGAGCGCGCCGGCCTGCTGGAGCCGTGCCTGGTAGGTCTCGTACGCCTCCGCGAGCGTCTTTTCCATGTGCGTCGACGCCTGGCCGCGGAAGGTCTCGTAGTCGATCAGCTCGTTCTTCAGGTTGGAGACCTGGGCGGAGAATCCGCGTGGCGGGTAACGCTTGGGGTCCAGGTCGAGCTCCCGGCAGACCAGCGCCATCAGCCGGTGGGAGTCGGCCTGGTCGTAGATGGAGAACCCGCTGGGGAAACCGAGCCGCTTGGCCTCGCGGCGCAGGATGCGCACGCACGCGGAGTGGAACGTCATCACCCACATGGCGCGGGAGCGGTTGCCGACGAGCGCCTCGACGCGTTCGCGCATCTCCCCGGCCGCCTTGTTGGTGAAAGTGATCGCGAGGATCTCACCGGGCTGGGCGCCGCGCTCGCCGAGGAGGTGGGCGATGCGGTGGGTGAGCACGCGGGTCTTGCCCGAGCCGGCTCCGGCGACGATCAGCAGGGGGCCGCCTCGGTGCACGACCGCCGCGCGCTGGGCGTCGTTGAGGCCGTCGAGGAGGGGATGGTTTACGAGCGTGGACACTCAAAGAAGCCTACGGCCTGTGGACGACAACCCGTGGCCTGCCGCCCGTAAACCTGCCCGCACCCGGGAGTCAGGTCTTGCGGAAGTCGTACGCCTCACCGGCCGCTTTCGTGACGTCCGCGACGCCCACACCTCCGGCCGACGCCGACGCCGCGGCCACCGCGCCCTCCACGAACGGCGCGTCGGCCAGCACCACCTCGGTCCCGGCCTCCTCCCAGTCCTCCAGGAAGGTCTTAGCGGTCAGCACAGAGCTGCCGAGGTCGGCGATCAGTACGACTCCGGCGCCCTCATCGGCCGCGCGCACGGCCGACTCCAGCAGTTCGATGCTGGTGCCCAGCCCGCCGTCCTCGGTGCCGCCGGCCGGCTCGACCGCCACCTCGCCGACGCCCATCTGCCGGGCGAGCTCGGCGGCCCCCTCGGCGAGCGCGCGGCTGTGCGAGATCAGCACGATCCCCACGTTGGCCATGCGAGTCCCTTCGGATCAGTCGGCCACGTCGGCCAGAGCGCGGAAGAGCAGGACGGTCGAGGCCGCGCCGGGGTCCAGATGGCCCACGCTGCGCGGCCCAAGGTAGCTGGCCCGGCCCTTGCGGGCCTGCAGGGGCACGGTCGCCTCGGCGCCCTTCTCGGCGGCGTCCAGGGCGGCACGCGCGGCCGCCGGGACCCCCTCGCCGGACGCCGCCTCGTACGCGGCGACCGCCGGGGTGAGGGCGTCGACCATGGTCTTGTCGCCCTCTTCGGCCTTGCCCAGCTCCTTCACGGCCTCCAGCGCGGCGCGCAGGGCCGTGCCCAGCTCGGTGGCGCCCAGCTCGGAGGCGTCCCCGATCGCCTTGCCGGCACGGCGCAACGCCGTCCCGTACAGCGGCCCGGACGCTCCGCCGGTCTTGGACACCAGGGACCGCCCGGCCGTCATGAGCACCTTGCCGGGCGGCAGGTCCGCGTCCAGCGCGGTGACGGCGGCGCGCAGGCCGCGGTCCAGGTTGGTGCCGTGATCACCGTCGCCGATCGCCGAGTCGAGCCTGGTCAGGCGCTCCGCGTCGGCCGTGACGAGTTCGGAAAAGCGTTCGATCCACCGGCGCGCGTCCATCAGCGCCCCCACCGCAGGCCGGGTGTCTCCACCGGCGCGTCCCACAGCTCGGCGAGCTGCGGCGTCAGCCGGCACACCGAGATCATGCAACCGGCCATGTCCAGACTCGTCACGTAGTTGCCCACCAGGCGGCGCGAGACGTTCGCCCCGTGCCCGATCAGCCACTTCTCCGCCGCCGCGTACGCGCCGTACAGCTCCATCAGCGGGGTGCCGCCCATGCCGTT
>JAOPYG010000319.1 GCA_025964685.1 Actinoallomurus sp. | reverse complement strand
GCCGTCTTTTCGGTGTCGTCGGCGGCGCGCAGTTCGGGGAACTCGCTGACCGGCGTGTTTTCGACTGGGCGGCGCTTGCGGTAGCGCAGGTGGTCGAGCGCGCGGTGGCGTGCGATGGTCGCTGTCCAGCCTCGGAAGCCGTCGATGTCGCCGTCGAAGGTGGCGATGTCCTTGGCGATGTGCAGCCATGCCTCTGAGGTGACGTCTTCGGCCTCGTCGCCGACCAGCGTGCGTGCGTACCGCAGCAGCCGGGGCTGGATCTGCCGGTACAGCGTGCGGAATGCGTCTTCGTCGCCGTTACGTGCGGCCCGTAGAGCCCCGTCGAGATCTACTGGCCACGACGTACCGCTGGCCGGCCAGGGTGGGTGGTCGAGCTCCTCTGCATGACTCACCCGCGACATGATGCGCCATAGGACGAAAGATCGCATATGCGTAGCCGCGGCCCAGGACCCGGCGCAGGGCCGGTCTGTGGGCTGCGGTCTTCCTGTTCGCTCAACCCATGTAGGCGAGGCCGTCGAGGGCGATCGTGGGGCGGCCTGAGGTTCCTGCGACCTTGATTTTGACGGTGTGGCGGGTGCTGGTGCTCCAGGCCCGCGTCCACTGGACCTGCCGGTAGAGGCCGGCGGACGCCCGCGTGTCGACGATGGCCGCGTAGAGGCCATCGACGTAGACGTAGGGCTTGCCTGACGTCGTGGTGCGTTTGTCGATCAGCGCCACCGATCGGGAGGTTGACGGGAATCTTGGTCGAGCTGACCGTGCCGGTCCGTACGGAGAGGGCGGCGGGCCGCCAGCCGAGGGTGACCGTTCCCTTGGTGTAGGAGGTGCTGTTCACCTTCGTGGCGCCGGTGACCGAGGTGGAGGTCAGGTCGGCGGGCTTCGTCCACTGGTCCGCGGTGGTGCGGATGGCGGGAAGCTTGTCGTAGATCAGCCCGGGGCAGGCGGTGCTGTTCGCGTCACGGTGCCCGGAGATCGTTTTGCAGGTGACCGGGGACCCGTACGCGAAGTTGCCGTCTTTGACGCCTTCGGTGAGGGTCGTGGTGCCGGTCGGGTCGCTGCCGTCGAGACCGAGTTTCCACGCGGCGACCCTGGCGACGGTGTCGAGGGCGGCGTGCTGTCGGGAACGTCGTCGTTGTCGACGGTGACTGGTCGCCAGGCGGACCATGTGCCGGTCGCCGCGCTGCGGGTGCGTACTTTGACGGTGCCAAGCCTCCAGGGCAAGATCGCAGTACGACCAACAGCGCCACGGAGACGCGCAGTGTTACGCCCAGGCCGGATGAGCCTGGCCGCCACCGATCCAGCCTTCGCCGCCGATCACCTGCGCGGTCGAGCCCTGCTCGACCACACGCTGATCACAGCTTCGCGGCCTTTTCGGGTGGATGCGGCGAACGAGCGCGGTCGGAACCCGTTCAGGGTCGACAGATTCACCTGCCCTGAACAGGCGCCCGGTCACCAGGCAGGGAGGGCAGGCTGATCGCTGTACAGATCAGCCCCAAGTCAGCACGTCGGTTCCCGTAGTCGGCACCGAACCATCGACCGCGAGGCCGCGGCGATGATGCCACTTACGCGACCCGGAACTCAGCCGAGGACCGCTGGACGGTGACGTATCCGGTCGGTGCGGCGCTTTAACGGTTGAGGCACTTGCGCCTGCTGTGCCTCAATGCCGCGATCCTCGCATGATGGCTGGTCTGCCTCCCGGCTCAAGCCGCCGGCGGGAGGAAGAGGCCCCAACGGTGGCTGGTCCGGTGACCGCTCGGATGGTCCATGCCACCAGATTGCATCAGATGCGCGGCGGCGCGCCCTGACCTTGACATTGCTCGATGGGCAGGCCCGTCCCCTAACGGTGCCCGCAATTCCCCGACACCTGTGTGGAGGCTGACATGACCGAAAAGCCAGAGGATCCGGCATCGGCGGAAGCCATCGCCGCGCATGCTTTGCGGATGGCCAGCGCGATCACCTCCAACCCCAGTGAGCCGGCCGCAGTCATCATCAACGCTGATCCGATCATGGTCTGGCTGGCCGTGGCCGGTGATGAGCCGGCGGATCTGCATCGGCGACTGGCCGCGGCGTACCAGCAACTTGAGAATCAGCGCGGCGCCAGTTGCGAGGTCGGCCTGTTCCTGGGAAGAGCCCAGGAGTTGTACACCTTCGTGTGCCGGGCCGACACCGCAGCGCGACCTATGAAGGACGCTGCCCACAACGGCCAGAACGGTGACGCATGAGACGTCGGTACTCTCGCCACGGTCTTGAGATGCAACAAGGATTGTGATGGCGCAAAAGGTGGAGAGATTTCTTGTCGACGATCTCGACGGCGGCAAAGCCGATGAAACTGTGCAGTTCGCACTCGACAGGAATAGCTTTGAGATCGACCTGAGTGCCGTAAATGCCGGGTGGCTTCGTGCATCCCTCCAGCCGTTTGTGGCTAGGGCGCGTAAACTGGATCCTCCACGCCGCCGTGGCGCCGGTTCCCGTAGCGCGAAATCCCGTGTACGAAGCGCAGAGATCCGAGCGTGGGCGAAAGCGCAGGGAATCAAGCTGAGCGACCGTGGCCGAATCCCGGCCTTGGTCGTCGAGCGGTACGACGCTGCACACTGAGACACTGGCCGTGGGCTGTTCCCTAAAGGGCGTCAATACCGGGCCGTGAAGTCGGGTGCCGGACGCGCGTCGGGCTCACGACGCTGGGTTGTGTCGGCCCGCGCCCGCAAGACCGGGACCATCGACGACTCTGCAATCCAGCGTGACCGACCTGACCCCGGACATCGGCTCTTCGGACAAGCCACGTCCCGGACCCGCCATCAGCCAGCCTGACCCCGGGCTCCCGGCAACGCCTTGACACAAAGGGAGCCATGAGAGGGACAGGCCACATGACGTGACGGGCTGCTCGAAAGGGCCCGGCCACCAGGATCGCCGTATCGATGGCCTGCGGTTTCCTGCTCACCTCATGGTCGCGAGCCAGGAGAGCGACGGAGTCGCTGAGGCTGAGTGCGAGCAGGAGATCCGCGGGTGCCTAAGTCAAGTGGACCGTGGGGTCGATGCGAGCCCCTGCTTGTGGAGCCACGAGAGCTGCACGGCAGGTGTCGAGCCATACCCACCACCGTGGTCGGCGAACTGCCACACGGTCATCTCCCGTGGGCCGGCGTAGTGATGGTATGCCGCGTAGACGGTGGAGGGCGGGCAGATGGGATCCATGAGGCCGACGCTGAACAAGGCAGGGGCGCAAGCGCGGCTTGCGAAGTGGACGCCGTCGAAGTAGTTGAGTGTGGCGAAGGTCCTCTCCACCATCTGGCGGCTGTGGCTGCGCAGATATCTGACGATCTCAAGGTAGGGGCCTTCGCTGCTGATGTCGGCGCCCCGGCGGTAGTGGCACAGGAAGGGGACG
>JAOPYG010000289.1 GCA_025964685.1 Actinoallomurus sp. | reverse complement strand
CCAGCGGTCGGCGAACTCCCGGTACCCCGCCTCGATCATGGACGAGGGGACCGGCGGGAACATCGCGACGGTGTGCCAGATCGGCGAGCCGGTGAACCCCACGACGGTCGGTACGCCGAGCAGGGCGGCGGCCCGCGCGGTGTCCTTCATCTCCTCGGCGGCACGCCGGCGGACGCCTTCGGCGTCGCCGTCGCCCCAGATCCGGCCCGGCAGGATGCCCTTGTGCCGCTCGTCGATGGGGTTGTCGCAGACGGCCTGCCCGACCAGGTGGTTGGAGATCGCCCAGACCCTCAGGCCGTGCTTTTCCAAGACGTCGAGCCGGCCCCGCACGTACGCGTCGTCGGCGAGGGCCCGGTCGACCTCGAAGTGGTCGCCCCAGCAGGCGATCTCCAGGCCGTCATAGCCCCACCCGGAGGCGAGCCGGCACACCTCCTCGAACGGAAGGTCGGCCCACTGACCGGTGAAGAGGGTGATCGGTCGCGGCATGGTTCCTCCAGCAGTCGTGATCAGTGAGTCAGGTGTGCGACGTCGCGCGGCAGGCCGCTCAGCCGTAGCAGGAGGTCCTTCACCTCGGCCGCCGCGTAGGTCTCTCGCCCGTGATCCGGGTCGGAGCAGAGCAGGACGGGGCCGTCGTCGCGGGTGTCGGGCAACCGGCCATGGCTGCCGCGGACGCAGGACGGGTCGAGTGAGACGACCGAAAGCGTCGATCGCAGGCCGAGCTTCTTGGCACCCAGCGCCACGGCGGCCCGCAGTTTCACCGCACGGTCGGCGGGGTCGAAGAACAGCTCCGCAGGGTCGTAGCCGGGCTTGCGATGGATCTCCACAGTCCGCGCGAAGTCCGGCGCCCGCGCCTCGTCGAGCCAGTAATAATAGGTGAACCAGGCGTCCGGCTCGGCCACCGCGATCAGCTCACCGGCCCGCGGATGGTCGATCGCGTAGGCCGCCTTGCCCGCGTCGTCCAGTACCTCGGCGACGCCCGGCAGCGCCGCGACGATGTCGCGTACGCGCGGGACATCGGCGGGATCGGCGACGTAGACATGGGCGGCCTGATGGTCGGCGACGGCGAACGCACGTGAGGTCCACGGGTCCAGATACTCCATGCCGACCTGCGTGTGGACGCTCAGCAGGCCCTCGCGCCGCAGCGCGCGGTTGATGTCCACGGGGCGGCGCGCCGCGGTGATGCCGTACTCGCTCAGCACGACGACGGCAGCGTCGCGCTCCCGCGCGGCGTCGAGCAGCGGGGCGAGCGCGGCGTCCACCTCCCGCGCGGCGGCGGCCGCCTCGGGCCCGTCCGGGCCGTACCGCTGGAGGTCGTAGTCCAGGTGCGGGACGTAGACGAGCGTGAGGTCGGGGTTCTTCGCGGCGAGGATCCGCTGCGCCGCCGCGATGATCCAGCGCGACGATGCGATCGACGCGGTCGGCCCCCAGTAGGAGAACAGCGGGAAGGGGCCCAGTTCGGCGGTCAGCTCGTCGTGCAGCTCCGGCGGGCGGGTGTAGCAGTCCGGCGACTTGCGGCCGTCGGCGTGGTAGATCGGGCGAGGCGTGACGAGGTGTTCTGTGCCGGCGCCCATGGCGTACCACCAGCACACGTTGGCCACCTGGTAACCGGGCGACCGACGGCGTGCCGCGTCCCAGACCTTCTCGCCCCCGACCAGGGCGTTGTGCTGGCGCCACAGGAAGACCTCGCCGAGCTCACGGAAGTACCAGCCGTTGCCGACGATCCCGTGGTCGCGCGGTGGCACCCCGGTGAGCAGCGTCGACTGCACAGAGCAGGTGACGGCGGGGAACACGGTGTCGAGCGCGGCGGTGAACCCGGCCGTGCCCACCGCGCTGACGTTCGGCATGTGGGGGAGCAGGCGGGGGGTCAGGCCGACAACGTCGAGGACGAGGACCGGCCGGCGGTCGTGGTTCATGCGGTCACCTCACGAAGCCCGAGGGCGAGTAGCTGGTCGCGCGTCCAATCCAGTTCGTCGGCGATGCCGTCGACGATCGCGTTATTCCCGCCAGGCCGGTGCGCGGCGGGAAGCACGTCCCACGTGTAGGTCTCGACCTCCAGGTGGTCGACGAGTGCGGCCGCGCCGCCGAGCAGGACCCCGAGCGTGTCGAGCAGGGTGTCGTGCGCGGTCGTGAGGGGCGGCTCGGGCTTGGCGTGCAGGGGGATGTGGAAGTGCACCCGCCACGGACCCGGGTCACCGGCGGTCAGCGCCTCGTCGAGGTCGTCCCAGGCGCGGCCGTCCGCCGACCGGGTCTGGTGCAGGAACCGCGGCTCGGCGAACGCCCCGAGCGCCCGGCGGGTCTCCGCCGAGCCCGGGTCGTCGGCCTGCAGGGCGCAGGACACCTGCGCCTTGACCACTGGTGACGCCGCCGCCACGGCGGCCGGCGGGTCCTCGAAGGCCACCGCGAGGTGGCACAGGTCAAGGCAGCTTCCGATCCAGTCGGTGTCGACCTGGGCCAGCGTGCGCCGTAGGCGGCCGGTCGTCTCGATGACGCAGCCCGGCTCGGGCTCGACCGCGGCGCGCACCGGCCGGTCGAGCCGTGCAAGCTCCCGTGCCAGCAGGTCGAACTGCCGCCGTGCGGCATCGTCGCGTTCGGCGGGCCAAGGGGTGCGCCAACCGAGCGGCAGCGTCGAGATGCTGCCCCGCGCCGCGTCGTCCGGCAGGAGCTGCGCAAGCACGTGGGCCAGGTCCAGCGTGTAGTCCAGCCGGGCCCGCTCTGACCAGTCCGGTACGTACACGCCTCGTTTCACCACGGGGGCGTGGAAGGCGCGGTACGGGAAGCCGTTGAGCGTGACCACCTCGAGGCCGCGCGCCGCGAGTTCGCCGCGCAGCCTCGTGAGCGCCGCGTCGTCGGCGAGCGCCCGTGCGACATCGGCCGCGAGCCACAGGCCCAGCCCGAGGGAGGCGACGCCGAGCCGCTCGCGCACCGGCTCGGCGTAGCGCGCGAGCTGGTCGAGGACGCCGTCGAGGTCTTCGGCCGGGTGCACGTTCGTGCAGTAGGCGAGGTGCACGATCGTCCCGTCGGGATGGCGGAAGCGCATGTCATCGCTCCCGCGGTGCGCCGCGCAGCACCGAGTTGCCGGCGAACGTCGCGGACGCCTCCACGGCTCCCGGGTCGACACCGCCGAGGTCCAGCCGCTTGCTCTGCCCGTAGAAGGCGACGGGGTTGCGCCACAGCACCTGATCGACGTCGTCGGCGCCGAAGCCTCCCGCCAGCATCGCCATGCCGGTCTTCGCCGTCTTCAGCGGATCGCTGCGGCCCCAATCGGCGGCGGAGTTCACCAGCATCCGTTCGGTGCCGTACGCGATGAGGATGCGCACCATGCGCTCCTCATCCATCTTCGTGTCGGGGTAGATCGAGAACCCCATCCAGCACCCGGAGTCGCGCACCAGCCCGACCGTCACCTCGTTCAGATGGTCGATGACGACCCGTTCAGGCGGGATGCCGGACTCACGGATCACGTCGAGTGAACGCCGCGTTCCCGCTGCCTTGTCGCGGTGCGGCGTGTGCACGAGGACCGGCAGGTCGTGCTCGACGGCGAGTCGCAGCTGCTCGGCGAACACCTCATCCTCCTCGGGCGTCATCGCGTCGTAGCCGACCTCACCGACCGCTACCACGCCGTCCTTGGCCAGATAACGTGGCAGCACGTCGAGCACCTCGCGGCAGCGTGGGTCGCCCGCCTCCTTCGGGTTGAGCGCGATCGTGCAGTGGTGACGGATCCCGAACTGCCCGGCACGGAACGGTTCCCAGCCGACGAGGCCGTCGAAGTAGTCGGTGAAGCTGCCCACCGAGGTTCGGGGCTGACCCAGCCAGAACGCCGGCTCGACCAGGGCACGGACCCCTGCCTCGTACATCGCCTCGTAGTCGTCGGTGGTCCGCGAGGTCATGTGGATGTGCGGATCGAAGATGCGCACCTCAGTCCTCCTGTTGGTCGGTGACGAGCCATACGTCTGCCGGCACGGGCCGCCCGGCCGCGAACCGCTCGCGCGCGAACGCGGCGAACATGCGGGCCAGCTCCGCGTCCCGGCGCTCGGGCAGCCCGGACACCTCGGCCAGCGGAACGCCGGTGAACACGCACTTGAGCAGCCCGTGCCGGTACGCATGGGCGTCAAGGTGCGCCGCGCCGTACGGCCCGAGGGCGGCGGCGACCAGGCGGGTGTCGTTGGTCCGCAGCGCGTCGTGCACGAGCGGCAGGGCGGCGTCGCCGACGTCGAGGAGGGCCAGCCCGCGCAGCACACCGCGCTTCTCCGCGGCGTCGCCGTACCGGTACAGGTCGCCGACCTCGTGCGTGAGGGCCGGGCCGCTCAGTGGCAGACGCGTCAGCAGGAGGACGCGTGCGGCGTCGTCGACCGTCCAGCCGTACGGGTCCCGTGCCGGGTCGAGGAAGGCGCGCCCGCAGTGTCGCCCGGCCGAGGGGAACAAGCCGCGGATGGCGCCGGCGTCGGCGGCGACCAGCTCGGCTGTCGCATCCAGCCACCGCGCGCCGGGGCCGGTCAGGTGCGCGGACAGGACC
>JAOPYG010000237.1 GCA_025964685.1 Actinoallomurus sp. | reverse complement strand
GCGGCCTGGACCATGCGCTCCTGGAAGAACATCGCCTCGGTGACCCGGAACGAGCACCGGTAGGCGACGCCGCCCGGCGCCTTGTTGGTGTACATGCCCCGCGCGGTCAGGTGCGCGGCCGGAATGTCGTAGCAGGCGAACGCCGAGTGCATCAGCCCGATCTTGAACTTGCTCGGCTGCGCGTCGCCGAAGAACGCGCCGTGGTCGGCGTCGGTGTGCATGCGGACCCCGAGGATCTTGCCGTCGCTGCGCAGCGCCAGCTCGCCCTGCAGGTACACGTCGCGGCCGAACCCGGTGGAGATCAGGTTGCCGGTCCGGTCCTCGATCCACTTGACCGGACGCTCGGTCAGGATCGAGGCGAGGATCGACATGACGTAGCCGGGATAGACCGGCACCTTGTTGCCGAAGCCGCCACCGAGGTCGGGCGAGATGATGCGGATCATGTGCTCGGGCAGCTCGGCGATCAGCGCGACCGCGGCGCGGACGATGTGCGGCGCCTGCGAGGTCATGTACACCGTCAGCTTCGACGTCGATCGGTCGAAGTCCGCGATCGACCCGCAGCACTCCAGCGGCGACGGGTGCGAACGCGGATAGTGCAGGTCGATCTTGGACACCAGGTCGGCCTGCTCGAAGGCCTGGTCGGTTCCCGCCTTGTCACCGACCTCCCAGTCGTAGATGACGTTGTCGGGCTGGTTCTCCTTGTCGTCACGGATCAGCGGCGCGTCGTCGGCCATCGCCTGCGTCGGGTTCACGATCACCGGCAGCGGCTCGTAGTCGACGACGATCGCCTCGCAGGCGTCCTTGGCGATGTAGGGATCGTCCGCGATCACGCAGGCGACCTCCTGGCCCTGGAAGCGCACCTTGTCGGTGGCCAGCACGGCCTGCGTGTCATAGGAGAGCGTCGGCATCCAGGCCAGGTTGCGGGTCGCCATCATCTCGCCGGTGAGCACGAGCCGTACGCCGGGAATGTCCCAGGCCTTGCTGGTGTCGATGGACCTGATCCGGGCGTGCGCCAGCGGGCTGCGCAGGATCTCCATGTGCAGCATGCCGGGCAGCACGATGTCGTCGATGTAGTTGCCGCGACCGCGGATGAACCGGCTGTCCTCGACCCGCCGACGGCGCGCGCCCATCCCGCCGATCTTGATCTCGTCCAGTGCTGTCACGACGTCAACTCCCATCCGCGGGGGACTGCCCCTGCAGCTTCTGCGCGGCCGAGAGGACCGACTTCACGATGTTCTGGTAACCGGTACAGCGGCACAGGTTGCCTGACAGCGCCCAGCGGACCTCGTCCTCGGTGGGGTCGGGCACCTCATCGAGCAGGGCCTTGGCGGCCAGCATCATGCCCGGCGTACAGAACCCGCACTGCAGGCCGTGCTCGTCACTGAAACTCTCCTGCACCGGATGCAGTTCGCTGGCGCCGCCCAGCCCCTCCACGGTGGTGACCTCATGCCCGTCGGCCTGCACGGCGAGCATGGTGCAGCTCTTGACCGGCTTACCGTCGAACAGGACCGTGCAAGCACCGCAGTTCGTGGTGTCGCAACCCATGTGCGTGCCGGTGAGCTTCAGCCCCTGCCGCAGCAGGTGGGCCAGCAGCAGCCGGGGTTCGATGTCGGCCGTACGCCGCTCTCCGTTGACGCTGATCGTCACCCGCCGGACCGGAACCGACTCGGACGGCTCAGCGGCGATCTCTTCGAACAGTGCCATCTCAGGCCGCCCTCTCCGTCGTGTCGCCGACGCGCGTGAGGATGCGCTCGACGAACGTCTGCACCACGTGCCGCTTGTACTTCGCGCTGCCGCGGTGGTCGGACTTCGGCTGCGCCGCCTGCGCGGCGAGCGCGGCGGCCTCGGCGATGACCTCGGCGCCCAGCGGCCGGCCGACCAGAACCCGGGCGGCCTCGACCGCGTCGATGGTCGACCCGCCCACGCCGGTCAGCGCGATCCCGGCGCGGGTGACCACACCGCCTGAGGTCTCGATGGCGACCGCGGTACCGGCGGTGGCGAAGTCGCCGACCCGGCGTTCCAGCTTGAGGTATCCGCCCGCGGGGGTTCCCTCGGGCGCGGGGATCACCGCCTCCACGGCGATCTCGTCGTAGGCGAGCGTGTTCTGGAACGGGCCGCTCACGAACTCCCCGATCGGGATCGTGCGGCGCCCGTCCGGCCCCTGCGCGACGACGTGCCCGCCGAGCGCGGTGACGACGGAGGCCCAGTCGCCCTGCGGGTCCGCGTGGCACAGCGACCCGACCAGCGTGCCGCGGTTACGGACGATGGGGTCGGCGACCATGGGGGCGGCCGCGGCCATCGTCGGCTGCCGGTCGGCCAGCAGCGCGGAGCGTTCGAGGTCGACGTGCCGGCAGAGCGCACCCACCCGGATCGTGCCGTCCGGATCGGCCCGGTGGTAGTCCAGGCCCGGGAGGTCGTTGATGTCGACCAACATCTCCGGCGACGCGAAACGCAGCTTCAGCAGCGGCACCAGACTCTGCCCTCCGGCGAGTACCTTCGCCTCACCGTCCCCGGCCTGCAGCAGGCCGACCGCATCGTCGATCGAGCGTGGCGCCTCGTAGCGGAACCGCGACGGATACATACCAACCTCCGGGTAGAGGACTCACTGTTCAGCTGGGTCGGAAGCCTGGGGAGCGGCCCGGGTGTCCGCCGCCGGATCCGGTACGGCCACCGGCCCGGACTCTTCCTCCGTCGGGTCGGGCCGCGGACGCTGGTGCGGCGGCCACGGCCCCTGCACCGGCTGGCCGGCGACCTTCAGGAACTCCACGAACTCGGGAAACGCCCACACCGTGGGGCTCTTGCCCGTCTTCGGCGCGTGCTCGAACAGCTCGTACAGGCGGGGATTGCCCCGGCTGTGCCCATCCGACTCGACCGGCATGGCCCTGTGCCCCTTCCACCTGACGGAGCCGTGAGGCGCCGTCGCCGCATCATGCGAACGTGATGCTCCACCGGTGTCCACCCACCTGCAACCGCGGATTAAGTCATCACTTACGTGGCCTGCGACCAGCACTGGGCGGGTGGCATGGGCATCGTCTATCTGGGTCGCGATGGAAACGGCGACCTGGTGGCGGTCAAGGTCGCGCACGCGAGGCTGGTCGGTGATGAAGAAAGCGGGCCCCCGAAGAAACCAGGCCACGCGAAGAAAACCCACGGGCCTCGGTGACGGCAGAAGGCACCCCCGTACCGCTGGTCCCGGGGGGAGGTGATTCCCCCGACGACTGACCGTAATGTGGGATTTATCGGCTGCAGGGGGGTGCAGTTCTCGTGTCCGAGGCCAAGACCATCGGTGATCGACTCAAGCTGCTCCGGCAGGAACGTTCGATGACCCGCAACGAGCTCGCGGACGAGTCCGGCGTGAGCGCCGACGTGATCGAAAAGCTTGAACACGGGCGCCGGCAGACGGCACGTGTCACCTGGCTCATGAAGCTCGCCGACGCACTTAAGGCGGAGCTGTCCGGCCTACTCGGCAGGCGACGATCCGACGAGGAGGACGACGGCGCCGCCCCGGCGGTGTGCGACGCCGTGGCCGCGCCGGAGTCCACGCCCGGCATGGACGCCGATGACGCGGGCGAGGCTCCCGACCTGGGCGAGCTACGCACCGCCGTCGCCGAGGCGTGGCGCGTCTACTGGTCGGGGGATCTGCCGCGTGTCGCCACGACTCTTCCGGGCCTGATCGGCGAGGCCCGTCTCGCGTCCCGCAACGTGGGCGTGAAGGCCGCGGCACCGCTCGCCGAGGCGCAGCACCTGGCCGCTCGCCTGCTGACCCATCTCGGTCAGGCGGACCTCGCGGCACTCGCCACGGAGGAGGCCATCCGGGCCGCGGAGAGCGGCGACGACGAGCTTCAGTGGACGGCGCTCCACGGTGCCTACTCCACGGCGCTCCTGCACCAGGACCTCACCCGGATGTCCGAAGATCACGCGGTACGGATCGCCGAGGACACCGAGCCGTTCATGGACGACGCCGAACTCCGCCGGCTGACCGTGTGGGGCGGCCTGATACTGGCCGCGATGGCCGCAGCGGTCACCGGCACACGCGCGGGCGCGGTCAGCGACTACGTCGACCTCGCCCAGTCGGCTGCCGGCCGGTTCGGCCGCGACCGCCTCGACTACCACGTCAGGTTCGGCCCGTCCGAGGTGGCGATGCTGGCCACGCACGCGTACGCGATCCTGCAGGAGCCCGGCCGGGCCCTGCGGTCGGCCCGCGGCGTGCACCCCGAGGATCTGCCCAGCGGCATGTACGGCCGCCACCTGCTCGACGTGGCACGGGCGCAGGCACAGCTCATGGACCTCCGGGAGGCCGAGTCGACGCTGCAGGAGGCCGAGAGCCTCTCCCGGCGGTCGTTCCGCCACCAGGGACCCGCCCACGACCTGGTGGGAGAGCTGGTCGAGGAGATGGCACACGTGTCCCCGGAACTACGCCGCATGGCGAGGACGGTCGACATCGAGGGCTAGGGGCGCGCCCGGTCACTGGCGCGCTACCCGGTATTTTTCGGAGGTTAGGTGCCTTTAGGCGGTTCTGCGTTCATTGTGGCGACAGACGGTCTATGACCGCCTGTCCCACTCTCCCGCCAGGAGGCTCCATGCGTCGCGTTCTGCCCCGCCGTTTCCGGCAAGTCGTCATCTGGCTTGCCGCGCTGGGCCTGACCATCGCTGTCAGCTCACGGGTCGGCGCCGCCACCGCGCCGGCCCACCGTACGGTGACCGCCGCCGCGGCCACCACGCACCGGGTCCTGTTCGACAACACCAAGGCGGAGACCGCCGGCAACGCCGACTGGATCATCAGCACCAGCCAGCCCGACCCGTTGCAGCAG
>JAOPYG010000210.1 GCA_025964685.1 Actinoallomurus sp. | reverse complement strand
ACGGCCTGGCTCTCGGCACCCCACGCCTGATGGCTGCGGACGTTGAGCTCCCGGGCCTGCGGGCTGTTCTTCCACCGGGCCAGGTCGAAGTCCTGGTCGGACAGGAGCCCGTCCAGGGCCGCCAGCGCCAGGTCCCAGCCGCCTCCGATGCCGATCGGACCGATGGGGCCCAGCCGGCTCACGAGCTCGTCGACGGTCTCGGCGGGGGAGGTGTGCCGCAGTTCGAGCACGGCGCCGCCCCCGTCGTGTTCGGTGAGGCGCAGTTCGACCTCGGTGACCGAGTCGGGCCCGTACTCCCAGGTCACCTTCAGCAGGTGCGGCGCATCGCAGTGCAGGATCGTCCCGGTGGCCTGGCGTTCCACCGTGAAGGAGCCGCCGGGCCGCAGGTCGCCGGTGACCGGGGCCAGCCAGCGGCTGATCCGTGCGGCCGTAAGGAAGGCCCCGCCGCGATGGCAGGGCCTTCCTCTCGTTCAGGTGCTCAGCTGGCGAAGTCGAGCAGCGGCTGGGCGTTGCTCGGGTGCCGCAGCTTGGACAGCGACTCCTTCTCGAGCTGGCGGATCCGCTCCCGGGTCAGGCCCAGGTGCTTGCCGATCTCGTCCAGCGTGCGCGGGGTGCCGTCGTACAGGCCGAAGCGCATCGCCATGATCTTCTCTTCCCGGGCCGAGAGCACACCGAGTGCCCGCCGGAGCTGGTCGGCCATGAGCTGCCGGTCGACGAGTTCGGAGGCCTCCGGCGTGTCGGTGTCCTCGATGAGGTCACCGATCCGGGTCTCCCCGTCCTCGCCGATCGTGGAGTCGAGGCTGATCGGCTGGCGGCTCGTGCGCAGCAGCTCCTGCACCTGCGCGGGGCTCTTGTCGAGCTCGACGCCCAGTTCCTCCGGAGTCGGCTCGCGACCGAGGCGCTGGTGCATCTCGCGTTCGACGCGGCTCAGCTTGCTCAGCATCTCCAGGACGTGCACGGGAAGCCGGATCGTACGGGCCGAGTCGGCGAAGCCGCGCTGGATGGCCTGGCGGATCCACCACATGGCGTACGTGGAGAACTTGTACCCCTTGGTGTAGTCGAACTTCTCGACGGCGCGGATCAGGCCGAGGTTGCCCTCCTGCACGACGTCGAGCAGCGACAGGCCGCGGTCGGCGTACTTCTTGGCGACCGAGACGACGAGCCGGAGGTTCGCCTCGAGCATGTGGGCCTTGGCCCGCCGGCCGTCCTCGGCGACGAGCCTGAGGTCCGCGCGGGCACGTGCGGACAGCTTGGTGCCACTCTCCAGCTTGTGCTCGGCGTAGAGCCCGGCCTCGATGCGCTTGGCGAGATCCACCTCCTGGGCGGCGGTCAGCAGCTGCCGGCGGCCGATCGCCTTGAGGTAGGTGTGCACGGAGTCGCCCATGACGGACGACTGGTCGTCCAGGTCGGTCGGCGCGTCGAGCTCGAAGTCCTCGGACTCGACCGTCGCGACCTCGGCGGGCGCGGCCTCGTCCACGGCCGGCCGGTGCTCGGCAACCGGCTGACCGGCCTCAGAAGGCGCGGTCTCAGCGGTCTCGTTGGTCGCCGACAGGGCGGAACGGGCCGTCTTGGTCCGGGTGGCCTTCGTCTTCGGTTTCGCCTTGGAACCCGCAGGCTTGGCGGGCGGCGCCTTCTTGACAGTGGCCGTACCCTTTTTCTTGGTGGACGTGGCCTGTTGCTGGTCGACAGTCTTGTCCTCGCTGGCCAGCCGGACCCCGGTGTCGGTCAGCTCACGGATGATGGAGCGGCCCTGCGCGGGGGTGATACCGGCTTCCTGGAAGGCGTTCCGCACCTCGACAAGCGAGAGGTGCCCCTGGGAACGGCCACGGTCGAGAAGCTCCTCGAGAGGCGTCGTGGTCGGCGCTGCGGACGTTGCAGCGGCGGCATTTCGCGGCATGAGGACACCTCCCTCCCTTCGTCTCTCGGCGGCATGGGACGTGCGTCATTGGCATTTGCGCGCACTATCCGAAACGCGCGGTTGTGTGTGGGTTGTTCCCGCAGGGCGGAAACTTTCACGTCCTCCCGGCCGCGTCCACCGTAAAGCCCGGTGTCTCCGCCGGCCGTCCTCACCACTGGTGTGACCGGTGACGATGTGGTGCCGCGCCTCTTCGCCGACACCCGTGCCGCTGGAAATCGCACGCCACTTTCCGCCCCTTGTGACAAGGGCCACTCTTGGGGCGAATGCCGCCTCAGCCGTCGATTGCGACCTCCGCTTCGATCTCCACGGGGATCGAGTAGGGCAGCTCCGCCATCCCGACCGCCGAACGAGCGTGGCCGCCCGCCTCCGGTCCCCACAGTTCGAGGATCAGGTCCGAGAAACCGTTGATCACCGCCGGGGTGGCCGTGAAGCCGGGAGCCTCAGGGGATCCGGCAGCACGAGCCCGAGCTCGGCCAGTCTGTTCTCGATCCGCATCAGGGGTCTCCTCGGCTCGGTCCTCAGGCGCGGGCCTGGATCGTGGTCGCCTTCAACACGCAGGTCGTGACCGTACGGCGGGTCTCACAGGTCCAGTGGTCGACGACGGCCAGGCCAGCGCCGCCCTCGGCCGGGGTCGACGGGTCGTAGTAGGTGTGGAAGACGCGCAAGGCCGTCGCGCAGGTCGTGCGGCCCTTCACCACGACGACGCGGGCGGTCGTGCCGGCGAGGGTGGTGACCTGCCCGCAGACCGTGCCCGGCCGGGCGGGAGGCGGCCGGCCGGCCGGCGAGTGTGAGGGTTCCGGAACCACCAGGGGAGGGCCCGAGGCCCGCTGCGACCCGGGATGCCCACCGGCCGAGCATCCGGCCAGCGCGAGCAGTGTCAGGGGCAGGGCCAATCCACGACGTACGACCACGGTGAGGGATTCTCTCAGAGGGGACGCCTGAGCCGGACCCGGTCTGGTTTTCCGGACGCCAGCATGGGGATCTCGGCGACGATCTCCAGGGCGCGCGGCGCGGCGTGGGCGGGCATCGTCGTACGGACGTGGTCGCGCAGCTCCTCGAGGGTGACCGATCCGACCACGACGGCGGTGACCAGCTCACCCCACTCCACGTCCGGCCGTCCCACCACGACGACGTCCGCGACCGCGGGATGGGATCGCAGGAGGTGTTCGACCTCACCGGCGACGACCTTCTCGCCGCCGGTGTTGATGACGTCGTCGGCGCGCCCGCGCACCCGCAGCACGCCGTCATCGATGACGCCGAGGTCGCCGGTGACGAACCAGTCCCCGTCCAGGACGGCGGCGGTGAGGTCGGGACGCAGCCGGTAGGCGTCGAACAGCACCGGGCCGGCCAGCCGGATCCGGCCGTCGTCGCCGACCGCCGCCGAGACGCCGTCGAGCGGCACGCCGTCGTAGACGCATCCGCCGCCGGTCTCGCGCATACCGTATGTCGTCAGGATCCGGCCTCCGGCGGCACGGGCGGACGCCAGCAGGTCCGGGGGAGCGGCGGCGCCGCCCAGCAGGATCGAGGAGAACACCGACAGGTCGTGGTCGAGCATGCGTCGCAGCTGCGTCGGCACCACGGAGATGTGCTGGACGCCGCTGGTCACCGCCTCGGCGGCGGAGAAACGCTCGTGGATGACCGGTGCGGTGCCCGCGACGATGGACCGGGTGAGCACCTGGACGCCGGCGATGTGGTCGGTCGGCAGGCAGCACAGCCAGCGATCGCCGGGAGCGGCGCCGACGCGCCGGAGGGTCGCCGTGGCCGAGCGGGTCAGCGCTTCGGCGGACAGCTCGACGATCTTGGGCTGGCCGGTCGAGCCGGAGGTCGCGATCAGGACCGCGGCCTCGGTCGGCCGTCCGGAGTCGCGCCGGATCGTCCCTTCCGGGGTCTCCAGCGCCGCGGGTGCCAGGGCGTCGATGATCGAGCGCAGCGCGGGTTCGGGCAGGCCGGGGGAGAGCGGGCAGATCGCGGGGCCGGTGCCGTCGAGGGCGGCTTCGATCCGGCGGGCGAGGAGAGGGCCCGGTGGCAGGACTACGGCGTGGAGGGTTCGGATCATGGCAGGGCCAGGCTATTCGAGGGCACTCCAGGCCTGTGAACCGGAGCTTGAACATTAAACTTACAACGTAAAGCCCCCCGGCTGGATGCACCCATCCTTCCTCCTCAACACAGCCCCGACCTCACCGACGCCAACGGACAACCGCTTGAATGGCAGGGCGCCGATCGCAGGAAAGGACACGGCATGGTCTCCGAGCTGTTCGACCCGGACGCGTGGAAGGCGGTTGAGGGGTTCGACCTCACCGACATCACGTACCACCGGGCCGTCGATCACGGCACTGTACGCATCGCGTTCAACCGGCCCGAGGTACGCAACGCGTTCCGGCCGCACACCGTGGACGAGCTGTACCGCGTCATGGATCACGCGCGGATGTCCGGTGACGTCGGCTGTGTGCTGCTCACCGGGAACGGGCCCTCGCCGAAGGACGGCGGGTGGGCGTTCTGCTCGGGCGGTGACCAGCGGATCCGGGGACGGGACGGCTACCGGTACGCCGAGGGTGAGACGGCCGAGTCGATCGATCCGGCGCGTTCGGGACGCCTCCACATCCTGGAGGTGCAGCGGCTGATCCGGTTCATGCCCAAGGTCGTCATCTGCGTGGTGCCGGGCTGGGCGGCGGGTGGCGGCCACAGCCTGCACGTCGTGGCCGACCTGACGCTGGCGAGCCGCGAGCACGCGCGCTTCAAGCAGACCGACGCGGACGTGGCGAGCTTCGACGGCGGCTTCGGCTCCGCGTACCTGGCGAGGCAGGTCGGCCAGAAGTTCGCTCGCGAGATCTTCTTCCTGGGGGAGACCTACGACGCGGAGGCGGCGCACCGCATGGGCATGGTGAACGCCGTCGTGCCGCACGCCGAACTGGAGCGGACCGCGCTGGAGTGGGCGCGGAAGGTCAACGGCAAGAGCCCGACGGCGCAGCGGATGCTGAAGTTCGCGTTCAATATGATCGACGACGGCCTGGTTGGTCAGCAGGTCTTCGCGGGTGAGGCGACCCGGCTGGCGTACATGACCGACGAGGCGGCCGAGGGCCGTGACGCCTTCCTCGAGAAGCGTGGTCCGGATTGGTCCCGTTTCCCCTGGTACTACTGACCTCCGGTGCGCGGGTCCGCGGCGCACGGTCGTAGGGTTGGGCCGACAAGCGGTGACAAGATGAGGGGTCAGGCCATTGCGGGCGTTCGCCATCCCGATGCGCACGCGGTTTCGCGGTGTGACGCGTAGAGAAGGGGCACTCGTACGTGGCCCGGCCGGCTGGGGGGAGTTCTCCCCGTTTCCGGAGTACGGTCCGGCCGAGTCCGCTCGCTGGCTCGCCGCCGCCTACGAGGCGGCCGACGAGGGCTGGCCGGCGCCGCTGCGCACTCACATCCCGGTCAACGTGACCGTGCCGGCCGTCGGCCCGGAGGCCGCCCACGCGATCGCTGCTGGATCCGGATGCCGCACCGCGAAGGTGAAGGTGGCCGAGCCGGGGCAGAGCGAGGCCGACGACCTCGCGCGGGTGGAGGCCGTCCGTGACGCGCTCGGGCCGGGCGGCCGGGTGCGGGTCGACGCCAACGGCGCCTGGGACACCGCCACCGCGATCCGGGTGCTGCGGGCGCTGGGCGAGCTCGAGTACGCCGAGCAGCCGTGCGCGACGCTGGATGAGCTGGCCGAGGTGCGCCGGCGGGTGGACGTGCCGATCGCGGCCGACGAGTCGATCCGCCGGGCGGAGGATCCGCTGCGCGTGCGCGCGGCCGACGCCGCCGACGTCGTCGTGCTGAAGGTCCAGCCGCTCGGCGGGGTGCGCGCCGCGCTGGCCGTGGCCGAGGCGTGCGGGCTGCCGGTGGTCGTCTCCAGCGCGGTGGAGACCTCGGTGGGGCTCGCCGCGGGGTTGGCGCTGGCGGCCGCGTTGCCGGAGCTGCCGTACGCCTGCGGGCTCGGCACGCTGTCGCTGCTGGAGGGCGATGTCGTCCGCGATCCGCTGGCGGCGGTGGACGGCGTGATCGAGGTCAGGCGGCCGAAGCTCGATGAGGAGGCCCTGGCGCGGTACGAGGTCGACGGTGGTGGCTGGCGGAAACGCGCCGCCGAGGCCCGCGCCGAGCTGGACGCGCGCCCCGTCACTCCCGGAGCGGCGCTGTGAACCCGGCGACCGCTCTGGCGACCGTCCTGGTCGATGAGCTGACGCGCTGCGGGCTGACCGATGTGGTGCTGGCGCCGGGCTCGCGGTCGGCGCCGCTCGCGCTCGCGCTGTACGAGCAGCAGTCCAAGGTCCGCCTGCATGTGCGGATCGACGAGCGTTCGGCGTCGTTCATGGCGCTGGGGATCGCCAAGCGCAGCGGCCGGCCGGTGGCGGTGGTGTGCACGTCGGGCACTGCCGCGGCCAATTTCCATCCGGCGGTCGTGGAGGCGCACGAGTCCGGGGTGCCGCTGTTGGTGCTGACCGCGGATCGGCCGCCGGAGCTGCGCGGCACCGGCGCGAACCAGACGATCGACCAGTTGAAGCTGTACGGCTCGGCTGTGAGGTGGAGCTGTGAGGTGGGCACGCCCGAGGAGCGACCGGGGATGGTCGCGTACTGGCGCTCGCTGGGGAGCCGCGCCTGGCATGCCACCCAGGATCCGGATCCGGGCCCGGTGCATCTGAACCTGTCGTTCCGCGAGCCGCTGACGCCCGATGGTGACGAGTCATGGTGTGAGCCGCTGGGCGGCGACGAGACGGGGCCATGGACGAAGGTGCGGGCGGCGACGCCCGGTTCGGTGCTGCACGTGCCGCCGACGCGGCGCGGGGTGCTGGTCGTCGGTGACGGGGCGGTCAACGTCAAACGGTACGTCGCGGCGGCGTCGATGGCGGGGTGGCCGGTGCTGGCGGAGCCGAACGGCAACGCCCGTTACGGCGACCACGCGCTGTCGTCGCACCATTTCCTGCTGGGCATGCCGGAGTTCGTCGAGCGGAATCGGCCTGAGGTGGTCGTGACGCTCGGCAAGCCGGGCTTGTCGCGGCCGCTCCTGTCCTACCTCCGGCGTGCCGAGGAGCACGTCGTGGTGACGCCGTCGCTGTCGCGGTGGCCGGATCCGGTGCGTTCGGCCACGCAGGTGGCGCAGGAGGCGGAGATCCCGGTCGTGTCGGGCGACGACGCGTGGCTGAAGGGGTGGCGGACGGCCGACCTGGTGGCGCGCCGTGCGGTCGACGCGGTGCTGGACGACTCCGAGGAGGTGTCCGAGCCGCGGCTGGCCCGTGACCTGGTGTCGGCGATGCCGGGCGGGTCGCTGCTGCTGGCGGCGTCGAGCATGCCGATCCGCGACCTGGACCAGACGATGCATCCGCGGCGCGGCATCCGCATCCTCGCCAACCGGGGGGCGAGCGGCATCGACGGGCTGGTCTCGACCGCGGTCGGCGCGGCGCTGGCGCACGGCAACCGGGCGTACGCGCTGCTGGGCGACCTGGCGTTCCTGCACGACCAGAACGGGTTGATCATCGGGCCGCAGGATCGCCGTCCGGACCTGGCGCTGGTCGTGATCAACAATGCGGGCGGCGGGATCTTCTCGCTGCTGCCGCAGTCGGCGTTCCCGGAGCCGTTCGAGCGGGTCTTCGGCACACCGCATCAGGTCGACCTCTCCGCGGTGGCGGCGGCGCACGGCGTGCCGTACGCGCGGCTGGAGTCGATGGACGGCCTGTCGAAGGTCATGGCGGGGGAGGGCCTGCGGATCGTGGAGGCCCGCACGGACCGGGCGGCCAACGCGGCGCTGCACGCGCGGATGCGTGATGCCGCGCAGGACGCGGTGCGTGCCTCGCTGCGCATATGACGGCGTACGCGGGCCGGCTGAACCCCGGCTGTCTCACCGCCGACTACGACATGCGCGTCTACCCGGGCGCGGAGGCCGGTCGGGGTGGAAAACGCTGGGTGATCGTCAACGTCTTCGAGAATCGCCCCGAGCACGTCGATCCGGATGGCCCCTCAACGCGCCTGTGAGGCCCGGTCAGTCGAGGAGTGCGGTGCGGAGTGCGATGGTGTCCTCGTCGGTCCAGCCGTGGCGCTGGAGCCAGCCGATCGGGCCGCCGTGGCGTTCGTCGAGGATGGTGAGGAACTTCTCCATCGTGTACGCGTGCGGCCTGTGGGTGTCGGCGGGCCGGGAGTCGAGGTCCTGGGCGTAGGCGGGGCTGGCGCGGAGCCGGGCGAGGATGGCTTCGAGGCGTTCGCCGGTGGCGGTGTAGTCGGCGACGATGTGGTCGCGGGGGACGCCGAGGACGTGCAGCGTGATGGCGATGACGACGCCGGTGCGGTCCTTGCCTGCCGCGCAGTGCACGATCGAGGGGCCCTGTGCCATGACGCGCAGCGCGGAGACGACGGAGTCGGGTCGTTCGGCGAGGTAGCCAAGGTAGTGACCGACGCTGCGCTCGCTCTCGTGGCCGTCTTCGGCGGGGCGGTCCTGCCAGGGCAGGATCTTGTCGGTGTCGAGGCGCTTCGTGCCGGCGGGGGGCGTGTCGGCGTCGACGTCGGTCAGGCCGCCGCCTTCGGCGAACAGTGACAGGTGGTGGACGGTCACGCCGGGGGCGCCGGTGAGCGGGCCGGGGCCCTCCAGTTCGAGCTCGGTGTCGCTGCGCAGGTCGATCACGTGCCGTACGCCGATCTGGGACACGAGAAGGTCGACGTCGCCGGAGGTGAGCCCTTGCAGGTTGTCCGAGCGCAGCAGCAGGCCGGTGCGGACGGCGCCGCCGTCCGCGGTGGCGAGGCCGCCCATGTCACGGACGTTGACGGCGCCGTCGAGTTCGATCCATCGAGTCATGTTGACGACCCTATCCGGGCGAGATGTCATCTCCTGAGCCGTTTCGGGCCCTGTGCGTGACCACGGAGGGCCCCTCCGGTGAGCGCTGGCGCACGGTCAGCACGATCTTGCCTGTGACGCGGCCGGTCTCGCTGAGCTCATGCGCCTTTGCGGCGTCCGCCAACGGCAGGGTCTGGTCCACGACGACGCGTAGCGCGCCATCCTCCACCAGCCCGGTGATCTCCTCCAGGTCGGGACCTGAGGGGGTGAATCCGAACTCGACGTACCGCAGGCCGCGCGCCGTGGCCTGCTCTCGTACGGCGGTGCGGTCCGGGCCGGTGCCTCTGACGTCGAGGAGGATCCCGTCGGGCCGGAGCGTGTCCAGCGACCGGGGCCCGTACTCTTCCGCGATGGGGTCCAGCACCACGTCGATGTCGCGGGCCGCCGCCGCGAAGTCGGTCATGGTGTAGTCGATCAGCTCGTCGGCGCCCAGGTCGCGCAGGAAGCCGTGCTTGGCGCGGCGGGCCGTGCCGATGACGTACGCGCCGCGCGCCTTGGCGATCTGCACCGCCAGATGGCCGACGCCTCCGGCCGCCGCGTGCACGAGGACGCGCTGCCCGGGGTGGACGCCGGCGACGCGCACGAGCGGCTGCCAGGCGGTGAGGGCCGCGGTCGGCAGCGCCGCGGCGCGCGTGTGGTCCAGACTCGGCGGGACGGGCGCGAGCGCGTCCTGTGGCGCGGTGACGTACTCGGCGTAGGCGCCGCGGGGCGGGCGCACGGCTCCGTACACGGCGTCGCCGGGGCGGAACCGCGTCACCTCTTCACCTGTCGTCTCCACCGTGCCGGACAGGTCCAGTCCGAGGGTGAACGGCGGCTCGCCGAACCTGCGCAGGAGCCCCGAGCGGCGCTTCCAGTCGGCCGGGTTCACTCCGGCGGCGTGGACCCGTACGAGCACCTCGCCGGGACCGGGCACCGGCCGGTCGGTCTCGATGACCTCCAGGACCTCCGGACCACCATGGGCACGCTGGCTGATCGCCTGCATCCGGCCGCTCATCTTCGTGTCCTCCTCCGTCGTTCGCTGACGGACCCATCCTCGAAGAAGGCGGTATCTGTTGTGAAGTAGGCACCTGTTTGATATCCAGGTACCTAATGGATACCACCTCGAACGACATTGCCGCCGAGTGGGCCGCGACCTACCGTCGTGGCTGCCCGTCGCGCACGGTGATCGAAGTCCTCGCCAACAAGTGGGCGCTCTATGTCCTGGGCGCTCTGCGGCGGTATGACCGGCCGATGCGGTTCAACGAGCTGAAGCGCCTCCTCGACGGCATCACGCAGAAGATGCTCACCCAGACACTGCGGGCGCTGGAGCGCGACGGCCTGGTCAGCCGCACCGTCTATCCGACCGTTCCGCCGCGTGTGGAGTACGGGCTGACCGCGCTCGGGATCGAGGCCGGGCGGCTGACCAACGCGATCGGGGACTGGTCGGTCCAGCACGCCCAGGAGATCCTGGCGGCGCGCCGGGGCTTCGATGAGCGGGCCACCGTGGAGCCGGCTCCGGTGCGGTAGGGCTCAGCCGTCGATGGCGTCCCGCATGGCGCGGAACTTGGTCTGCGTTTCGGCCAGCTCGGCGTCCGGGTCGGAGCCGGCGACGATGCCGCCGCCGGCGTAGAGGCGGGCGCGGGCGCCCTCCACCTGGGCGCAGCGCAGCGCGATGCCCCACTCGCCGTCGCCGCGCGCGTCGATCCACCCGACCGGTCCGGCGTAGCGGCCTCGGTCCATCGTCTCGAGCTCGCGGATCAGGTCGAGCGCGCTGTCGGTCGGCGTGCCGGCGACCGCGGGTGTGGGGTGCAGGGCCGCGACGACGTCGAGTACGGAGCGTTCTTCGCGGAGGCGGCCGCGTACGGGCGTGGCCAGGTGGATGAGGTTCGACAGGCGCAGGAGCTCAGGCTCGTCAGGGACGGTGAGCTCCTGGCACAGCGGCGCGAGCGCGGCGCGCACCATGTCCGCGGCGTAGGAGTGCTCCTCGCGGTCCTTGGCGGAGGCGAAGAGGGTGGCGGCGGAGGTGTCATCGCCCGCCTCGCGGGCGATCGTGCCGGCCAGCACCAGGGACTCCACGTGGCCGCCCATGCGGCGTACGAGCAGCTCCGGTGTGGCGCCGACCAGGCCGGCGCAGGCGAAGGTGTAGCAGGAGGGGAAGCGGTCGGCGAGGCGGCGCAGCAGTACGCGCGTGTCGATGGGGGAGTCGGCGGCCGCGAGCAGATCGCGGGCGAGCACCACCTTGGACAGGTGTCCGGCGCGGATGCGTTCGACGGCGGCGGCCACGGCCCGCATGTGACGTGAGGCGTCGACCTCGCCGTCGGCCCAGCGCACCTCGGAAGGGGCGCTGGGCGGGCGCATGAGGGCGAGCGGCTCGGAGTGGCCGCCGATCGTGGTGTACCAGGCGTGGCCGTCGCGGCGGCCCAGCACGACGCGCGGCACGATGAGCACCGAGTCGCCGGACTTGGGGTCGAAGGAGAAGCTGCCGAACGCGACCGGGCCCGAGCCGGGGACGCCCAGCGGGTCCTCGACGGTGGCGGCGCCGAACACCGAGGCGAGCCATTCGCGGGCGCGGGTGAAGCGGTCCTCGCCGCCGGGCAGGACGAGGCGGGCGGCCTCGCCCCAGCCGACGAGCCCTTCGCCGTGCCGGACCCAGGCGAGCGCCTCGGAGTGGGGAAGGCGCGCGATCAGGTCATCGAGGGCCGAGGTGGTGCCTGAGACGACGGTGGTCCGGACGGCGAGCCGGTTGGGGACTCCCACAGCGACGTTCACAACGAACCACTGTACGTGAAATTTGAACCCGTTCAAACAGCGGGGGCCCTGGTATCGGCTGGGGCGCAGGAGGCGGCTTCCACCTGCGGCGACGCGTCCGTCCCGGCGGTCTATCCCCGGATCCTAGCCCGGCGCCGCGCGGGACCGGGGTCTGAGGAACATCCGTGTCAGATCGTGCGCTAAGCCTTCGTCGGTCCTGGTGGGCGGCTGATGGCCTGCCGACGGCGAAGAAGGCGAAACAGGACGGCGCCGTGCCCGCTGGGGTGGTAGACGCCCTGGAGGCCGGTGAGGAGTTCGAGCCCGATGTCGTGGTGGCGTCAGGCTCTCAGCGGCTGGTCGCTTTCTGGTAGCGCCACGTCGCCATGGGTACGAACACGACCAGCATCAGCGTGGCCCAGAGCAGGGATGCCGGCACCGCATGCTGGAGGGGCCATGCGTGCGGCGTGGGTGTGGCGGGACTGGTGTTGCCGAAGAGTTCGCGCGCGGCCTGGGTGACCGTTGAGACGGGGTTCCAGTCGGAGATGACCCTCAGTGGCGTGGGGAGCCGCGTGGTGTCGATGAAGGAGTTCGCGAGGAACGTCAGCGGGAAGATCGCTGTGGTGCTGATGTTGTTGAATGCCGCGGGTGTACGGATGGCCAGTGCCACCAGGGTCGTGGCCCAGGAGAACGCATAGGCGAAGAGCAGCAGGATGAGGAAGCCCAGGATGGCCTGCTGCGGCGATGTGTGGATCCGCCAGCCGACGATCAGCCCCATCACCGCCATCACGACCAGGCTGATCACGTTGATCAGCAGGTCGCTGGTGGTGCGGCCGACCAGCACCGCGGACGGCGACATCGGCAGTGTGCGGAGCCGGTCGATGATGCCCTTGTCCAAGTCTCCGACCAGCATGTAGCCACTGATCACCGCGCCGGAGATCGTCGTCAGCGTGAAGATCCCAGGGAGCATGTACTCCTGATAGGAGATGCCCGGGATGTGGATCTGGTTGCCGAAGACATAGGCGAACAGCAGCACGAACATGATCGGCGTGAGGATCACCGATCCCAGCAGGTCCGGCACGCGGATCAGCTTGATGGTGTTGCGCTTGGCCATCGTGATCCCATCGGTGATGGCCATCGTCGCGGCGTTCATCGGCTGGACTCCTCTGCGGGAATGGCTTCGTCGTGTTTCTCAGTGGCCTTCGCGTCGTGTCCGGTGAGCGTCAGGAACACATCGTCCAGGGTTGGTCGTCGCAGGCCCGCATCGCGTACCTCGACTCCTGCGTCGGCCAGCCTGCCCAGCGCCTGGTGGAGCGTGGCGGCGCCGCCGGTGACCGGAACCGTGATGTGACTGGCGTCGGTGTGCATCTGGCCGACGGCGAGCCACGCCAGCGCCTCCCGCGCGACCTCGATGCTCGCCGGGTCGCTGACCGTCAGCTCGATCCGGTCGCCGCCGACCCGATCTTTGAGCTCGTCGGCCGTGCCGGCCGCGATCACCCGGCCACGGTCGACCACCGCGATCCGGTCGGCAAGCCGATCGGCCTCCTCCATGTACTGGGTGGTGAGCAGGAGTGTCGTTCCCGCGGCGACGAGCTTGGAGATGACGTTCCACAGGTCGGCGCGTGCCCGGGGATCGAGGCCCGTCGTGGGCTCGTCGAGAAATAGCACCGGCGGTTCGGCGACCAGCGCGGCCGCGAGGTCGAGCCGGCGCCGCATCCCCCCGGAGTAACCCTTGACCGGGCGGGTCCCGGCGTCCGTCAGGGCGAAGGTCTCCAGCAGCTCACGGGCGCGCTCCTTGCTGCGCCTGACGCCCAGGTGGTAGAGGCGCCCCACCATCTCCAGGTTCTCCGCGCCGGTGAGGTCCTCGTCGACCGCGGCGTACTGCCCGGAAACTCCGATGAGGGAGCGCAGCCGCCGGGCGTCGCGCACGACATCGAGTCCGGCGACCGTGGCATGACCGGTGTCCGGCTTCAGCAGCGTGGTCAGAACCCGCACAGTCGTCGTCTTTCCGGCGCCGTTCGGCCCGAGCAGGCCGAACACCGTCCCCTCTGGAACTGACAGTCCCATCCCGTCCAGGGCGACCACATCGCCGT
Source organism: Actinoallomurus sp. (assembly GCA_025964685.1). Lineage (GTDB taxonomy): Bacteria > Actinomycetota > Actinomycetes > Streptosporangiales > Streptosporangiaceae > Actinoallomurus. The sequence continues at coordinate 5,046 of JAOPYG010000210.1, read as the reverse complement.
ACTTCTTGACCAATCCCTCGGCCACTATCGCGTCTGGCATGAGCTTTCCCTTCACGATCGCCGGGGGTCAGGAGCGACGGATCACGATGTCGCCGTAGCCGGTACGGGCGCGTACCTCGATGGTCTCGTCGGAGGGTCCAGGCACGGCGGCGGCGTCCAAGTCGCTGCGCACGCTGCCGACCTTTGAGCTCACGTCCAGCCAGGCGGCGGTGCCCTCGGCGACCCCGATCTCCACCTGTCCGAAGGCGGTCTCGAGCACAGCCAAGCCACGCACCACCTCGCCGACCCGGAGGTTGCCGTACGCGGTCTTGGCATCGACGGCGGCCAGGGCGCGCTCGACGGTGATGTCGCCGTTCGCCGTCTTCAGCTGCACATCGCCTGTTACCTCGCCGAGGGTGATGTCGCCGTTGGAGGTCTTGACCACGGCCGTGCCGTCGATCTCGCCGAGCCAGATCTTTCCGGCCGAGGTCGTCACATCGGCGGGCCCGGCCGACCTGGCGACCGAGACGTCGCCCGCGGAGGTGCGCAACGTAAGCCGTCCGGTCTGGCCGAGCCGGATGGAACCGGCGGCGCTTTTGAACGTGGAATCGCCGACGCGGCCCTCGCTGCGGATTTCCCCCGATGTCTTCGCATCGACGCGTGAGCCGCTCGGCAGGGAGACCGTTACGTCGATCGACGCGGGGCGGCCGATGAGGTTACGGATCTTGTTCTTGGGCGCCTTCACCGACAGCTCGCCGTTGGCGTACTCGACCACGGTCTGTTCGGCGGCTTTGACGTCGGCGTCCTCGGACTCGTCGGTCGGGCGCACCTCGACCACCGTGTCGATGCGGTCACTGGCGTTGATCCAGACGTGCCCGCACAGGGTGCCGATAGTGGCGAGAATGGGTTCTGGGGTGTCGAAAGTTGGCATGGCGGTGCCCTCCCAAGGGCTCTCATGGCGTCCCGCCTGGCGGGACGAGTTGACGGGTAGCGGTGCAGGCGTGGTGTCCCTAGCGCACCCACCCGGTGTGGCGCCGTCCGAACCGGGCGCCTTCGCGACCACCCGATCGGCGGCCTCGATCGTCGGGCACGAGCGCGGCGGCAACGACGCGGACGAGCCAGGCGTTGACCGAGAGCCCGGCTTGCCTGGCCGCCTCGTCGATATGTGGCTTGAGGTGTTCGGGGAGGCGGAGGGTGATCCGCGACGTACCGCCCTCATCGGCCTCCGGAGCGGGCGGCCGGACACCGAGCGCGACCTCCAGACCGCTGGCCAGCGCGCTCCGCAGGCTGGCCTGGGGGGACCTGGCGGCTTCCTCGGACGACTCGCCGGTCGGGGGTGGCGTCACCACGAACTCGGGATCGCGCCCGCGCAGGCGTACCTCGACCGACCCCGGCGCGAGGTCGCGGGTGATCTCGTCCGCGGCGGCGGACAGCGCCTCCAGAAGCCCGAGGCGGGCGGCCGCCTCGAGCGGTGCGCTGAGCCGCTCGGCGAGCGCCCGGGCGTCCTCACCGCCGGCCTCGGCGGCAATCACGAGCTCGCGGCGGAGGTTGTCGACATACGACGTGAGGTCCACGACCCCAGCATGACACCACTATGACGTCACCGCAAGTGGAGATGACGTCACTACGACGCCCTGCGTGACGAGCCCCACTCTGCGGGGCCGTTTCAGGCGCCTGGTCACGCGCCGTCGGTGGCGTCCTTGTCGCGCAGAGACCGCAGGCCCCGCGTCAACCCGCTGACGTACGCGGTCGACCCGCTGCGGCACGTGGTTTTCGCGCACATCACCGCGAACGCGCAGCTCAAGGCCAGGTTCAACCCGGGGGTGACGTGGTTCGGCTGGCACGTGCCGATCGGTGTTGAGGTCGTGCTGGTCCTGGTCATGGGCCTGGTCCTGCTCGGCGCCGGCATCGCGCAGTTCCGCCGCGCCGGCTGAGCGGCACCGGCCGCTACTAGGCTTCGCGACGTGGAGGTCTATGAGCGCCGGGCCGGGGCGGGCGGAGAGCTCGTGCTGCGCGGCGACGGGCAGCACTTCGAGATCATCAGCAACGGCGTGTTCCTGATGGACACCCGGGCCGGTGAGTCCGAGCGGCTGCTGGTCCGCGCCGCGCTCGAACGCGCGGCACGACCCTCGTCGGTCCTCATCGGCGGGCTCGGCGTGGGGTTCTCCCTCGACGAGGCCCTCCGCTCGCCGTACACCCGCACTGTGACCGTCATCGAACACGAGCGCGCGGTCATCGGCTGGCACGCCACCCACCTGCGCCCCTACTCCGGTGGCGCGCTCGATGACCGCCGCGTCCGCGTCGAGCACGCCGACCTGCTCACCTGGCTGCGCGAGGACACCGGCACCTACGACGTGCTGTGCTTGGACATCGACAACGGGCCCGAGTGGACGGTCACCGAGGGCAACGCGGCCCTGTACGGGCCGGCCGGCCTGGACCTGCTGGGGGAGCGGCTGCGGCCGGGCGGGGTGCTGGCCGTCTGGAGCGCCGGCGCCGTGCCCGCGTTCGAGGAGCGGTTGCGGGGGCGGTTCACCGGCGTCACGGCGCATCCTGTCCAGGTCGCCCGCGGTGAACCGGACGTCGTCTACCTGGCCTCGACCAGCTCGGTGTAGCGCTTCGTCAGCTCCGCGGCGCGGCCCTCGGGCCACGGGTCCTCGGCGAGGCCGCGTAGCCGGCCGGCCAGCAGGTCCAGCCGGGCGTGCCACGCGGTGAGCGCGGTGACGGGATCGCCGGCCGGCAGGGTCTGCGTGAGCACCACGCGGGTGCCCGCCGGGTGGCCGCCGGTCAGGTCCCAGCGCACCCGCCCGGCCGGCAGCCAGGTGTACTCCAGGACCTGATGCGGCTCGACCTGGGTCAGCGTCCCGGCCGGGACGTGACCCGCGGTTGCGGGTACGGGCGGGGGCCCGCCCACGACCGGTTCGCCGGGCCCGGTCAACGCCGGCCACACCTCCTCCACCGGGTGGGGCAGCAGCCGCTCGAAGCGGACCGCAGGCTCCGCTGCGTCATCGCGGACGGTGCCCTCGGTCAGCCGGAACGCCTCGGCGTAGGCGTCGTGCCGTTCGGCGTACCGCTCCGGCACGATGGAGGACTGCCCGCCCGGCCCGGCCAGGACCTTCTCCAGCGCGCCGAGGCAGGTGTCCCAGCCGGTGGCGAAGCTGCCGGCCATGGGGCGGTCGTCGAAGGTATGGGTGAAGATCAGCAGGCTGCCGTCACCGTCGGGTCGCAGTTCCAGGCGCAGCGGGTCGCCGTTCCAGGTGAAGGCGAAGACGCGGGGCGGGTCCAGCTCGGTGATCGACCCGTCGGTGGGCTCCATCTGGCCGCCGGGGAAGACGAACCGGATCCGGCCGCCGAGCCGGAAGTCCATCTCGACGGCGGCCGGGAACCAGTGGGCCATCTGGTCCGGGTCGGTGATCGCCGGCCAGACCTTCTCCACCGGGTGCGCGAGCCGCCGTTCGAACCGCAGGAGGCTGCGGCCGTCGATGGTGTGCAGGGTCGCGTTCACGAGTCGTCCTCCGTCTCATCCGGTCGGCCGGGCCGGTCCGGCATGGCGTCCAGGTGGCGTTCGAGGGCGTCGAGCGAGTCGGCCCACAGCCGCCGGTAGGGCCGTAGCCACGCGTCGATCTGCGCGAGCGGCTCGGGCTGCAGTTCGTACCACCGGCGCTGCGCCTCGGCGCGGACGCGGACCAGGCCGGCCTCGCGCAGCACCCGCAGGTGCTTGGAGGTGCCCGGCTGGGTGAGGCCGAGGGCCTCGGTCAGCTCCGCGACCGGGCGGGGGCGCTCCAGCAGCAGGTCCAGGATCCGGCGCCGGGTCGGTTCGGCGAGCACGTCGAAGGGGGTTGCCACCCGACGAACATAACCATGCAGGAATATAGCCGTCAAGGCATATGGGCTGGACGACCGTCAGGACAGCCGGGGCACGACCTCCGCGGCCAGGCGTTCCATCTGCGCGGCCTCATCGAACAGCGGGTTGAGCAGGATCAGCTCGGCACCGGCGTCGGCGACCTCCCGCAGGCCGCGCACGCACGCCTCCGGCGGCCCGGCGACCGCGACCGGCGCGAGACCGGTCCGGCCGGTGAACCCGTACAGCCGGTCGAGCGCGGCGGAGATGTTCCGCTCGGCGCGCCCGGCGTCGTCATCGACCGCGAGGTAGACCCGCTTGGCGATGGGGAATCCGGCTGGGTCGCGCCCCTCCTCGGCGAGCGCCTCCCGTACGACCTGTACCTGCTCGGCGAACCGCTCGGTGGTGGTGGAACCGGCGCCGAAGAACCCGTCGCCGAGGCGGACCGCGCGGCGCAGGGCGTTCGGGTGGTTGCCGCCGAACCAGACCGGCGGGTGGGGTTTCTGGAACGGCTTGGGCTCCATCGCCGCGCCGTCGAGCCGCCAGAAGCGGCCCTCGAAGGTGATGCGGGGTTCGGTCCAGCACGCCTTCATCAGGCGCAGGCCCTCGGTGAAGCGGGCGACCAGACTGCCGGGGTCGACGCCGAACGCGTCGAACATCCGGCCGCGTCCCCCGGTCCCCACGCCGACCTCCAGGCGGCCCCGGCTGATCTGGTCCAGGGTGCTGATGCTCTTGGCCAGGTGGACCGGGCTGTGCAGCGGCGTGACGAAGACCGCGCAGCCCAGCCGCAGCCGCTCGGTGCACGCGGCCGCGTACGTCAGGGTCTCGACCGGGCCCAGTACGGGGACCTCGCCCATGACCTGTTCCTGGACCCAGGCGCTGTCGAAGCCTAGCGTCTCGGCCCGCGTCAGGTAGGCGCGGAACGCGGCGGGGTCGAAGGTGCCGTCGTCGGTGAACTGTGGGATGCAGATGGCGAATCGCACGTCTTCGACCGTAGCCTCCCCGCCGGACGGCCTCGCAGGACACTCCCTCCGGGCGAAAAACGAGGTGACCCCGGCGACCGCGCCACCTACCGTGGCCGGGTGACCAGCGATCGCCTGCCGGCGGCCGGCACCGAGGCCAGATTCGCGCGGATCCGCCGGGACGAGGCGCGGCTCCGGCCGGGCGTGCTCGCGTTGTGCCGGCGGCTGGGGTTCGGCGGTGAGAGCCTCACCCGGATGCCCGTGGGG
>JAOPYG010000174.1 GCA_025964685.1 Actinoallomurus sp. | reverse complement strand
CCGTAGACGCATAATTCACCTTCGCGCCCGTCTGCTTCTCAAAAGCCGACAACACCTTCTCAAAACTCGCCTGCTCCGGCCCCGTCCACTTCGCCGCGACCTCCACCGTCACACCCTTGAGCTCCTGGCCGCCGGGGCTGGAGCTGGAAGAGGACTTCGAGTCATCGCTTCCGCCGCAGGCCGAAGCGGTCACGAGCAGGCCGGCCGCGGCCGCCGCGGCGGTCCATCGCACGTTCATTCTCATTCGTCGTCCTTTCCGGCCTCGTCGCCGGTCTCGTCGGTGACGTCCGTGGCCGGCTCCTCGGCGGACGCCGAGCCCCAGACCGACTGGCTGGTCTCCAGGTCGAAGAAGTGGAGCCGGGTGGTGTCGACGTGCACGTCGACGGTGTCGCCGACCTTGACCCGCGTACGGGGGCTGAAGCGCGCCACCACGGTCGTGTGCGGCGTCTCGAGCGTGCCGAGCACGTCGGTGCCCGCGTCGCGGGCGAGTTCCTTGGTGTCCTCGGTCACCACCGTGGATGCCTCGACCCCGAAGTGCACGAGCACGTCCGAGCCCATCGCCTCGACCAGCTCCGCCGTGGAGGTGAACCGGTTGCCGTCCGTCGTCTCGCTGAGCTCGGCGTCCTCCATGTCCTCGGGCCGGATGCCGACGACGAGGGACCTGCCGATGTAGTCGCGCAGCGCGGGCCGCTGTTCGAGGACGCCGTCGCCGACGCGGAGCTCCTGGCCGGCGATCTCCAGCCGGAGGTCGTCCTCGGTGCCGCTGAGCTCGCCCTGCAGCAGGTTCATCGCCGGCGAGCCGATGAACCCGGCCACGAACAGGTTCGCGGGCCGGTCGTACAGCTCCTGCGGCGGCGCGACCTGCTGCAGCTCACCCTTCTTCATCACCGCGACCCGGTCGCCGAGGGTCATCGCCTCGGTCTGGTCGTGGGTGACGTAGATGGTGGTGACGCCGAGGTCGCGCTGGATGCGGGCGATCTCGGCGCGCATCTGCACGCGCAGCTTGGCGTCGAGGTTGGACAGTGGCTCGTCCATGAGGAACGCCTGCGGCTCACGGACGATCGCGCGGCCCATCGCGACGCGCTGCCGCTGGCCGCCGGACAGGTTCCGCGGCCTGCGGTCGAGGTAGTCCTCCAGGCCCAGCGTCTTGGCGGCCGCGTCGACCCGCTTGCGGATCTCCGCCTTCGGCAGCTTGCGCAGCGTGAGCCCGAACCCGATGTTCTGCCGGACCGACAGGTGGGGGTACAGGGCGTAGCTCTGGAAGACCATCGCGACGTCGCGATCGCGTGAGGGCACCCGGTTGACCACCCGGCCGCCGACGCTCACCTTGCCCTCGGAGATCTCCTCGAGCCCGGCGACCATTCGCAACGCCGTGGTCTTGCCACATCCGGACGGTCCCACCAGCACCAGGAACTCGCCATCCGCGATGTTCAGATTCAGATCGCCGACGGCACGAGTGCCATCGGGATAGACCTTGCCGACTCGGGCCAGGACGACCTCGGCCACCGCGCCTCCTCAAAGAAAATATCCCAAGCACGTCTAAAGAACGCGTGCCAGAACTCCTACTCCCCCTTTGCGGGGGCCGCAAGATTTCCTGTCTGAGAGCGCGCTTCGTAAAGAGATCGTTACCTGGGACGCGTCAGACGGCGTCCGATGACGATGCGCTGCACCTGATTGGTGCCTTCGACGATCTGCAACACCTTCGCCTCGCGCATATACCGCTCGACCGGAAAATCGCTGACGTATCCGTAGCCGCCGAGCACCTGAACCGCGTCAGTGGTCACTTTCATCGCGGTATCGGTGGCGAACAGCTTGGCCATGGCGGCGTGGGCCCCGTATTCCAGCCCCGCGTCGCGTCGGCGCGCGGCGGTCAGGTAGAGCGAGCGTGCCGCCTCCACTCCGGTCGCCATGTCGGCGAGCATGAATTGCAGTCCCTGGAATTCTCCGATGGGTTTCCCGAACTGCCGGCGTTCGCGCGCGTACGCGACCGCCGCGTCGAGTGCCGCACGGGCGACGCCGACCGCGCAGGCGGCGATGCCCAGGCGGCCGCCGTCCAGAGCGGACAGCGCGATCGAGAAACCCTGGCCCGGCCCGCCGATCAGGTCGGCCTCCGGGACCCGCGCGTCGTCGAAGGCCAGTTGCGCGGTGGGCGAGGAGCGCAGGCCCATCTTCTTCTCCGGTGCCGCCGGCTGAAGTCCCGGGGTGTCGGCGGGCACGTGCAGGCAGGACACGCCACGGCTCTTGTCGGGCGACGTACGCGCGAAGACGGTGTAGAAGTCGGCCCGGCCGCCATGAGTGATCCACGCCTTGGTGCCGTTCAGCGTGTAGGCGTCCCCGTCGCGGTCGGCCCTGGTGGTGAGCGCCGCCGCGTCCGATCCGGAGTGCGGCTCGGACAGGCAGTACGCGCCGAGCAGCTCGCCGCCCAGCATCTCCGGCAGCCGGCGTTCGCGCTGCTCGGGCGAGCCGTACCGGGCGATCGGGAAGCAGGCCAGCGTGTGCACGCTGACGCCGAGCCCGACGGCCAGCCAGCCCGCCGCCAGCTCCTCCACCACCTGGAGGTACACCTCGTACGGCTGCCCCCCGCCGCCGAGCTCCTCGGCGTACGGCAGCCCGAGCAGCCCGGCGCGGCCCAGCGTACGGAAGAGCTCCCGGGGGAACCGGCCGGCCTCCTCGTCGGCGGCGGCGCGCGGTGCGACTTCGGCCGCGACCAGCTCACGGGTCAGGTCGAGAAGGTCGCGGGCCTCCGGTGTCGGCAGCTCGCGGTCAACGGTCGTGTCCACTGGGCTCATCGTCCACTCGCCTCCCGGCCTCTCCTCGACGCTGAGGAGAGGCTCCAGGAAAATAGTAGGACGTCCGAGTAACCTGCGGCTGTCCGGCGGGCGGCCGGTGTGGGTTAGGTCGTGTCTGACGGAGCGAGAAGGAGCCTTCCGCCGTCCGATAACCGACGCTCTGAGGCATCCACCGGCCAGTGGCAGGATGCTTGCGGTAGATGTCATCGAGGCCACGGGTGCGAGCGGTTGCCCGTTCGATCGCGGGAGAGCTCGGAGGAGGCCCGATGAGTCGGAAGAACCACCACGTCGCCGTGCTCGTGCTCGAGGGTGCGAAGCCACTCGACGTCGGCATCCCCGCGCAGGTGTTCTCCAACCGGCCGAGCATGCCCTACGAGGTGGGGTGTGCGGCGCCGCGCCCGGACTGGTGACCGGCGGCGACGGCCTGTCGTATCACGTGGCCGAGGGCCTCGAGGCCTTCGAGCACGCCGAC
>JAOPYG010000054.1 GCA_025964685.1 Actinoallomurus sp. | reverse complement strand
CAGCTCGTACGCCAGAGGCCGAGCCCCTGCTGACGCCGGCAGAGGTGGCGACGATGTTCCGCGTCGACCCCAAGACCGTCACCCGCTGGGCGAAGGCTGGGAAGTTGACGTCAATCCGGACGCTGGGAGGACATCGGCGCTACCGCGAGGCCGAGGTCCGCGCTCTGCTGGGGGGGATCCCGCAGCAGCGGTCGGAGTAACTCGGAATCACCCCGATCCGGGATCGGCGAGCCAAGTGATCGCCGATCGCCGCCGTACCGGCGGCGCACCGGTCGGCCACGGTCAGCCGTGGCCGGTCGCGTTGGACGACCGCGATGGCGGAGCCACCGTCACGTGCGGACGGTCGGGGGGGCTTCCATGAGAAGTTCAAACGGTCCCGAACGGGGCTGTGTAGGGGGGTTCTACGGACTCCGCGCGGGTCGTCTCCGGCCTGGAGGGGCCATCGTTCCATGAGGATCGACGGCCGCTTCGGACTGGAGACGACTCACGCTGTAGGTACGGGCGCCCCGCCCCACGCAGGGCGGGGTGCCCGCACCGCCGCAAGCCGCTCAGACGAGCCGCTTCACGTTTGGTGCGTCCCATAACCGCCGGACACGCCCAAAGCGCTGAGACACGCCCGAGATACCGATCAGGTGGACTCGTCGTCGGCCAGTCGGCCGAGTAGTGCGGCCACCTCGGGATCATGCCGGGCGGCGACATCCAGCAGCACCACGTGGTGGTCGACGAGCAGACGCTCGAGTTCGGCCCGAGACAGGTCGCGGTGCTCCAGCCAGTCGAGTCCCGCCGTCTCCACCGAGGCCATCCACGACCGCAGGGTGATGCGCAGGACCGGCCCCGGAGCCTCGACACCGATCGAGGCGATGATGCGGTTCATCACGAGGCGCCGGATCCCGTCCAGGACCTCGCCGACCTCGCCCGAGCGGTACGCCGGGCCGCCCCGCAGCAACGCCACGAACCCCGCGGCGTGATCTTCGACGAAGTCGAAGTATCGGTGCAGGGAGAAGGCGAGCCGCTCCAGCGGCCTGCCCTCCGCCGGCGGCTTCAGCAGGTCGCCCAGCTGCTTGCCCGCGCTGTGCAACGCGGCGATGTAGAGCTCCTGCTTGCCACCGAAGTAGTGGTAGACGAGCGCCCGTGACGCGCCGGCGGCGTCGGCCACATCGTCGATCGAGATGTCCTCGGGCTGCCTGTCACTGAAAAGCTGCAGAGCCGCGGCGATGAGTTCGTCGCGGCGCTCGTCGACGCTGAGCCGTCGCCGGCCAGGACGGCCGTCGGAGCGGACGGCCTGGGCGGGCTCATCCCCGTCTATGGCGCGATCAACCACGTTTCGCAGCGTATCCGAGCCGGCGTCCAATAGAGGCCGTCCATGCCAGGTCAGCGAGCGAACAACGTCTCCGCGACGCCTATCGACCATGCCCGAAAGTCCCCTCACGGTTGGCCGTTACGCACTGTTACAGGCGCCGAGGGCATTGTGGGGGCATCATGGCATCTCCCCCTTGCGGCGGTCCGTCTGTTTCTGCCCCGATTCAGCACGGCGCCGGGGTGACACAGGAGATTCGATGGCAGCAGAGGATGGACCCCGGGACAGGGCCGTGGCGGCGAAGCCCACGATCCGTAACGTGGCGGAGCGGGCCGGCGTGTCCAAGTCGCTGGTCTCACTCGTCATGCGGGGATCACCGCACGTCAGCGAGCAGCGCCGGCAGGCCGTGCTCAAAGCCGCCAGAGAGCTGGGGTACCGGCCCAACGCGGTCGCGCGCAGCCTGGTCGAGGGCCGCACCCGACTGATCGGGGCGCTGGTCGCCGACCTGCACAACCCCTTCTTCGCGGAGTTCCTCGACGGGCTGCAGGAGAGCCTGCAGGGCGAGGGCCTGCGCATGCTCGTGGGCAGCGGCCGCTGGGACCCGCACTTCGAGGCCGAGGCGGTCGAGGCGTTCCTGGAGATGCGTGTCGACGGGCTCGTGCTCCTCAGCGTCGTGCCCGACTCGCTCAAGGAGGCGGCCAAGAGCGTCCCGGTCGTCGTCGTGGGCGAACGCGACGTCGAAGGCGTCGACATCGTCGTCGACGACGACGAACTGGGCGCGCGGCTCGCCGTCGACCACCTCGTGCAGCTCGGACACGACCGGATCGCCCACATCGAAGGGGCGCCGTCGAGCACCGCTCACTACCGGCGGTCGGGGTACGAATCGGCGATGAGACGTCACCGGTTCGAGGACCGCATCCTGGTGGAACCCGGCGACTTCACCGAGGACGGCGGCTACCGCGCGGCGCGGAAGCTCCTGGCCCGCGAGCCCCGCCCCACGGCGATCTTCGCTCCCAACGACCTGGTGGCCACCGGAGTCCTGTCCGCGGCGGACGAGCTCGGCCTGCGCGTACCGGAGGACGTCTCGATCATCGGGTACGACAACACGCACCTGGCGGCGATCCGGCACATCTCGCTGACAAGCGTGGACCAGCCACGCCGCGACATGGGCCACGTCGCCGCCGAACGCCTGTGCGCCCGCATCGAGGATCCGCTGCGCGACCCCGTGCAGACGCTCGTCGTGCCGCACCTGGTGATCCGCGCGACCACCGGCCGCGCACCGCACTGACGGCGTGGTGCGCGGGGTACGCGTAGGGGTACGGGCGCAGGCCCGCACGACCGGCCTCCCTCGCGCGCGTCGCCCAGCACCGCCCGGCCACCGCCAAGCGCGACCCGGCACCGCTTCGCCCACCGCCAAGCGCGACCCAGGACCCACGGGCGCCCAGCGCCCTGGCGCAGTACCGCGGCCATCCGTAGGCGTGTGATCGGGGGCCGTGGCATCGCTGATCTACCTGGGGTGCCGCGAGGTAGGCCAGGGGCCTGGGGACGGTAAGGGCCGCGTCAAGTCTGGCCGAACTCGTGTGTCACGTCCCCTCGGGACGGTCTTAATGGGTGAGCACAACAGCCGCTCGGCGGGCTGCGCGGGCGACATCACCGGCCTACCGGGGGGAACGGCCGGCGTCGCCGTAGGGGACCGCCGAGCGGCAGACAACGTGGATCATGTGAACCCGGGGGTCGATCATGCGTGATCCGGAATTGGTGTCCAGCGCCCAGCGTGCCGCGAGCGAACTGGAACGCGCATGGTCTGAATGGCGTCGTGCGCGAGGCCTGATCGAAGAGGTGTCAGAGTCGGTCGCGAGCTACGTGGCCCACTCCATCGACCACCCCTGGGGCCGCCCACGCGTGGTGATGGGCCTGGACGCGGACGAGGCACGCGCTCTCGCCGCCCTACTCGGCAAGGAACACGCCTGCCTCTAGCCCTGCTGACCCGTACCCGAGCCGGAACTCCGGCCGACGGTCACCATTCCGAACCGGGCGGTGACCGCAGGCGGGCTGGGACCGTGGAGTGACCGGGGGCGAGTGAGGCGCCCGGTGACCGCGGGCCGACACGGCGGGCCGGGATCCCGGAGTGACTGGGCTGGCGAGACGGTGGGTGACCGGCGGAGGGATGAGACGGCGGGTGACCGCCGGTGGCCCGAGATGGCCGGTGGCCGGATCCCAAGTTGGTGGCGGCATCCCGCAGGCCGCGTCCCGCCAGGCTCGCGAGAGCGCTGCGGGGACACAGGACGTGACCGCCGTCGCCGCAACTCAGCGCGGAGAGGGGGCGATGGCGGTCACCTTGCCGGTGGGGGTGCACCACTACCGGTGGTGCACCCCCTTACCGGGTCGGCCCCATACTGGGTCAGCCCCGTGTTCGGCCCTCCCACCTCGGACCCCCCCTCGCACCTCAGCGGGGTGCCCGTATGCCGGTGACATGGTTCCGGCGCGGGTGTACGGCGGAGAACCATGGCCTGACCTTGCGCTGGGCAGGGCTTTGCCGTCATACGGTCAAAGCTTCCCCCCAGGTTTGGCACACTGGGTGATGATGCGTGCTCACATGATTGGTTCCGGACCAAATGCCCTCGGCGCCTTGGCGATGGTGGCGGTGACCGGGTTGCTCAGCGGATGCGCCTCCAGCGGGGGCTCCGCGACTTCGGCGACCCCGCCGTCCGCCGCGTCGGCGTCCACGTCGGCCAGTGCGGTGTCGTCCACGCCCAAGCCGCAGGGCGAGCTCGCCGGCAAGGTCATTGTGATCGACCCGGGTCACAACGGCGGCAACGCCGCCCACCCGGAGATCATCAACAAGAAGGTCAACGTCATCAACTCGTTCAAGCCGTGCAACACGACCGGCACCGCGACGAACGACAATTATCCCGAGCACGCGTTCACCTGGGACGTCTCCAACCGGCTGGCGAAGATCCTGCGCGCCAAGGGTGCCAAGGTCATCCTCACCCGCAAGAACGACAAGGGTGTCGGGCCCTGTGTGGACGAGCGGGCGAAGATCGCGAATCGGGCGCATGCCGACGCCACTCTCTCGATTCACGGTGACGGTGCGCCCGCGAGCGGGCATGGCTTCCATGTCATCGAGCCGGCAGTGATCAAGGGGCACAACGAGAAGGTCGTTCCGAAGTCGGACAGGCTCGGCATGGACATCCGCAACGCGTTCCACCAGGGCACCGGGATTCCTTACTCCACGTACCTCGGCAAGAACGGCCTGGACGTCCGCAGTGACCTGGGCGGGCTGAACGTCGCCACGGTGCCGGCCGTGTTCATCGAGGCCGGCAACATGCGCAACGCCGGTGACGCGGCGAAGATGAAGAGCGCCGCCGGTCGGCAGAAGATGGCCGAGGCGCTCGCCCAGGGCTTCGTGAAGTTCCTGAACTGACGGCCGGCCCGCACGACATGTCCACAGATCGCGTACGCGACCTCTTCCACCAGGCCGGTTACACCGTCGACGGTGTGCGCGGCCTGCTCGGGCCGGTCGCCGGCGCCGCACTGGCCCGTGACGAGATCGTCCCCGCGCTGCGCGCCTCCCGCGGCGGTACGCCCGCCGAGATCCTGCTCCGGCTCTTCTGGTTGCAGGTGCCGGTGCCGGGCAAGGCGCTCCCGTTCGACGACCTGATCGCACTGGGTCTGGCCGAGCGTGACGGCGACGACGTACGGGCGCGGCTGCACGTCGAGCCCGTCGAGTCTCCCGCCGGGCAAGCCTGTGGATATGTCGTCTCCGACCTCAAGACGCGTCCGGGCGATGGGCCTCTGCGCCCCGATCATGTGGTCGGGCAGGGTGGAGCATCGGCCAATCTCGCCCAGCTGATTGTCCACAGGCCTGTGGACAACCTTCTCGATCTGGGGACAGGCTCCGGCATCCAGGCGGTGCACCTGGCCGGACGCGCCCGGCGGATCACCGCCACCGACCTCAACCCGCGTGCCCTCGACCTGGCCGCGCTGAGCTTCGCCCTCTCGGGCGTCGAGGCGGAGCTGCTCACCGGTGACCTGTTCGCGCCGGTCGAGGGGCGGAAGTTCGACCTCATCGTGTCCAACCCGCCGTTCGTCATCGCGCCGGACCGGCGGTTCGGCTATCGCGAGTCGGGTCTGCCCGGTGACGAGGTGTGCCGGTGGCTCGTACGGCAGGCGCCCCGGCATCTCGCCGAGGACGGCTGGTGTCATCTGCTCGCCAACTGGCTGCACGTCGACGGCGAGGACTGGCATGACCGCGTCGCCGGCTGGATCGACGGTGTGGACGGCTGGGTCGTCCAGCGGGACATCCAGGACCCGGCGGAGTACGCCGAACTCTGGCTGCGCGACTCGTGCGAGGCCGGCACCCCTGAGTACCGCGACCGCTACGACGCCTGGCTGGACTACTTCGACGGCCGGAAGGTCACCGGTATCGGATTCGGATGGGTCAGCCTCCACCGGTCCGGTGGCCAGGACGTACGCGTGGAGGAGCTACGTCACGCCGTCGACCAGCCCGTGGGCGCCTACGTCCACGAGGTCGTACGCGGCCGCTCCACCGTCACCTCCGCGACGACGCTGCGCACCGCCGAAGGCGTCGTGCAGGAGCAGATCGGCAGGCCGGGCGCCGAGGATCCCGAACGCATCGTGTTGCGGCAGACGCGGGGGCTGCGCCGGGCCGCCCAGGTCGGCACCGTCGAGGCCGCGCTGGCCGGGGCCTGCGACGGCGATCTGCCGCTGGGGCCGCTGCTCGACGCGATCGCGCAGCTCACCGGCGCCGAACCCGAGGGCGTACGCGCCCACGCCGAAGCCGTGATGCCGGATCTCATCGCCGATGGGTTCTTTGACATCATCGGCTGATGGTTCCGATTCGTACGCTCACGCTCGGGGTGGCCGAGCCGCACCCGCTGTCCGGCGACGTCATCGCCAAGGCCGCTACGGCCCTGCGCCGCGCCGAGGCCGAGTGCCGGGACGCCGGCCGCGCGGTGCAGACTCTGCGGCTGTCCACCCGACCGGTGTTCGAGGACATGACGCCCACCGCCGCGTACGCGCGTGAGCTGCAGGCGATGCTGGACGACGTGGGGCTCGTCTACTGCTCGCTCGGCCCCGCGACCGATGGCATCGACCTCATCCCCGACCTGCTGGTCGGCAACGCCGCCCTGAACTGCACGGTGCGGCTCGACGGCAACACCGGTGCCGCCCGGCCCGCCGCCGAGGCCATGCTCCGGCTCGCGAACGAGACCGAGGAGGGCTTCGGCAACTTCCGCTTCGCCGCGCTGGCGTGCGTACCTCCGGGTGGCCCGTTCTTCCCCGCGGCATACCACGAGGGCCCGGCGAACCTCACGGTCGGCCTGCAGGGGGCGAGCATCGCCGCGAAGGCGGCGGAGGGCGGCCTCGACGGTCTGACCGAACGCGCGATCGACGCGCTCGTCGCGGAGGCGACACCGGTCGTCAGGCTTGTCGAACGCGTCGCCGACGACCTGGGCGTGCGCTTCGGCGGGATCGACCTTTCCCCTGCGCCCAACGGGCCCGACAGCATCGGCGCGGCCTTCGAGGCGGCCGTCGGGAGGTTCGGCGGCCCGGGTACGCTCGCGACCGCCGCCGCGCTGACCGCCGCGCTCCGCGGCACCCCCCTGCCGACCTGCGGATACAACGGGCTCATGCTGCCGGTGATGGAGGACGTCGTCATCGCGCGGGCCTGGGCGGACGGCGAGATCGGTCTGCACGACCTGCTGGCCTACTCCTCCGTGTGCGGCACCGGGCTGGACACCGTGCCGCTGCCGGGCGACAGCTCGGCCGACGACCTGGCCCGGCTGCTGCTGGACGTCACCGCGCTGGCGGTACGCCTCGGCAAGCCGCTGTCCGCGAGATTGTTCCCGGTGCCGGGCACCCGCGCCGGTGACCGTACCGCCTTCACCTCGCCCTACCTCACGAACACCATCGTCAGGTGGTGACCCGCGCGATCGCATCGAGGCTGGCGGCGACGTAGGCCTCGGGCGCGGCGAGAAAGACGTCGTGGTCCTCCTCGATCGGGACGACGGCGGCTCCGAGGCGACGCGCCATGTACCGCTGGTCGCGCGGCGGCACCGCGGAGTCCTTGGTCGTCACCACGACGGCCGTGGGCAGGCCGGCCAGCGTCGCGGCGTGCGGGCGGAAGTCGAAGGCGTACTCGGCCAGCAGAACGTCCACGATGGTCCGCGGGTGGCAGTACACGAGCTCCCGGCGCAGCCACGGCCACAGCCGCGCGGTGTCCGGGCTGCGGCCACGGGTGTCGCCCAAGAAACGCAACGGGAGAGTGCGGCCGACGCCGAGCGCGGTCAGCGGGCGGACCGTGCGGAGGAGGGGCCTGGTCACCTTGTCGACCAGGCTGTCGAAGCACAGGGCGGTGGCCTGCAGGACCAGCCCGGCGACGCGTTCGGGATGACGGCGGGCCAGCTCCAGCGCGATCGGGCCGCCGAGGGAGAAGCCGCAGACGATGACCTCGTCGATGCCCAGGGCGTCGAGCAGGGCGACGTGGTCGTCGGCGCAGTCCTCGATGCGGAACCGCTTGGCCCGCTGGGGTCCTCTGCCGTGCCCGTGGTGGTCCATCGCCACCAGTCCGCCGGGAAGCCGCGGCATGAGGTGGCAGAAGTTGACGTCCGCGGTGAGGGTCCAGCCGTGCAGCAACAGCACCGGCGTGGGGCCCTCGACGACGCGGGCGGTCACCCGGCCGCGACCGGGCAGGTCGATCGTACGCGCGGGCGGCAGGTCGGGCTCGATCACCTGAGAGCCGGTCCGGCCCAGGCTTCGCATGAGTCCGAGCCCTCTGCGGAGGTCGGCCTGCGCACCCATGTCCAGAGCTTCGCACGGCAGGCAACCCGGGGATAGGAGACGGTCGTCACACCGGCCGTACGTGCGGGTCGTTAGTGTGGAGGCGATGGAGATGATCCTGGTCAGCGCCTGTCTCCTGGGCCAGCCGGTGCGTTTTGACGGCACCGGCAGGCGCAGCGATGACGCGCTGTTCCAGCTCTGGCGCGACCAGGGCCGGCTCGTGCCGTTCTGTCCGGAGGTTCGCGGCGGGCTGCCGGTGCCGCGTCCCGCCGCGGAGATCTCGGGCGGGTACGGCGAGGACGTGCTCGAGGGAAGCGCCCGTGTCCTCACCCGTGATGGCACCGACGTCACGCGCTACTTCGTCGTCGGGGCCTGGCAGGCCCTCGAACACGCGCGCTCGTACGCCGTCCGGATGGCGATCCTCAAGGAGGGCAGTCCCTCCTGCGGCAGCCTCCGGATCCACGACGGATCGTTCGGCGGCCGCAAGGTCCCCGGCGAAGGAGTGACGGCCGCCCTGCTGGAGCGGCACGGCATCGCCGTCTTCGCCGAGGACGCCCTCGAGGCGGCCGCGGCCCGGCTGGCCGAGCTCGAACGCACTTGACCTGAACCAATCTTGAGGTTGAACACTGCTCCGCAGACGACGAGGAGTGGTGGTCATGCGAGTGGTTCAGGTGGAGCGGTTCGGCGGACCCGAGGTGCTGGTGGCGGCCGACGCGGCGGACCCGGTGGCGGGGCCGGGGCAGGCGGTGGTCGGGGTGTCCGTCGCGGACGTCGGGTTCGTCGAGACGCAGATACGGGCCGGCGGGTTCGGCGAGCACTTCACGGTGATCCCGCCCTACGTCCCTGGGCACGGCGTGGCGGGTCAGGTGATCTCCGTGGGCGAGGGCGTGGACACCGGCCGGCTCGGCCGGCGCGTGGCCGGCTACACGGGGGACCACGGCGGGCGCGGCGGGTACGCCGAGCGGGCCCTGGTCAACGCCGACGAGCTGGTCCCGGTACCGGACGGGCTGGGGTTGCGCGAGGCGGCGGCGTTGCTGCACGACGGCGTCACCGCGCTGCGCGTCATCGAGGTGACCGGCGTGCGGCCCGGGGAGTGGGTGCTGGTCACGGCGGCAGCAGGGGGTATGGGCATCCTGCTCGTGCAGCTGGCGCACGCGGCCGGCGCACAGGTGATCGGCGCGGCCCGTGGCAAGCGGAAGCTGGATCTGGTCAGGGAGCATGGAGCGGCCGTCGCGGTGGACTACTCCGAGCCCGGCTGGATCCCGCGGGTACGAGAGGCGACCGGGGGTGCGGGGGTCGACGTGGTCTTCGACGGGGCGGGCGGCGGCATCGGGCGGGCGGCGTTCGAGGTGACGGCGCACGGCGGCCGGTTCTCGGCACACGGCGCCCCCTCCGGAGGGTTCGCCGTGCTGGACCCCGAGGAGCGGCGAAGGCGAGGAGTGACGGTCCGCGGGATCGAGCACCTCCAGCTCGCTCCGGACGAGATGAGGCAGGTGTTCGCGCGGGCGCTGTCGGAGGGGGCGGCCGGACGGATGCGGCCGGTCATCGGGCAGACGTTCCCGCTGGAACGCGCCGGGGACGCCCATGCCGCGATCGAGGCGCGGAAGGTCGTGGGGAGGACCCTGTTGGTGACCGGGAACGGACGCGATATGTCTTGACCCTGCTCAAGAACGCGATATATCTTCTCTGAAGTCGAGATTAATCCGCTTGACGCGAGTCGGTGCGGCGATGAACACTGTTCTCGATTAACGAACATTGTTCTTGGGTTCGAGTGCCGTTCCCTCATAGAGCGTCGTTCGTGCGGCAACGGAGGAGCGATGACCACATCCACCGACCCCCTGGCGGGTCCAGCGGCGGCCCGTGAGCCGTACCCCCTGCGCTGGATCGCCCTGTTCGTCCTGCTGGCCGCCGAGGTCATGGACCTGCTCGACGCGTTGATCACCAACATCGCGGCCCCCTCGATCCGCGCCGACATCGGCGGGGGCGCGAGCACTATCCAGTGGCTCGGTGCCGCCTACACCCTTGCCATGGCGGTCGGGCTGATCACCGGCGGGCGCCTTGGCGACATCGTCGGCCGCAGGAGGATGTTCATCATCGGCGCGCTGGGATTCACCGCCGGATCTCTGCTGTGCGCGGTGTCGCAGTCACCGGAGACGCTGATCGCGTTCCGTGGGCTCCAGGGCCTCTTCGGCGCCGTGATGCTCCCGCAGGGGCTCGGCCTGATCAAGGAGATGTTCTCCGAAAAGGAGATGGCCTCGGCGTTCGGGATGTTCGGCCCGGTCATGGGCCTGTCATCGGTCGGCGGGCCGGTCCTGGCCGGCTGGCTGATCGACGCCGACTACTTCGGCACCGGCTGGCGCATGATCTTCCTCATCAACCTGCCGCTGGGGCTCCTCGCCGTGGTCGGCGGCCTGCGTTTCCTGCCGGAGTCGAGGGCGGCGCGACCGCCACGGCTCGACCTGGTCGGCGTGGTGCTGGCCGCGGCCGCCTCGCTGCTGGTGGTCTACCCGCTGGTCCAGGGGCGCGAGCTCGACTGGCCGACGTGGACGTTCGTCTCGATGGCCGTCGCGGTCGCCGTCTTCGGCCTCTTCGGGTGGTACGAGGCGCGTAAGCACCGGACCGGCGGGGACCCGCTGGTGGTGCCCAGCCTGTTCCGCAAGCGCGGGTTCACCGGCGGACTGATCGTCGGCCTGGTGTTCTTCGCGAGCATCTCCGGGTTCTCACTGGTCTTCAGCCTGTTCACCCAGCTCGGACTCGGTTACTCGCCGCTCAAGGCGGGCCTCGTCGGCGTGCCGCTGTCGCTCGGCATGGTCGGCGGGTTCGGTGTGGCCCAGGCGGTCAAGAGGTTCGGCCGCACGGTGATCCACGGCGGCATCGCCGTCATGGCGAGCGGCGTCGCGTGCATCGTGCTCACCCTGCACCTGGCCGGGACCGGCGTGACGCCGTGGCAGCTGCTTCCGGCTCTCGTCCTGACCGGTCTCGGGATGGGGACGCTGATGGCGCCGTTCTTCGACATCGTCCTTGCCGGCGTCGAGACGCACGAGACGGGTTCGGCCTCCGGCGCCCTCACCGCCGTGCAGCAGCTCGGCAGCGCGCTGGGCGTCGCGGTGCTCGGCACGCTGTTCTTCGGCATCCTCGGCGACCACGTCGCCCAGGCGACCGACACCGTCGCACCCACGACGCTCGCCGCGGCCGGCGTGTCCGGCCCGGCGCAGGACCGGCTCGTCGCCGCGCTGCGTACCTGCGGACATGACCGTGCGTCCGCCAAGGATCAGGAGAAAGTGCCGGGCTCCTGCGTCCGGCTGACCGGCGAGCTGCGCGCCGCCCCGGCGCCCGTCCGGCAGGCGGTGGCCGGCGCCGGCGCCGAGGCGGCCGAGCGCGGGTTCAGCGACTCGATGAAGATCACGCTGTGGGTCGAGGTCGGCCTGCTGGGACTGACCTTCCTCACCGCGTTCCTGCTGCCGATGCGCGCCCGTCCGGAGGAGTGATCCAGGGGAGGGCCGTCCTTCGCGGGCGGCCCTTCACTCCTCCAGCGGCCGGCGGCGATCCAGCTTCTGCTGCTTGCGCTCCTGCTTGCGGCGTTCGAGCTCCGCGTCCGACGGCTTGCGCTGGACGCTGACGCCACCCCAGAAGGCCAGGCCGGTGACGATGATCCGCGGAGCGCCCGGCGCCCCCCACACCGCTCGCCCGGTGGTCGAAGCCGCCCATGATGCCGATGCCGCTCACGTGGACCTCGGCGTCCTCGGGCACGATGATCTCGATGCCGCCCATGACGGCCCACGCCCGGATCGTCACCTGCGGCCCGGAGAACCGCGCCTCGCGCAGGTCGAGCTGGCCTCCGCCCCAGAACGCCACGACGTTGAACGTCTCGGGCACCACCCACGGACCCTTGCGCTCGAACCCGCTCATGATGCCGACGCCGACCGTGGAGGTGGGGGTGCCGCCGACGATGCGGTCCGTACGGGCGACCGCCGGCGTCGCCGAGGTCGCGGGCAGGTCACGCGTGATGGGCTCGAGGTCACCATACGTTTTCGCCGC
>JAOPYG010000045.1 GCA_025964685.1 Actinoallomurus sp. | reverse complement strand
TTCGACCCGCCGAGCCGGGTGAAGTACACCAAGATCACCAAGGACGTCATCCAGAGCCCCGAACACCAGGCCCTGGCCGAGAAGGTCGCCGCCAGCTCACTCGTCCTGCTCAAGAACGACGGCAGCCTGCTGCCCGCCGACGGCACGAAGCTGAACAAGGTGGTCATCCTCGGCGACCTGGCCAACAAGGTCACGCTGGGCGGCTACTCCGGCGACCCGGCCAAGCAGGTCAGCGCCGTCCAGGGCATCACCTCCGCGGTCAAGGCGGCCGACCCGTCGGCCTCGGTGGTCTACGACGCCGCCGGCACGTCCACGACGGCCAAGGGCGACGCGCAGCTGAGCGACGCGACCCAGGCCGACATCAAGGCCGCCGACCTCGTGATCCTCTTCGTCGGCACGGACGACGCCGTCGCGCACGAGGGGATGGACCGTACGAGCCTGGCCATGCCCGGCAACTACGACTCCCTGATCAATCAGACCGCCGCGCTGGGCAATCCGACGCTGGCGCTGGTTGTCCAGTCCGACGGCCCGGTGAAGATCGACGACGTGCAGGGCAAGGTGTCCTCGATCGTCTTCAGCGGCTACAACGGCGAGAGCCAGGGCACCGCGCTGGCCGACGTGCTGCTGGGTGAGCAGAACCCGACCGGGCACCTCAACTTCACCTGGTTCAAGGACGACTCGCAGCTCCCGGCCATGTCCGACTACGACATCACGCCGGGAGGTACGGGCGGGATCGGCCGTACCTACCAGTACTTCACCGGCACCCCGACCTATCCCTTCGGCTACGGGCTGAGCTACACCGGCTTCACCTACTCCCATGTGAAGGCCGATCGCACCTCGGTGACCGCCGACGGCAGCGTCACGGTGGACTTCGACGTCACCAACAGCGGTGACACCGCGGGTGCCACGGTGGCCCAGCTGTACGCCGCCACGCCGTTCACCGTCCCGGGCGTCGAGCTGCCGAAGAAGCGGCTGGCCGGCTTCCACAAGACCGCGGTACTGGAACCAGGCGCGACCGAGCACGTCTCGCTCACGGTGTCGATGGCCGACCTCGGCGTCTGGGACGCCCAGAACATGAGGTCGTTCGTGCCGTCCGGCACGTATGAGTTCCAGGTGGGGGCCGACTCCGCCACCGCCTCTCCCGCCGTAGAGGTCACCGGCACGCTGAAACCGAAGACGCGGTACGTCACCGTCCAGCCCGAGGCGGTCGGCTACAGGGTCGGCGACACGATCGATCTGACCGGCAAGAACCGGTGGATCAAGGACGACACCGACCACTCGCGGGAGAAGCGCAACCTCGATGTGACCGCCGACAACGTCGTCGAGGCGGTCAACGACGACCAGTCGTTCGTCGACCTGAAGCAGGCCGACGTCCACTACAGCAGCACCGACACCGGTGTGGCGACGGTGAGCGACGCGGGGCTGGTCACGGTGGTCGGCTCCGGTGTAACGACCATCAAGGTGACGGTGAACGGCGTGACGGGCTCGGCCGTCATCACCGCCAAGTACCCGTTCACGGTCACCGGGCCGTCGACCATTGAGCCCGGCGGCACCGTCACCGCGACGACCACGTTCACCAACTCGGGACCGGACGCGCTGAGCGACGTGACGATCTCGCTCACCGCCCCGGACGGCTGGACCGTGGAGGCGACCTCCCCGGCCACGTTCGCCAGTGTCGCCGGCGGCCAGTCGGTGCACACGACCTGGTCGGTCAAGGCCCCGGCCGGCGCACCGCGCGCCGGTTACGAGCTCCAGGCCAAGGTCGCCTACACGGGCGCGGGTGGCCGGCAGGACAACGGCGACGCGACCACACTGCTGGCGATCCCGTTCGCGTCGCTGGCGGACGCGTACGGCAACACCGCGATCACCGACGACGCGCGGCCGTCGGAGGGCAACCTCGACGGCGGCGGGCTGAGTCTGTCGGCCCAGGCGCTGGCGGGTGCGGGCATCACACCGGGCGGCACGGTCACGCACGGCGGGCTCGGCTTCACCTGGCCGGACGTCCCCGCGGGAAAGCCGGACAACGTCGTCGCCGGCGGTCAGGCGTTCGAGGTCTCCGGGTCGGGCGCTCAGCTCGGCTTCCTCGGCCTGGCCAACAACGACACATCATCGGGCAGCGGACAGATCACCTACACCGACGGCACCACGCAGCCGTTCACCATCACCTTCCCCGACTGGTGGGCCGGTGGCGGCGACACCGTGGCCACCTTCCCCTACATCAACACCGCGACCGGCAGGCAGAACCAGAGCGTCCACCTGTTCATGTCCTCGGTGAAGCTCCAGGCGGACAAGACGGTGAAGCTCATCGCCCTGCCCAACATCAGCCAGGGGGTGTCGAGCGGCACCAACGCCATGCACGTCTTCACCGTCGCCATCGGCGGATAGCGGGAAGACCGGGCCGGGGCGGCCCTCACAGGCCGCCCCGGCCCGATGGTCGAAACCGGGTATTCATCGACATACGTCCGTAACACACCCGACGTACGCTCGGTCAATGGCGCAACCGAGTGGGCTGGTGGCGATCGGCGTCGAGGAAGAGTTCCACACCGTGGACCTCGAGACCCGCCGCCTCATCCCGAGGGCCGACAGCCTGCTTGCCCAGCTCCCCCCGAAGCGGTTCGGCGCGGAACTCCAGCGATCGGTCGTGGAGACCAACAGCCGGCCGTTCGTCCGGCTCATCGACCTGGCCGAGGACCTCGCGGCGCTGCGCCGCAGCGTCGTGTCGGCGGCCGAAGGGCTCGGCATGGGCATCGTGGCGGCCGGCACCGTGCCCGTCGCCGACCTCGAGTCGCTCAAGGTCACGCCGGATCCGCGCTACGAGAACATGCTGGACGAATACCAGCTTCTCGCTCGCGAACAGCTCATCTGCGGCGCCCAGGTGCACGTCGACATCGGTGACCGCGACCTCGCGGTGGCCGTGGCGCACCGGGTGACGCCGTGGCTGCCGGCGCTGCTCGCACTGTCGGCCAGCTCGCCGTTCTGGTTGAGCCTCGACACCGGGTACGCCAGCTACCGCACGCTGCTGTGGTCCCGCTGGCCGACCACGGGCCCGCTCGGCGCGTTCGAGTCCGCCACCGAGTACGACACGATGATCGCCGACCTGGTCCGCTCCGGTGTGATCAGCGATCCCGGGATGATCTATTACGACGTCCGGCCCTCCGCGCACCTGTCCACGCTGGAGCTGCGGATCGCCGACGCCTGCCCGCGTCTGGAGGACGTCGTCCTGCTGGCCGGCCTGTTCCGCGCGATCGTCGTCGACGAGATCGACGCGGTGCTGGGCGGGCGTCCGGCCCCCGAGGTCCGCACCGAGGTCGCACGCGCCGCGACGTGGCGCGCCGCGCGCTCCGGCCTGGAAGGCGAGCTGGTCGACCCCGTCGACGGCACCCCGGTGCCGGCCCGGCAACTGCTGCGGCGGCTCCTCGACCGGCAGCGTCCCCGGCTGGAGGCCGCGGACGACTGGGATCTGGTGGCGGAGCTGACCGAGGCCGCCCTGGCGCGCGGCAGCTCGGCCGCACGCCAGCGCGAGGCGTTCGCGGGAGGCGGCCTGGACGATGTCGTCGACATGCTCGTCGCCGAGACCAGGGCCAACACCGACTGGGTGCCCGGCGCCGGCCCCGCCCGCCGGGAGGTGACCGCGATGCTGACCGGCTACGACGCCTCCTGCGACGAGGCGATCGTCTTCGACGGCAGCGCCCGCGGACCGTACGGCATGGTGCTGACCGCGCTCGACCGGATCGGCGCCGACGGGCTGCGTGAACGCGAGCGGCAGCGCGACGAGGTCCAGCGCGGACTCGGCATGACGTTCCACCTCGAGGGCGAGGAGGACCGGCTGTTCCCGTTCGACCTGGTGCCGCGGGTGGTGGTCCAGAAGGACTGGGACTTCCTCCGGGGCGGTCTGGTGCAGCGCGTCCGTGCCCTGGAGGCGTTCCTGCGCGACGCGTACGGCGAGCGGGAGGTGATCGGGGACGGGGTGGTCCCCGCCTGGACGGTCGACGACTCACCCGGCCTGCATCCGGCCGGGTTCCGGGTGCCGCCCGAGGTCGTGCGCTGCGCCGTCGCGGGCATCGACCTGGTGAGCGACGGCGCCGGCCGCTGGACCGTGCTCGAGGACAATCTGCGGGTGCCGTCCGGGATCGGGTACGCCATGGCCAACCGCTGGCTCGCCGCGCGGGTGGTGCCCGAGCTGGTGCGCGCCGCGCACCTCACCTCGCCGGCGCGCGCGGTCGGCGTGCTGAAGACCGCGCTGACCGCGACCTCGGACGAGGCGGCGCTGATCACCATCGGTCCGGAGGACTCCGCCTTCTTCGAGCACCGGCTCCTCGCCGACGAGATGGACATCCCGCTCGTGCGGCCGGGTGAGCTGACGGCGGGCCGCGACGGCGTGCGGATCGCCGGCGGTGACCGGCTGAGCGTGCTGTACCGGCGCATCGACGAGGACGAGCTGTTCGGCGCCGACGGCGCCGACGGCCGGCCGCTCGGTCCCGGGCTCCTGGACGCCGTCGAGCACGGGACACTGCGGTTCGCCAACGCCCCGGGCAACGGGGTCGCCGACGACAAGTCCCTCTACGCCTACGTGCCCCGGCTGGTGGAGTACTACCTCGGCGAGCGGCCGCTGCTGGCGAGCGTGCCGACCTACCTCTGCCGCGACGACGACCAGCGGGCCGAGGTGCTCGACCGGCTCGGAGAGCTCGTGGTCAAGCCGGTGGACGGCTACGGAGGGCGTGGTGTGGTCATCGGCCCCGACGCCTCGGCCGGGGAGCTGGAGGAGGTTCGCGCGCTCATCGAGGCCGAGCCCGGCCGCTGGGTCGCGCAGGAGACCGTGCGCCTGTCGACCCATCCGACGCTGGAGAAGGGGGCACTGGAGCCGAGGGCGGTTGATTTGCGAGTATTCGTCTGTACTGGTGATGAACCGGTGGTGGTGCCGATGGCGCTGACCCGGGTCGCGCCGGCGGGCAGCAGGATCGTCAACTCGTCCCAGGGAGGTGGGTCCAAGGACACCTGGCTCATGCAATGACACTTCACGAAGGGACGATGCCGATGAGGATGCGGATGCGCCGATGTGCGGGCTGAGCGGCGAGCTCCGCCTGGACGGTGAGACGGCCGACGTCGCGGCGGTGGCGGCGATGACCCGGGCGATGGAGCCGCGTGGCCCGGACGGCACCGGGCTGTGGTCCCAGGGGCCGGTGGCCCTCGGCCACCGCCGACTGAAGATCATCGATCTGTCCGACCGCGCCGCCCAGCCGATGACCGACAGTGACCTGGGCCTGACCGCGGTCTTCAACGGCTGCCTCTACAACTACCAGGACCTGCGCGAGGACCTGCGCGCCGAGGGCTATCGGTTCTTCTCCACCTCCGACACCGAGGTCCTCATCAAGGCCTACCACCGGTGGGGCCGCGCGTGCGTCGACCGCTTCATGGGCATGTTCGCCTTCGGGATCGTCGAGCGGGACTCCGGTGATGTCGTCCTCGGCCGCGACCGCCTCGGCATCAAGCCGATGTACCTCACGCGGGACGCGCGTCGGGTGAGGTTCGCCTCCACGCTGCCCGCGCTGCTGGCCGGCGGAGGCGTCTCCACCGACATCGACCTGGCGGCGCTTCACCACTACATGACGTTCCACTCGGTGGTGCCGCCGCCACGCACCATCTTCACGTCGGTGCAGAAGCTCCCGCCCGCGACCGTACGGACCTTCCACCCGGACGGCACCACCGACGACCTGACCTACTGGCGCCCATCGTTCACGCGGCACCTGTCACGCGACGACTGGAGCGAGGCGGTGCTCGCCGCGCTCCGCACCGCGGTGGACCGGCGGATGGTCGCCGACGTGCCCGTCGGGGTACTGCTGTCCGGCGGGCTGGACTCCAGCTTCATCGTGGCGCTGCTGGCCGAGGCCGGGCAGCGGAACCTGAAGACGTTCAGCATCGGCTTCGCCGCGGCGGGCGGGGAGTCAGGTGATGAGTTCGCCTACTCCGACCTGGTGGCCGAACGCTTCGGCACCGACCACCACCAGATAATGATCGACGACTCCCGGCTGCTGCCCGCGCTGACCGGCGCGGTCACGGCGATGAGCGAGCCGAT
>JAOPYG010000027.1 GCA_025964685.1 Actinoallomurus sp. | reverse complement strand
ATCGCCGTGATCGAGGACCCGGCCGCCGCCGAGGTCTCGCTGGACCCCATCCGGGCCCGGCTGCTGGCCGAGCTGAGCGAGCCCGGCTCCGCGACCATGCTGGCCGCCAAGGTCGGCCTGCCCCGGCAGAAGGTCAACTACCACCTGAAGACGCTCGAGGCGCACGGGCTCGTCGAGATGATCGAGGAGCGGCGCAAGGGCAACGTCAACGAGCGCATCATGCGCGCGACCGCGGCGTCCTACGTGATCTCCCCGGCCGCACTGGCGTCGGTCGAGCCTGACCCGTCGCGCTCCCCCGACCAGCTGTCGGCGAGCTGGCTGCTGGCCGTCGCGGCACGGCTGGTCCGCGACATCGGGGCGCTCATGACCGGCGCCGCCAAGGCGCGCAAGCGCGTCGCGACCTTCGCGATCGACGGTGAGGTGCGCTTCGCCTCGGCCGCCGACCGGGCCGCGTTCGCCGAAGAGCTATCCGGGGCCGTCACGGCCCTGGTGTCGAAGTACCACGACGAGTCCGCCGAGCGCGGTCGCGACCACCGGATCGTCGTCGCCGTCCACCCGAGCATGAAGGAAGCCCGATGACGCACCCGTTCGAGTTGAGCCAGGAGATCGAGCTCGGCGCCACCCCCGAGCAGGTCTGGGACGCGATCGCGACCGGGCCGGGCGTCGACTCCTGGTTCATGGGACGCACCGAACTCGGCACGTCCGCCGGCGATTCCGCCGACCTCACGATGATGGGCCACACTCAGCAGGCCACGATCACCGCCTACGAGCCGGGGTCCCGCCTCGCGACCCGCACCTCGGAGGCGCCCAACGGCCAGTTCATGGCATTGGAGTACCTGATCGAGGGACGCAGCGGCGGCACGACCGTGCTGCGGCTCGTGCAGAGCGGCATGCTCGGCGACGACTGGGAGACCGAGTTCGAGGCGATGAAGGCCGGCTGGCCCATCTACCTGGAGACCCTGAAGCAGTACCTCACGTACTTCACCGGCCGTGCCCCGTCGGTCGCAACGGTCTTCCGGCTCGGAGCGGGTGGCCCGGACGCCGTCTGGAAGACCGTCACGGAGTCGCTGGGCGTCACGCCGGACGTCGGCGAGGGCGACGACGTCCGGCTTCCGGACGGCTCCGCCGGGGTCGTCTACTACGCGAATCTGCCCGTCAACCTGGGCGTCCGTACGGACGCGGGCCTCTACCGATTCATCCACTCCGGCACCGCCCGCGGCGACGCCCTCGTACTCGGCCACCAGAACTTCGCGGGCCGCGACGAGCAGGCCGCGTGGGACGCCTGGACGGCCGAGCGCTTCGGCTGACCGACACCACCCCTCGAAGGAGCGAGTCATGCGCATCGTGATCACTGAGTTCATGAGTCTGGACGGCGTCGTGCAGTCGCCGGGCGGACCCGACGAGGACACCGACGGCGGCTTCGCCCACGGTGGCTGGACGCACCCGTTCTTCGACGACGAGGTGGTGGGCGGTGCCTTCGCCGACGCGATGACCAAGGCCGAGGCACTGCTGTACGGGCGCCGCACGTGGAAGGCGATGGCCGCGGCGTGGCCCGCGCGAGCCGGCGACCCGTTCGCCGACCAGATGAACGCCATCCCGAAGTACGTCGTGTCCCGGACGCTGGGTGACGACGACCTGACGTGGAACACCACCCGCATCCCCGGCGACGAGGCCGTCGCCCACATCCGCAAGCTGCGCGAGACCGACGGCGGCGACCTGGTTGTCATGGGCAGCCCCACGCTCGTCCGTACGCTCCTCCACGAGGGTCTGGTCGACGAGCTCCGGCTCATCATCATGCCGGTGCTCCTGGGCGGCGGAAAGACGATCTTCCCTGACGAAGGCGCGCTGCACACGCTGGAGCTGGTCTCGACCGCCACCAGCCCCACGGGCACCCAAGTGTGCACCTACCGGCCGGTCGCCGAGGGGTAGCTCGGGCGGTAGTTGAGCCACTCGTCGAAGCCGGCCGCTGGAAGCCCCGCGGCCGGCTTCGTCATGGCCGGTTGGTGACGGCGCCACCGGGGCGGAGCCTAGGGTCGGCCTGGTATGGCGTCTGGGCGGGACGCACGGGTTCGGCGGCGGCGATCAAGGGCGTTACCGCTGGTCATACGAGGTTGCGAGTACGATGGACGTGGCGATGGTAGGACAATGGCTGCCCGAAATCGGGCGCGACAGTGACGGTCCCATTTGCCCTCGGGGGCGCGTGGTCGTGGCCGATGATGACGTCTTGCTCCGTGAAGGCGTGGCGAGTCTGCTCATGCGCGAAGGCTTCGACGTGGTGGGGCAGGCCGGTGACGGCGCCCATCTGGTGAAGCTGGTGCGCGAGCACGTGCCGGACCTGGCGATCGTCGACGTGCGGATGCCCCCGACCGGCACGACCGAAGGACTCCAGGCGGCATCGGAGATCCGCAAGGAGTTCCCCTCCGTCGCCATCCTGGTGCTGTCGGCGTACGTCGAGGTGGAGCACGCCCTGGAGCTGCTGTCCAGCGGCGATCGCATCGGTTACCTGCTCAAGACGCGGGTCACCGACGTGGCCGAGCTCATCGACGCGGTCGAGCGGATCTCCAAGGGCGGATCGGTCATCGACCCTTTCCTCGTGCAACGGCTCTTCGCCGCGCACCGGCGCGGCGATCCGCTGGCCAAGCTGAGCGCGCGTGAGCGCGAGGTCCTCGCCCTGATGGCGGAGGGCCGCTCCAACGCCGGCATCGTCCACAAGCTGTGGATCACCGAGCCCACCGTGGAGAAGCACGTGCACAGCATCTTGACCAAGCTGTGCCTGCCGGAGACCAACGCCGACCATCGGCGGGTCCTGGCGGTCCTCGCCTTCCTCAACGCGAGCTGACGCCGCGGTCACCCCCGGCCGTCGGCGCCGAGGAGGGCCTCCGCCGTCGACCTCGCGTGCCGCAGAGGTGCGGGGTCGTGCAGCAGGGCACTCAGGGACAGTGCGCCGTCGAACAGGATGGCGAGCCGGTCGGCGAGCGTCTCCGGATCCGTGGTGCCGGCCTCGCGGGCGGTGTCGCGCAGCAGCTCGCGGAAGGCGCGCTTGTGCCCCGTGGCCAGCCGCCGGGCGGGATGGCCGGTGTCGGAGATCTCGGCCGCGGCGTTGAGGTACGGGCAACCGTGGAACCTCCCGTCGCCGAAGTCACCGAACAGCCCCAGGAGCCGGTCGCGGGCGGGCAGATCGGTGCGGGTGAGGATCTGCTCACGCGGCAGGAGGCCTTCGTCCGCGAACCGGCGCAGGTACGCCGCGACCAGCTCGTCCTTGCTCT
>JAOPYG010000022.1 GCA_025964685.1 Actinoallomurus sp. | reverse complement strand
AGGTCGGCATCGAACGCGCCCGCCGCTACAAGACCCACTCGTTCGCGGCCTACGACACCATCATCGACACCCTGACCGCCACCGGCACCATGACCAACGGGCAGGTCCAGGACCTCATCACGACCGCGCTGGGCGTGACCGCCAACCTCTGGCAGATCTCCCACCCCACACCCACGCTGGCCCAGCTCTACGTCCAGGAACCCCGCTGGGGCCACGCCGCCCTGGACTTCGAACCACGCCTCACCCGCCTTCTGCAGGCCACCGCCACCGGCCTCACCGCGCCCAGCGGCCCCTGAGGTCGTCGCACCGGGCCAGGTCAGGAGAGAGCGGCGGGGCGGCAGTGCTCGCACGGGCGGTAGCCGGCCGCCACGGCGCGGCTCATCACCGCGAAGTCGCGGCGATGGGCCGTGGTGATCCGGCGGGCGTCGCGGCAGGTCGGCAGGCACACCACTCCGGTGGTGTCGCTGGCGACGAAGTGGACGTTGCGCGCGGCCAGGTCACCGACCTCCTCGAGGTTGACGTCCTCGGCCCGCAGCAGGGTCTCCTTGGCCCGGGCCCCGAAGACGTACTGCCCGATCGCCCCGTCGGCGCGGATCACCCGGTGGCACGGGATCAGCAGCGGCACCGGGTTGTTGCCGAGCGCCGTGCCGACCGCGCGGACCGCACGAGGTCGGCCGATCTCACGCGCGACCCAGGAGTACGGGCGCATCTCACCGCGCGGGATGGTCATCGCCGCGTGAAGCACGTCGGACTCGAAGGAGCTCAGGCCCCGCAGGTCCAGGCGCAGGTCCGCGCGCCGGCCGGTCCGCAGCGCCGGGATCAGCCCGGCGGGCGGGCGGTCGGCGGGCAGCAGCGGGCGGCCGAAGCGGCGGCGGAACGCGCCGACGAACTCCTCCTCGCCGGTCCCGGTGCGCAGGTAGGCGACGCCGTGGTCGGTGGAGGCGACGTAGACCGCGCCGATCGGGGCGTCGACGCGCACCCAGCGCGCCACCACCCGGTCCAGCAGTCCCGCCGGGGCGTCCACGGCCAGGGCCGCGAGGCCGCCGGCCAGTGAGTCGTGATCGGAGCCGGTCATGACGCTCCCCTCTCGTGGAGCTGGCGGAGCCGTCCCAGGCCCCGCGAGATGTGGGATTTGACCGTGCCCGGCGGGCTGCCGAGCACGATGGCGATCTCGGCGATCGGCAGGTCCGCGACGTGCCGGAGGACGACCGCGAGCCGCTGGTCCTCCGGCAGCTCGCCGAGCATCACGGCCAGCTCGTGGCCGGTCTCGTGGCGTTCGGCGGCCTGCTCGGCGCTCTCCCTCGGGTCGACCGGGTCGGGCGCGCTCTCCAGCGGCGCGGGCAGCGGCTGCCGCGCGGCCGACCGCAGGGTGTTGCGCCACAGGTTCGTCAGGATCGTCAGCAGCCAGGAACGGATCCGCAGCGCGGCGATCCGCTCGGCGTCGTAACCGGCCAGCGCGCGGTAGGCGCGCAGGAACGCCTCGGCCGTGAGGTCCTCGGCGTCGGCCCACCGCCCGCACAACCGCAGCGCGGTGGAGAACACCACGGTGCGGTAGCCGTCGAACAGGGCGACGAACCCGGCGTCGAGGTCCTCCACGAGCCGGGCGGTGACGGAGGTGCGGATGTCGGTGTCGGTCACGTACGGATGAACCCCGTGGTGCGCCGCGAGGTTGCGGTCACCGCGCGGTAGAGGCGGCGGAACGTCGTCGAAGTGCCGTTCCCTTGCCGGTCACATGCTCCCGCAGTTCCAGCGGCAGGCCGGCCCAATCACGCCGGAGTGAGACACCACAGTGGCCGATGTCACGGCGGAGACCGCGTGTGCCGGAATATCCATCCTGGGGTCAGGGTTAGGATGGGTGTGCCGGTGTGGCATGTGTCCCCGGGCCGCACCTATCGCCTTCGCGGAATACCGTCCGGTCAACGACCGGAGCAGGAGCCGGGTTGTGCTCACGCCGAGAGGCGACCACCACACCGGCCCAGACGTGCCGTCCCCGCCGGAGCGATCCGGCGGGGGCGTTCACGTCTGTCAGGTGGGAATCGTCACGAACGCCGCTCCCACCAGCGAGGCGATCACGAGCACCGCGACCACGACCGCCGCGATGGCGCGGATGCGCCGGCGCCTGCGCAGGCGCCCGAAGTTGGCCAGGCGGCCGGCCAGCGCCGGATCCTCCTGCCCTAGTTGAGATGCGATCTCTGTGAGGATCCGCTCCTCTTCCATCGAGAGCGCCATGCCGCACCTCCAGGGGGTCACACATTTCCTCGAATCATCCCCCGTTTGCCTCCTTGAGGAAACCTTGAGAAACCAGGTGGATACCGATGGTTCCGCGTTCGCTCAGCCCTTGACGGCGCCCGAGAGGGCGAAGGCGTTCCCCAGCACCCGCTGGACCAGGGTGTACAGCACGACGACGGGCATGGAGTACAGGATCGAGAAGGCGGCCAGCAGGCCGTAAGAGGCCGTCCCGTGCAGGCCGAAGTACTGGTAGATCGCGACCGAGGCGGGCTGCTTGGCCGGGTCGACCAGGAGGATGAACGGCACGAAGAAGTTCCCCCACGTCAACGCGAACGTGAAGGTGAACACCACCGTGACGCCCGGCAGCATCAGCGGCAGCACGATCCGCAGCAGGGCCCGGAACGCGGACGCGCCGTCCACCCAGGCCGCCTCCTCCAGGGAGATCGGGACCTCGTCCATGAAGTTCTTCATCAGCCAGATCGCCATCGGCAGTCCGGTCGCGGTGAGGAACAACGTGGTCGCCGGAATTGAGTCGAGCAGGTCGAGCTGGACGAACAGGCCGTACACGGGCACGAGGATCGCGGTGATGGGCAGGCCGGTGGCGAACAGCAGTCCGAGCAGGATCGGGCGGCCGAACCTTCGGCTGTAACGCGACAGCGGATAGGCGGCCGGTGCCGCGAGCACCAGCGTCAGCAGTGCCGAGCCCAGCGACAGCACCAGGCTGTTGATCAGCGCGTGCAGGTTGTCGCCGGTGAGCACCTCGCTGAAGTTGCGCAGCGTCGGATGGTCCGGGATCGCGGTGCCGAGCGTCGCCTTGTCGGAGACCGACGCCAGGAACAGCCACCCGAAGGGCAGCAGGAACGCCAGCGCCACCAGCGCGAGCACGAGGTAGGCGGCGACGGCGGCGCTGCGGCGGCGCGGGGACGTCGCGGAGATCCTGGAGGGTCGCGCCGGGGGACGCACGGCCTGCCGGGTGGCCGGGCTGCTGGTCGTGGTCATACCTCCTCCCGCATCATCCGCAGGTAGACGATCGAGAAGACCCCGCCGACGGCGAGCAGCACGATGGCGAGCGCCGCCCCGTAGCCGAGCTGGTAGAACTTGAACGCGCTCTGGTACATGTAGATCGGCAGTGTCTGGGTCTTGGTGCCGGGCCCGCCACCGGTCATCACGAAGATCAGGGTGAACACCGCCAACGTCTGCAGGGTGATGGTCATCAGGTTGGTCATCACCGCGCGGCGCATCAACGGCAGGGTGATGTGCCGCAGCCGGGCGAACGCCGAGGCGCCGTCGACGGCCGCGGCCTCCAGCAGGTCATCGGGCACGTTCGACAGCGCCGCGGAGTAGACGAGCATGGAGAACGCGGTGCCGCGCCAGATATTGGCGAGGGTCACCGACAGCAGCGGCATGGCGTACAGCCAGCTCTTCCCGTGCAGGCCCACGCCGTGCAGGATCGCGTTGAGCGTGCCGTCGTCGGACAGGAACGCGTACCAGACGAACCCGGCGACCAGCTCGGGCATCACCCACGCGCCGACCACGATCGCGCCGACGACGGCGCGGGCGATGCGGCTGCGCGACTTCATCAGCAGCGCCAGGGCCATGCCGCCGACGTTCTGCCCGATCACCGCGGAGCCGAGCACGAACGCGACGGTGAGCCACAGAGACTGGCGGAACGCCGGGTCCTCGAACATCCGCCGGTAGTTGCGCAGCCCGATCAGGTGCGGGGTGCTGGCGGTCGCGCCGGTCAGGGCGACGTCGGTGAAGGAGGCGTAGAGGCACCACAGGATCGGGCCGAGGAAGAACAGGGCGATCAGGGCGAAGGCGGGGATGATCGGCAGGACCCGGGCGGCGGCCCGCCGCCCGCGCGTAGCGCGCGAGCGGCGGGCACGGGCGTCGGGCAGGCCCACCGCGACCATCAGGGAGCCCCTTCGACCTTGTCCGGTCCGGCGAGCTGTTTGATCTGGCCGGCCAGGTCACTCGTGGCCTTGTCCGGGGTGGCCTGGCCGGTGATCACCGACTCGGTGGCGGCCTGCAGCTGGTTGGAGATCTGCGGGTAGACGGCATAGGCGGGCCGGTACTGGGTGACCGACACCATGTCGGTCCAGAACTTCTGCGTGGGGTTGCCCTGCAGGTAGGCCGGGTCGCTGGTGACGTCGCCGCGCACCGAGACCTGGGTGGCCTTGGTGTAGAAGAACAGGGAGTTCTCCTTGTTCATGGCCAGCTGGACGAGCTTCCAGGCCGCGTCGGGGTTCTTGGTGTTCGCGCCGACCGACAGCAGCCAGCCGCCGGACAGCGACACCTTGCCGGGCGCCTGGCCGTTCTGGGTGGGCATGGGGGTGGTGCCGAGGGTCTTGGACCATTCGGGCCAGGCCGACGCGCCGCCGGGGATCCACGACTGGGGCAGCCAGGAGCCGTCCAGGTCGATGGCGAGCTTGCCCTGGGGCAGTTCCTGACCCTGGACGTTGTCGCTCCAGTGCGGGTCGAGGGCCTGCTGCGGCGTCGGGCCGAGCTTCTCGGAGAAGATCGTGTTGAGGAAGTTCATCGAGTCGGTGATGCCGCGGCTCGGGGCGACCCACTTCTTGGTCTGGTCGTTGTAGAGCTTGTTCGCGGTGCCGTACAGCAGCATCTCGAAGCCCTGCATGGAGGCCGCCTCGCCGACGCCCTTGCCGGCGTAGACGTTGAGCGGGATGACGCCGGGCACCTTGGCCTTGATCTGGCGTGCCGCGGTGAGGACGTCGTTCCAGCTCTTGGGCTGCCAGTCGGCGGGCAGGCCGGCCTTGGCGAAGATCTTCTTGTTGTACCAGAGGCCTCGGGTGTCGGTGCCCATCGGTACGCCGTAGGTCTTGCCGTCGCCGGCGCGCCCGGCCGCCTTGGCCGCGTCGACGAACTGGCCCCAGTCCGACCAGGCGCTCAGCTTGGAGTCCAGCGGCATGAGGAACTTGGCCTGGGCGTCGGAGTTGACGAAGAAGGTGTCCTCGTACGCGACGTCGGGCGCGGTGGCCTTCGAGCGCCGCATGAGGCCGAGCTTGGTGTAGTAGGAGTTCTCATCGGCCTCGACCGGGATCAGCTTGAGCTTGACCCCAGGGTTCTGCTGCTCGAAGACCGGCTTGATCTTCTTGAAGAGTTCGTCGGCACCGATGAAGTTGCCGAACTTCTGGTACGCGACCTTGATCGTCTTGCTGTCCGAGGATCCGCTGTCGCCGCAGGCGCTCACCGCCGCCGCGACCGTCACCGCCGTCATAACGAGTGCCAACTGCCGCCGCATGCGCAGCACCTCCGCGAATTTGGCATTGCGATGTGGCAAATGTGGAAGGACGGGCGAACGACGTCAAGACAAATCGGCAGAGGTGACGAATGCCTTACCTCAGGGGTACATCTGCGTCGCGGTCAGGTTCGTACGATGGGGCGGCCGGTGATCGCGCTGATCCGGTCGGCGGTGAGCGTCACCGCGGCCGCCGGGCTCCATCTGCGCGTCAGGACCCCCTCCAGCATCGTCTGCAGCTGCGCCGACACCAGCGCGTAGGCGGGCGCGGCGGGCCGTACGACGGCGTGTTCGAGCAGCGCCGCCGTCTCGGCGTGGAACGGCGAGACGGGCGCGAGGGCGTCGATCACGCTGCGGCGGGGCGGCAGTTGACCGGTCTCGCGGCACACCTCGGCCAGCCACTTGGGCGCGGTTACCGCGCGCAGCAGGCGCGTCGCCAGCTCCGGGTGGCGCGCCTGGCGGGGGACGCAGTAGACCATCCCGCCGCACAGGATGCCCGGCGGGCCGTGCGGCCCGGCCGGGATCGGCACGAACCCGAACCGCTCGGAGATGTTCGCGAGCGGCGTGCCGGTCTCCTCGGCGAGCGTCTCCGCCTGGTAGCTGGCGCCCACGAACATGTCGGCGCGGCCGGCGGCGAGCATCCGCGCCGACCGGTGCATGTCGTAGGTGACCACCTCGGCCGGCAGCACCCCGTCGTCGACGAGCCGCCGCAGGAACCGCAGCGTCTCGACCGCGGCGGGGCTGTCGAGGGTCACCGCGTCGGGGGTGAACGCGGTCACGCCGTTGGCGACCAGCAGCGCCACCAGGGCGTACGTCGTGGTCTCCCCCGCCGCCCGGCCGCCGGGCATCACCAGTGCGTGGCGGCCGCGCGACGAGCGCGCCGCGAGCGTACGGCCGAGGGCGCGCAGGTCCCGCCAGGTCCGCGGCGGCTCCGCCTCGCCCAGCGCCGCGCGGTCGTACCACAGGCCGGTGACGTCGGCGGGCGCGTGCAC
The DNA here is from genome assembly GCA_025964685.1 of Actinoallomurus sp. Taxonomy (GTDB): domain Bacteria; phylum Actinomycetota; class Actinomycetes; order Streptosporangiales; family Streptosporangiaceae; genus Actinoallomurus. Next base: position 6,778 of record JAOPYG010000022.1, on the reverse strand, counting down.
CGCGACGGCGCCCTGCCCGTCGAAGCGGTAGGCGTCCAGGAACGGCGGCACGAAGTCGGCGTCGTGCTCGGCGGCCCACGCCGGGTCCAGCTCACCGATCGGGGTGAGCATGTGCGACTCGGCGAACTCGGCCACCCAAACCGAGTCGACGATGGCGAAGTCGGGCCCGAGTCCTTCGGCGATGGCACGCCGGAACGCCGCCCGCAGCTCCGCGAACGGAACCGTGGTGATCTGCAGTCGCAGGTCGTTGCCGGTCGCCTCCCGCAGCTGCCCGGCCCACTGGCCGTCGCCGGCCATCACCGACACCTGCGGCGCGGCGCGCAGCGCGGCCATCCAGTCGGGGCTGACGAAGGTGCCGCGACGGCGGTGGCGGACCACGACACCCTCCGCGGCCAGCTCCGACAGCGCCCGCGCCACGGGCGTGCGGCTCAGGCCGTAGGCGGCGCACAGCTCGTGCTCGGTGGGCAGGCGCCCGGCCGTGCCGTAGTGCCCGGCCTCGATGCCGGCGAGCAGACGCCGCTTGAGCCGGTAGTACGCCGGAAGGGGTGGCGCGGACTCCATGGCTGTCCTTCGTGGCGTTCGGTCGCTTTGCCATCAGTGTGCAGCAAATCGGCCGCGCAGATCCACAGGCCCGTACGGCACCCGGTCCCGCCGCGCGAGGACGGCGGGACCGGGCCTTCGGCGGCTAGGCGGCGGTACGGCCGCCGTCGGCGGCCAGGTGGGCCCCGGTGATGTAGCTCGCCCGCGGGGACGCCAGCAACACGATGACCGCCGCGATGTGATTCCCCAGGTCATCCCCTGGGCCGCCTCCGCAGACTGGATCGATGGCTCCATTCTTGGCACAGCGCGATTGGAGTGTCAGCTCCAGAACTGAGGTACGGTGATCACATGAGTGCCGAGGAACTCACCGCGCCGCGCCTGACGCGCAAGGGGCGGGCCACCCGCGACCGCATCGTCGCCGCGGCGTCGGAGCTGATGTTCCTGCGCGGAGTGGCGGGCACGACCACCGATGACGTGCAGCGCGCAGCCGGCGTTAGCACCTCGCAGATCTACCACTACTTCAGCGACAAGACCGCGCTGGTCAGAGCGGTAATCGCCCATCAGACCCAGGAGGTCCTCGACGCCCAGCAGCCGCACCTGGGCCGGCTCGACACGCTCGAGGCCCTGCGGGCCTGGCGCGACCTGCTGGTCGACCTCCAGCGGCAGCGGCAGTGCGAAGGGGGCTGCCCGATCGGCTCGATGGCGAGTGAGCTGTCCGAGACCTGCCCCGAGGCCCGCACCGACCTCGCCGAGGGGTTCGGCCGCTGGGAGGCCGGCATCCGCGACGGGCTGCGCGCCATGCACGACCGCGGCGACCTACGCCGTGACGTCGACCCCGACCGGCTGGCCCTCGCCACGCTGGCCGCGCTGCAGGGCGGCCTGCTGCTCACCAAGGTCCGCCGCGACACCGCGCCGCTCGAGGCGGCGCTGGACGCGAGCCTCGACCACATCGCCTCCCTCACGACCTGACGCGCCGCGGGTCCCGCACCGGCGTCGGAGGTCGGCCGGTCGGACGTATGGGCGATCTTCCTGGACGGCGAGCGCCCCTCCCGTGAACCGGCCGACGAGGTTCTGAGTCGTGTCGGCGTGAGCGTGGGCCCGTAGCGGGTAATGGCGAGCGCCCAGGTCAGCTGGGCGTTTCGTCGGGGTCGGCGGGTGCGCCCAGCAGCTCGCCGGCCGACCGGTGGATCTTCGTCAGCGCGTTCATGAGGTGTTCGCGTTCGGCCTCGGTGAGGTCCGCGGTGATCTTCTCCTCCATGAGCCGTCGCTCGGCCTCGACCGGTTCGCGTAGCGCGCGGCCGGTGTCGGTGAGCCATAGCCGGACCAGGCGTTGATCCCGGTCGTCGCGGTGGCGGGTGAGCAGGCCGGCGGCGGCCATCCGGGTGGCCATCTTCACCACGGTGGGCGTCGTGACATGGAGGGCGGTGGCGATCTCCCCCGGCGTGCTCCCGTCCCGTTCCCACAGCGCGGCGAGCAGGTGATCCTGCCCCAGGTGCAGCCCGTGGCGGCGCATGGCGGCCTCCGCCAGGGCGCGAAGCGCCTTCGACGTCCTGCCGTGCAGGTCCAGAAACTCGGGCATGGCGGCCCTTCCGGTGCGACGACCAGCCGGGAGAACAGGTCGATTGACGGCTAATCATTTACCGGCTAACGTTCCCGCCGAAGCCGATCACTAGACGGCAAATGACCTATGGGGGACCCAATGCTACTGGTCACCGGAGCCACCGGAACGGTGGGCCGCGAGCTCGTCCGCGCGCTCGCCGCCACGAACGCCGAGCTTCGCGTCCTGGTCCGCGAGCCCGCCCGCGCCGCCGGACTGCCCGAGCGCGCCGAACGCGTCGTCGGCGACCTGGACGAGCCCGCGACACTCACCGCAGCCTTCACCGGGGCTGACGGGGTCTTCCTGCTCACGCCCGGCATCGGCACCCGTCACACCGTGCACGCCGTCGCCGCCGCTCGCGCCGCCGGCGTGCGCCACATCGTGCACCTGTCCTCCTTCAACGTGCTCGGCGACCCGATGCCCGCCATGGGCCGCTGGCACCACGAACGCGAAGAGATCATCCGGGCCTCCGGTATCCCCGCGACGTTCCTGCGCCCCGGCGGCTTCATGACCAACGCCCTCGAATGGGCGCCCACCATCCTCGACGCCGGTCAGGTGATCGACCCGGTCGGGCCGGGCCGCTTCGCGCCGATCGATCCCGCCGACATCGCCGCGGTCGCCGCGCTCGTCCTCACGCAGGACGGACACGAGGGCGAGGAGTACGTCCTCACCGGAGACGAGCTGCTCACCGTGACCGACCAGGTCCAGATCATCGCCAAGGCGATCGGCCGCGACATCGAGGTACGCCCGGCGGCCACCCCGGCCGAGGCGGTCGCCTCCCGGTTCCCGGGCGGAGGCCCCCCGGCGCTGCTCGAGGCACTCACAGAGGGGTTCGCGCTCATGCGCGCCGACACCACCGGCCTCCGTACGGACACGGTGCGCAGACTGCTCGGGCGCCGGCCGGGGACGTTCGCCGACTGGTGCGCGCGCAACGCCGCCGCCTTCGCCTGAGGCGTCCTACCGCCGTGCGGCGGTCATCTGGGCGCCGCGGCTGGTGGGGCTCACGCGGTGCTGCCGGTCCAGCGCGGCGACGTAGTAGGTGTAGGTCTGGCCGGCCTTGGCCGACTTGTCGGTGGCCGAGTGCACGTCGCCGTCGACCACCTTGAGCAGCAGCCGGCCGTTCGGTGCGACACAGGCCGGGCTCTTGGCCGGCGCGCGGTAGATCGCGTACGCGGCCGCGCCGGTGCCCTTCCAGTTCAGCCGCCCGTCCTTGGCCACCAGCTCGGCCGGGGCGGTGGGCGGGGCGCCGGTGCCGGCCGCGGGGGCGATCGCCGGGCGTGAGTAGTGTTCGCGCAGCAGCCGGGAGGCGAAGCCATGGCGGTCCTGGGCCAGGTCACGGGCGCTGAAGAAGGCCTCGCCGCCGACCTGGGGGTAGCGGGCGTCCAGGGCGACGTGCCGGGACAGCTCCTCCGGGTCCTTCCACGGGCCGCTCTGCCCGACCTGGTAGGCGGCCTGGCCGATGACCAGCTGCACGTGGGTGCCCGCGACCTGCTTGGCCCACCAGGGGACGAGGGTGCGGTAGTCGGCGGCCTTGAACCCGATCGGCCAGTACAGCTGCGGCGCGATGTAGTCGACCCAGCCACTGCGCACCCACTTGCGGCTGTCGGCGAAGATGTCGTCGTAGCTCTGCAGCGCCGAGGTGGCCGATCCGGCCGGGTCGCGGGACTTGTTGCGCCACACCCCGAACGGGCTCACGCCGAACTCCACCCACTGTTTCGCCTGGTGGATCTGGGTGTGCAGGCTCTGGATGAGGGTGTCGACGTTGTGCCGCCGCCAGTCGCCGATGTTCTTGTAGCCCTTGCCGTACTTCTTGAACGTCGCGCTGTCGGGGAAGGCCTGGCCGGGCAGCGGATAGGGGTAGAAGTAGTCGTCCAGGTGCACGCCGTCGATGTCGTAGCGGTTCACCACGTCGAGGATGACCCGGCCGACCAGCTCACGGACCTGCGGCAGCCCCGGGTCGAACCACAGCGCGCCGCCGTAGCGGTGGACCCAGTCCGGGTGCAGGCGGGCCTGGCTGTTCGGGGCGAGGCGGTTACGGTCGGCCTGTGTGCTCGCGCGGTAGGGGTTGAACCACGCGTGGAACTCCAGCCCCCGCGCGTGCGCCTCGGTGACGAGGAACCGCAGCGGGTCATAGCCGGGGTCGCGGCCCTGCCGTCCGGTGAGGAACTGTGACCAGGGCTCGTAGCGGGAGGGGTAGAACGCGTCGGCGGCCGGCCGGACCTGGACGTAGACGGTGTTGAAGTTCAGCTTCTTGGCCACGTCGAGCAGGTGGCGGTACTGCGCCTGCTGCTTGGCGACGGGCAGGCCCGCCTTGTCGGGCCAGTCACCGTTGTTCACCGTGGTGATCCACATCGCGCGGGTCTGCCGCGTCGTGTCGCGCTGCGACGCGATCTGGCCGCATTCGGCCGCCGGAGCGCCCGCCGCCGACGCCGGCGGTGAGTCGTTGCCGCCCGCGCATCCGGCGCACACCACGGCGATGACCACCGACATCACCGCCGAGATGATCGCAGCCGCGTTCGTTCGCCCCCGAGACCGCCCCATGAGATGGCATTCTGCCGGAGAGTCCCGGCCCACATCCGGGTATCGGTTCAGCAGGGGCATTCTCACGAGGCGGCGGCGCATGAATGACACCTTCCGGCTGGGCCGGATCGTCGGCGTGCGCGTCGGCGTCAACTGGACCGTTCTCGTCGTTTTCACCCTTCTCGCGTACGGGCTGGGCGCCGAGCGCCTGCCGCAGTCCTACAAGGGACTGCACCCGGTCATCTACGTCCTCGGCGGGCTGATCACCGCCGCGGCGTTCCTCGCGTCGCTGCTCGCGCACGAGCTGGCGCATGCCATCGTCGCACGACGCAACGGACTGACCGTCGAGGGCATCACGTTGTGGCTGCTGGGCGGGGTGGCGCGGTTCGAGGGCGAGCCGGAGAGCCCGGGCGCGGAGCTGCGCATCGCCGGGTCCGGGCCGCTGGTGAGCCTGCTGCTCGGGATGCTCCTGGCCGGCGCGTCCGCGGTGCTGCTGATCGCCGACCTGAACGGCATGGTCGCCGGATGCCTGGCCTGGCTCGCCGCGATCAACGTCGTGCTCGCACTGTTCAACGTCATCCCCGCGGCGCCGCTGGACGGCGGCCGCCTCGTGCACGCCCTGCTGTGGCGCCTGTCCGGTGACCGGACGAAGGCGACCCTGCGCGCCGCCGCGGCCGGCCGCGGTTTCGGCTGGATCGCCATGGTGGCCGGATTCTATGTGTCGCTGTGGACCTTCAGCGGGCTGTGGCTGATCCTGATCGGCTGGTTCCTGATCACCGCGGCCGGGATGGAGGCGGGCCAGGCCAGGGCGCTGGCCCGCCTCGACGGCATCACGATCGGCCGGATCATGACCCCGGACCCGTTCACGGTGCCCGGCTCGATGACGGCCGCGGAGTTCACCCGCGAGATGCTCCCCCGCCACCGGCACACCGCCTACCCCCTGGTCGACGACGGTGTCGTACGCGGGATCGTGCGCGCCGAGCGGATCGGCGAGCAGGAGGCCGGCGCGCCCATCGGCGCCGTCGTCGAGGACGCCGAGCGCACCGGCGCCGAGACGGCCCTGACCGACCTGCTGCCCCGGCTCGCCCGCGAGCGCCTCCTGGTCTTCGAGGGTGAACGGCTCATCGGCATCGTCACCCCAGGTGACCTGGCCCGCACCGTCGAACACCTCCCCTAGAACCCGCGGAAGACCCCTCGTCGGCGGCGTCGGCGAACTCCACGAAGTCCATGTTCGAGATGGACAGGTTGTTCTCGATCGACTCATGATCGAACGCGTGTTCTAGTATGGCGTGATGCGTTGGGACGCGTTGTCACTAGACGGCCAGGAGCCGGCCCTGTTCGGGCAGCCGGTCACGGTCGACACCCCGGAGTTCCGCGGCATCACCTTCCACGAGATCCGGGCCAAGTCCATCATCAACAAGGTGCCCGCCGCCTCGCGCGTGCCGTTCACCTGGACGATCAATCCGTACCGCGGCTGCAGCCACGCCTGCCGCTACTGCTTCGCCCGCGGCACCCACACCTATCTCGACTTCGACGCCGGGCACGACTTCGACTCCCAGATCGTGGTGAAGGTCAACGCGCCGGAGCTGGTCCGCCGGGAGCTGGCCGCGCCGCGGTGGGCCGGTGAGCACATCGCCATGGGCACCAACGTCGACTGCTACCAGCGGGCCGAGGGCCGCTACCAGCTGATGCCCGGCATCATCGAGGCGTTGCGCGACGCCGCGAACCCCTTCTCCATCCTGACCAAGGGCTCGCTGATCCTGCGGGACCTGCCGCTGCTGGAGGAGGCGGCCGAACGCACCGAGGTCGGCGCGGCCGTCTCGGCCGGCTTCGTGGACAAGGAGCTGTGGCGGCTGATCGAGCCGGGCACGCCGAGCCCGCTCAAGCGCCTGGAGGTGTGCGCGACGCTCGTCGAGCACGGCATCGGCTGCGGCGTGCTCATGGGGCCGATCGTGCCCTACCTCACCGACACGCCCCTTCAGCTGGAGGCCGCTGTGAAGCGCATCGCCGAGGCCGGCGCCTCGTCGGTGTCGGCGATCGTTTTGCACCTGCGGCCCGGCGCGCGGGAGTGGTTCATGAGCTGGCTGCGCGAGTGCCGCCCCGAGCTGGTCGCCCCCTACG
>JAOPYG010000012.1 GCA_025964685.1 Actinoallomurus sp. | reverse complement strand
GCCGCAGGTGCAGCGCCGCGCGGTACAGCTCGAGCATCGAGCCAGGATCGCCGGCCTCCACCTCGACGGTGAGGTCCTTCCACGCCTTCGGCTGGGGGCATCAAGGACCGTGCCGGACTCCACATGGTCCGCGCGGCACGACGCCGCGGTGACCTGGCTCCCGGCGCACCCATCGTCGAGTCCACCAGCGGCACGCTAGGACTAGGGCTCGCACTCGCCGGCATCTCCTACGGCCATCCGGTCAATCTGGTGGGCGATCCGGGCCTGGAACCACAGCTGTGCCGACTGCTCACCTCCCACGGCGCACGTCTGGACATCGTGCAGGCGCCACACCCGGACGGTGGCTGGCAGGAGGCCCGCCGGATCCGGGTACGCGAGCTGATGGAGCAACTACCCGGCGCATGGTGCCCCGACCAGTACGACAACCCCGACAACGTCTTGGCGTATGCACCGCTCGCCGCAGAGCTGATCGCCGAGCTGCCGTGGGTCGACGCCCTGGTGTGCGCCGTCGGAACCGGTGGCCACAGCGCCGGCATCCATCGGGTGCTACGTCATTCCTTTCCCGGCGTGCGGCTGGTCGGTGTCGACACGGTCGGTTCGACGATCTTCGGGCAGCCCGCCCGTCCGCGACTGATGCGAGGGCTGGGCAGCAGCATCTATCCGCGCAACGTCGACTACGGTGCGTTCTCCGAGGTGCACTGGGTGAACGCCGCCGAGGCCGTATCGATGTGCCGTCGTCTGGCGCTGCGGAGCTATCACTCCGGCGGCTGGAGCACCGGAGCGGTCGCCTTGGTCGCGGACTGGATCGCCCGTACCTCGCTGCCTGATCGCACCATCGTGGCGGTCTTCCCGGACGGCCCCTGGCGGTACTGCGACACCGTCTACAACGACGACTACTGCCGCGCACACGGCCTCCTGGACCGCCCGCCCGCGCAGGATCCCGACGTGCTATCGCATCCCGGCGAACGCGAGGTCATCCGCTGGACCCGGTGCGAGCGGGTCATCGACCCACTTGCGGTGGCCCCGGCAGGGGAGGGGGCGGCGTGACCGGCACTCTGCGGCAGATCCGCTCCTTCCCCCGGCCGATCCAGGTCCTGCTGATCAACCAGGCCGGCATCAACATCGGCTTCTACATGCTCATGCCGTACCTGGCGACCTACCTGACCGGACACCTCGGGCTGGCGGCCTGGGCGGCCGGGCTGATCCTGGGCCTGCGCAATCTCTCCCAGCAAGGCATGTTCCTCATCGGGGGAACCCTGGCGGACCGGCTCGGCTACAAACCACTGATCATGGCCGGATGCGCGTTGCGGATCGTCGGATTCGGGCTCTTCGCGGTCTCTGGCGCCCCCGCGATCCTGGTCATCGCCGCCGTACTGACCGGTCTGGCCGGAGCATTGTTCAATCCCGCCGCTCGTGCCTACGTCGCGCATGAGGCCGGTGACCGCAAGATCGAGGCATTCGCGCTGTTCAACATCTTCTACCAGGCTGGGATCTTGATCGGGCCGCTGATCGGGATCGTGCTGCTCGGGGTCGCGTTCCCGATCGTGTGCCTCGCCGCCGCGGGTGTGTTCGCGATGCTGACGGGACTTCAATGGAGGTATCTACCGCCTCGCCGGGGCGCTGAGGCTGGATCAGACAGACCCGTACTCACCGACTGGCGTGAAGCGTTGAACAACCGTCCCTTCATCGCCTTCGCCGTGGCGATGTTCGCCTCCTACTCCCTGTCCTTCCAGATCTACCTCGGTCTGCCGCTTGAGGTGAAGCGCATCACCGGCGGTCAGGCCGGCGTCGTCATGATCTACGCGATCTCGGCCGTTCTGGCACTCGCCGGCCAAGTACGGCTCACCAACTGGTGCAGGTCCCGCTGGTCACCAGGACGGGCCATCGCGGGCGGACTGGCTCTCATGAGCATCGCCTTCTTGCCGCTCGCCCTCGAACCCGACGGCGGCCCAGACCTCCTGCGGCTGGCGCCGGTACTGGTCAGCGCAGCGCTTCTCGCGATCGGCACCATGATGGTCTTCCCGTTCGAAATGGCCATGATCACCAGCCTCGCCGGAGACCGGCTCATCGGTACCTACTACGGCCTGTACAACCTGCTGTCCGGCGTCGGCATCCTGCTCGGGAACCTCGCGAGCGGCGGATCATTGGAAATCGCGCGAGCCGCCGGCCTGCCCGCCCTGCCCTGGCTGGTGCTGTCCGCCGCGGGAGCCACTTCCGCGATGGCGGTGCGCATGCTCGATCGGCGGGGTGATCTCACCGTCCCAGAGCGCGTTTCCGTGCCCGAGCGGGAGTGTCGGTGATGGGTGTTCAGGAGCAGGAAGGTATCCATAGCCAAAGGCGAACCCCCACAGAATGGACGAGTACGGCGCGATCGCCCCTCTCGGCATCCTGATCACGGCCGCGCTGTTCGTCGGCAAGCTGTTAGTGTTCGGCGCCGCGTTGACGGGGGGGACGGCTGGGCGCCTGGGTGTCTCGACTGCCCGCGGTGCCGCCAGGGCGGTCGATCGTCCGGCGCCCGAACAGGTCCGCGCATCGACCCATCGGCCGGAGCCTTCCCCCGTACGGTTGCCGGGACTAACAGAACAGCGGTGTCGCGGCAATCCAGCTTGCTGAGATGAGGAGCGGGATCGCGATGGAGGCCATAGCGGTAGCCCACGTCAGGCGTTGAACGCGAGGGCCGGTTGCGATGGCCGACGTCTCGAGTCGGGCGAGTCGGTGGCCGAGCTGGGAGGCATCGGAACCACCGGCTGCCAGGCCGCCGGCCGGGCTCGGCCCGAGCGTGAGTTTGCGCAAGGCCATGGCGACCGCATCCCGGCCCCAGCGTCGGGCGGCGATTTCATCTGCGGTCATTTCCAGCAGCAGCGGCAACCTGCGGCGAGCCTCACGGATGGTCGGTAGCCAGGCGAGCGCGGCAGCGAGTGCGTCGACGGTGGCGAGGAGGAGGTGATGCCGATGGCGCAGATGGGCTCGTTCGTGGGTCAGCACTGCTTGGAGCTGGGTGTTCTCCAATTGGTCGAGTGCGCCGCTGCTCACCACGATGGGGCGCATGCGCGATGGGACACAGTAAACGACCGGCACCGGATGATCCAGGATGCACACGTCGTCCAGGTCAGTGGAGACCCGTACGACGAACTGGAGGGCCTCCTGGTGCCGGCGGCGGTGCGCGAGCGTACGCCGGTATCGCGTGACCACGATGAATGCCGCGGCGAGGGCGCCACCGAGCAGAGCCGCGTTGAGCACATACGATACGGGGCCGCCCGTCTCGTCATGGTGGTGCCAGCAGTTCGTCAGCCATTCGGTCGCGCGGTGTCCAAGGCCGTGCCGGCCGGTTGAGACAAGAGCCACCATGCCGATGGCGGAGGCGATGAGGCCGGCCATGACGCCCAGCCATGCCATTGCGGCCACTCTGGGCAGTTGGTGGCACCAGGCGCTGCGGCTGAGCAACGGCCCGGCACCTACGCCGAGGATGAGGACGATCGAGCCGAGGCCCGCGAGTGGACTCACGAACGCTGCTTCTCGTGGGCCGGGGCTGATCGCCGCGCCAGTTCGATCAACAGCCGATGTGCGTCCTGAGGGTCGATCGTCTCGGCGAATCGCGCGAGTACCGGTCCACGATCAACCGTGTCGGCCAGCGCCGCCGCCATGACCTGTGCCACGTGGTCCTCTCGGCTGCTGGTAGGGGTGTAGCGCCAGGCGTTCCGGTCTGGCGTACGGAACAGAAAGCCCTTTTGCACAAGGCGGTCGGCCACGGTCTGCACGGTCGTGTACGCCGAGGGCTTTAGCGACCCGGCATTCACCGGTGCCAGCAGCTCCCGGATCAGTAGCGGCTTACCAGCGTCCCAGAGTGCCTCCATGATCGAGCGTTCCAGTGGGCCCGCGATCGTCATGTGCCCGGCTCCATTCGCAGCTCGCATCATTGTGACCTACTCTCTGCCCCTTCCTACAGAGACTAGGACACTGCGCCGCTCGCCAGCGATTCATCGCGGTCTGCCCGCCGCACACCCCGACGGCTTCGTCTCGCCGCGTCCGCGCCGAGCAAGCCGGCAGAGCCCGGCGAACAGCCGCTCATATGCGGCACGAGACGTGCTGGCCGCTGCGGTCGCGCCGCTGGTAGAACGTGCCCCGGGCTCCGCGGCCGCAGCCCATCGCTGGCGGCTGGATCCGTCAGCGGGGCGTCGCTGGCTCGCGCTGCGGATGCTTATGCCACGGCCCGATGCGGCCACGAACGAGGCTTGCCTGATCGCGGCTCCACGATCAAAGTGAAGATTCGGTCCTACGGCCGATAGGAGCACGCGGTGACGCGATCGCTGGCTGGCCAGGTCCGCAGATCTACACGGGCGGGGCCTTCATTGGGGTGACATGTACCAGCTCATGCCTTCGCCGAACGTACGGAGAAGGACCGTCTGCTCACCGACCAGATCCGGAGCGCCCGGGAGCGGACCGACGATGGCCAGCTGCCAGCGTTTCGCCTCGCCGCGGTGGCCAGGGATCCATCGGTATCTTCCGAGATCGGGATGCTCCCAGTAGGTGATGACGGCGCTCACTCGCCAGACGAGGCCGTCTTCGCCGTGAATCCACGCCGGGTACACATCTGAGCTCTCGTACGTCACCGTCACGCGTCGCACGATTGCTCCCATTCTCATGCGCGCAGCAGGAAACGCCTCGGCCCGAGCCGGCCGGTGCCTCGTGAGGGCGCGAGCCGTCACGTCAAGTGGTTCATCTGCCCATCTCCTACAGAGCGTAGTAGGCGGCTGTGTGGTGGGCAAGCCGCCGACCGCCGTCCTACCGGCTGTCGAAGGGCCGATGGTAACCGGCACACGGTGCCGGGGGACTCCTGGAAAGGTGCCCGCTACTATGAGCCGATAGTATTACTGCCTAATAGTTAGTCCGGGGGACGGATGACGAATGCCGAGCAGGCCGAGGCGTGGGACGGCGAAACGGGGCAAGCACTGGGCTGAGCGTCAGGACCACTACGACGTGATGCTCAGCCGGTTGACGGCCCGTCTTGTCGCTGCTGCGCAGATCTCCGCCACGGATCAGGTGCTGGACGTCGGGTGCCGGTGTGGTGAGACCGCGCGGATCGCGGCACAGCAGGCTAGTAAAGGGACGGTCCTGGGTCTGGACCTTTCCGGGCCGATGCTCGAGCGAGCGAGAGCGCGTGCTGAGGAGGAAGGGCTGAGCAACGTTCGGCGGCCAAGGCACTCGCCGCTATCCGGGAGGCGCTGAGGTCGTATGAGACTCCGGATGGGGTCTTTCTGGAGTCGGCCGCCGGCCGCGCCTTCAGACGATGGCCGTGCCGAGGATGTGAGCCTGGGACGGGGCCGACCGCAACGGCCGGTAGTGGAAGCGGTCGATCTGCTGGATCTCGAACCCGGCCGACTGGATCGCCACGGCGGCGTCCCGGTTGAGGTGACAGCCGCCTCCAGCGCGCGCCCACAGCGGGCTCACGAGGTCCTCGATCAGGGCGAACCACGGCCGGTCGGAGCGTACGTGCTCGAAGAACCGCAGCTGTCCGCCGGGCATGAGAACACGGCGGGTTTCAGCGAGCGTGGTCGCCGGGTCGGGGACCGAGCACAGGACCAGGGAAATGACGGCGGCATCGAAGGTCGCGTCGTCGGCGGGAAGGGCGTCAGAGTGTCCGGCCACCACCGTCACCGGCACGGCGGCAGCCGCCGCCGCGCGCTGCGCCGAGGCCCGCAGGCGATCCTCGGGTTCAACCGCCACCACCTCCGTGACGCCCGGGGGATAGTGGTCGAAGTTCATGCCGTTACCTGCTCCGATCTCGATGACTCGTCCCCCCAGGCCCTGGAGCATCCGGATGCGGTGTGCGGTGGTGCCGCGTGTCTCGGACTCGCGGCTGATCCGCTCGTACAAGCGGGCGAATCGCGGATGTTGGAACCGCCTGAGATCGGCCACGGCTTCCCTCATCTACTATTGCCGGATAGTACGTACTGACGCTAGTCGCAGTCCGTGCGAGGTGTCTACTATCGGTTGGTAGGGGGTCGGTGTGGAGGATCTCGACCGAGCTGTCGCGTTGCTTGGACCGCTCGAGGGACGTGTCATGCGGGCGGTATGGACGCGGGCTCTGCCAGAGCCGTTCGTCGTCCGGGACGTGCTGACCTTCACGCCAGAACTGGCGTACACCACGGTGATGACCACGGTGCGGCGCCTGGCCGACAAGGGTCTGCTCACCGCGGATGCCGGTAGACGGGCCCATGAGTATCGCGCCACCAGCGACGCTCGCCAGTTCCTGGCACAGGCGAGCGAGCGGGAGGCAACGCAGTTCCTCACCCGTTACGGCGAGGCGGGACTGGCCGCCTTCGCCACGCGGCTGTCCGAACTGACCCCGGAGCAGCGCCGGCGCCTTGAGGACCTGGCTCAATGATCCTGTTCTCGCTGCGTCATCGGCCACTCGCGCTCAGCGTGATGTCCGTCTTGATCGGTACCGCCAAGCACTTCCACGCTCACCTCGACGTAATGGTGAACGGCCAGAACGTGCCGGTTCCGGCGAACCTGGGCGTGGCCGCGACCGGTAACGCGATGGTGGAACTGCACACCCATGACGCCACCGGGATGCTCCATATCGAGGCACCCACCTCGAACAAGCGCTACACCCTCGGACAGGTCTTTGATGAGTGGAATGTCCTGCTCAGCGCGACCGCCATAGGCGGGCTCACGACCGACGCCACCCACATCTTGACCGCCTACATCAACGGGGAACAGCAGACCGGCGACCTGACCGCGATCGAACTCACCCCGCACCGTCAGATCGCGCTGGTCTACGGTCCCAAGGACGCCAAGGTGAAGGTGCCGGTCGCCTATGACTTCCCGGCGGGTGAATGAACCCGCTCACCCGCCGGTCAGCAGCGCGGCGCGCGGAGAACAGACGCCGGCCCATGGCGGTGAAAGCGGGAGACGGCCACCGCGGTAGCGGGCGGCCGCCTCCCACACGGCACAGCTGCTGAACTCAGTTGAGCAGCTTCTGCATCTCGGTGATCTCGGCGGACTGTGAGGTCACGATGCTGCTTGCCAAGGCCTTGGCGTCAGCGGAGGATCCCTGGGCCTGTTCGGTCTTGGCCATCGTGATGGCGCCCTGGTGATGCTTGGTCATCATCTGCAGGAACGCCTTGTCGAACGGCTTGCCGGACAGGTTGCCGAGGTTCTTCATGTCCTGGGCGGACATCATTCCGTCGCCCATGTGCATGCTGCTCTCAGATGGCTGGGACGCGCCCCAGGTCTTGAGCCAGCCGGTCATCTTCTGGATCTCCGGAGCCTGGGCCTGCTCGATCTGGCCGGCGAGCGTTTTCACCTGCGGGGAGGATGCCTTCGTGGCGGCCTGCTTGGCCATGACGACCGCCTGCTGGTGATGCGGGATCATCATCTGCGCGAACATCACATCCTGGGCGTTGTGGCTGGCCGGAGCGGAGCTGGTTCCCATGGAGTGACCGGCCATCGAGTGACCGCTCATGGCGTGGTCCTTGTTGTTCCCGCTGCCGCAGGCGGTGAGCGTGAGGGCGGCGACGGGGACGACGAGCAGTGAGAATGCGCGTTTCATGCGTGTTCGACCTTCCGTGTCTTGGCGTGATGAATCAGGCGTCTTGGCTCGTACGAGCCCGGACACCTGTCACAGCCGAAGCACGGCCAGTTGGAAGATCGATGGTTTCGGCGGCGCTCGACCGTGGTGCCGGTACGCCGCTTCCCCCGGGCGGCGTGCCATCGAGCGCCCGAGCCGGCGGTGGAGGAGCATGGCGGTGAACACGACGAGGGCGCCGATGACCAGCAGGGCCAGGCACATCTGGCCACCCGGATGCTGGTGGCCGGAGCAGTCGTCGCACGGCTGCCCGCCCACGTGCCCTTCGTGGTTCCCGGTTGTGTGCATGTCCGAGGCGGACACCAGGGGGAGACCGCGGATGTCGGTTGGACTGGCCGAGGCTTGAACGCCGTGCATCAGCAGCAGCCCGGCAATGACGAACATCAAGAGCAGCACGCCGGGCGACGCCCACGGGGCGGTACGCGACGAACGACGGCTGTTCATGACAATCGACACTATCCGGGCCACGACGTGCACCTCCCCGTCCCCACTCAATGGCTAAGCCAAGGATTCGCATGGCTGACACAAACAAACGCCCAGCCCAGCCGTAGATGCAAGAGTTGGCCGCACGCCTCGCAGGGGGCACCCAACCCACATGGAGTCGAGTCCAGCGCACACGGTGGAGGATCGATGACGCTGTCCCGTCGGCACCTTGTCGCCGGACTCGGTGCGGGCCTCGCGCAGGGAATCCCACGGCCGGTACATGGTCCGGCGGATCCATCGCCCCCCGCACCGGTGACAGCACCTGCCGGCCGTGATCCCGCCGATCTCGCCCGCGATGAGCGGTTCTGGGAGACAGTCGCACGCCAATATCGGGTAAGCCCGGACTTCATGAACCTGGAAAACGGCTACTACGGGATCACCCCCGAGCCCGTCCGACAGGCCTACCTGCGCAACGCCGACCGGCTCCACCGGTTGAACTCCTACCTGCTCAGAACCACCTACAAGAACGAACTCGAACAGATTCGCGGGCGGCTGGCCGCCATCGCCCGCGTGGCGACAGACGAGATCGCCTTCACCCGGGGTGGCACCGAAGCGCTGCAGAACCTGATCGCCGGGTACAACCGTCTGCGGCCCGCTGACGCGGTGATGTACGCCGACCTCGACTACCACAGCTGCCAGTACGCGATGAACTGGCTCCGAGACCGGCGCGGGGTTGAGATCGTGCGGATCGCGATCCCGGAGCCGCCGACGCGCCAGAACATCCTCGACACTTATTCGCGAGCTCTGCGCGACCATCCAAGAGTCCGACTGCTGCTCCTCACTCATATGAACAATCGCACCGGGCTCATCGTCCCCGTACGGGAAATCGTTATGATGGCGCGGGAGAGAGGCGTCGACGTGATCGTCGACGCGGCACATTCCTGGGGCCAGCTCGAGTTCACCATTCCCGACCTGGACGCGGACTTCGCCGGCTTCACCCTACATAAATGGATGAACGCGCCGCTCGGGACGGGCTTTCTCTACATCCGTAGAAGCCGCCTGAAGGACATCGACGCGGCCTTCGCTGATCAGACATACCCCTTCGGTGACATCCGCTCCCGGGTTCACTCCGGCACGCTCGACATGGCGACCTTTCTCACTGTGCCTACGGCCCTCGACTGCCACCAGGCCCTGGGGACTCCGGTCATGGAGGCCCGGCTCCGATACCTGCGTGACCGCTGGGTCCACCAGACAAATGACATCGACAACCTCGAGATCCTCACCCCGGACGACCCATCGATGCACTGCGGAATGACTTCGTTCCGGATCTCCGGACGGACCTCGCACGCCGACAACGACGCCGTCGTCGATTACCTGCTGAACAGGCACCGCATCTTCACCGTCCGGCGAGACGGGGTCTCCAACGGCGACTGCATCCGGATCACCGCCGCCCAATTCACGCTGTCCGACCATGTCGACCAGCTCGCATACGCGATCCGTGACGCCGCGCGGAGATTCCGCGCCTGATACGGCCGCCTACCCCCGAACCATCGGGAGCGGTCAGGCGCGGGATGCAACCCGGTCAGGGTGACTTGGAATCCTGCGAACCTTGCCAGGCTCCAGCAGATCATTCGCCGCGACATCGAGCGATTCGCCAGCCGGGAAGGCCTCAAGGTGGAGTGGGTCCAGGGCTGAGCTATTAGGAACCCATCGGGCGGTGGTGCCCGCCCGAGGGGCCGGCGCTCGGTCAGCGAGCGGCCGTCTTGGCGAAGCCTTCTAGGATCGCGTTCCAGCCGCCGCCGCCGTTGATGCCGTCGTGGAGGGCTTGGCCATCGACGAGCCGGTCCAGGTGCCGGTGTTCGAGCTCGACGGTGGTCTGCTCTGGGCCATCGGCGGTGAAGCGGATTTCGATCTCGCTGGCGTGCTCGGGATCGGCGTCGTACTGCCAGTGGCCGTTGATCTGCCAGGTGAGGACCAGCCGGCACGGTGGTTCCCAGGTCTGTATCCGGCCCCAGTCGCATTCGCTGCCGTCGACGCCGCGTTCGTACCACCGTCCGCCTTCGCGTGGTTCCAGGATGGCCTCGGCCATCTCGGCCTGGCCGATGTGGTACTGGGGCGGCCACCAAGTGTTGAGCGACTCGGTGAAGACGCTGAACGCCCGCTCGACGGGCACGCTGACGGTGATCTTTCCTTGGAGAGGTGGAACCGTGTTCATCATTGAGACTCCTGTTCGGGGTCGACGGGGGCCGACTCGGCGGCCTTGTGAAAAGCCGTGAGCGCGTCATCCCAGACGCGGTCCAGCCAGGCCCGCAGCCCCGCCACCCCATCTGGATTGAGCCGATACACCCGGCGCGTGCCTTCTGGATGGGAGACCACCAGGCCGCCGTTCTTGAGCACCCGCAGGTGCTGGGATACCGCCGGGCGGCTGACCGGCAGCTGCTCAGCCAGTTCCCCCACTGACCGGGGACGGCGAGCCAGCAGTTCGAAGATCGCACGCCGGGTCGGGTCCCCGAGCAGCTCCAGCCCACCATCTCCGTAAGTCCCCACGAACGGTAAGGCTAGACTTACGGAAGCTTGGCGGCAAGGGCCCGGCCCCGCGAATTCGGGTGGATGCGCGCGGGGAGTCCCTGTCTGGACATGGCGCGCGTGGGGATGCAGCAGCGCGCTACCCGCGCGGGGCGTACATGATGATCGCGACGCCGATGAGGCAGATGAGTGCGCCGGCCACGTCCCACCGGTCGGGTCGGAACCTGTGCCGCTCGGAAATACGATTTGCTCCTGTGAGCTGCGGCGATGCTCGCGAGTTCGAACGCTTCTACAACGGCCACAGGCCGCATCAGGGCATC
>JAOPYG010000492.1 GCA_025964685.1 Actinoallomurus sp. | reverse complement strand
ACGGCGAAGAGCTGCTCGGGGTTCGTGCCGCCGCCATCGCCGCCCAGCGCCTTGGGCGTGCGGAGCTGCACGTCCAGCTCGCCGTCATCGGTGCGCCCGTGCCCCGCGATGCGTCCGCCGGTCACCGTCGCCTCCGCCGTGTACAGCACTCGAGCCACTTCGTCCTCCAGTATCGGGGGATCCACGGTAGCGGGGCGTGCGCTAGCGTCGGGTCATGGCCAAGCGCGATGCGAGAGTCGTCTGGTCCAGCGGCGACGGCGACCTGCGCCGCGCGCGGGAACCTGCGGTGGCCCCGCGCCGCTTGGCCGGCGGGCGCGTGAAGGTGCGCCGCGAGACCGCCGGCCGGCGCGGGAAGGCGGTCACCACCGTTGCGGACCTCCCGCTCGACGATGACGGCCTGCGCGAGCTGGCGGGGCGGCTGAAGAAGCGCTGCGGCGTCGGCGGCTCGGTGAAGGACGGCGTCATCGAGCTCCAGGGCGATCACCGCGACGTCGTCGTGGAGGAGCTGCGGGACTCCGGCTACGACGCCGTGCCGGCGGGCGGCTGAACGCGGCTCAGGGTTCAGAGAACCTTCGACAGGAACGAGCGCGTCCGCTCGTGGCGCGGATTCGCCAGGACGTCGCGCGGGTTGCCGGTCTCCACGACCACACCGCCGTCCATGAACACCAGCGTGTCGCCGACCTCGCGGGCGAACCCGATCTCGTGCGTGACGACGACCATCGTCATCCCGTCCGCGGCGAGCCGGCGCATCGCGTCGAGGACGTCGCCGACGAGCTCCGGGTCCAGCGCCGAGGTCGGCTCGTCGAAGAGCATGAGCTTGGGCTCCATCGCCAGCGCCCGCGCGATGGCCACGCGCTGCTGCTGGCCGCCCGACAGCTGCGACGGATAGCCGGACATCTTGTCCGACAGACCGACCTGTTCGAGCAGAGCCGTCGCCCGCTCGCGTACGGCCGCCTTGGACTCGCCCTTGACCTGGATCGGCGCCTCCATGACGTTGTCCAGCGCCGTCATGTGCGGGAACAGGTTGAAGCGCTGGAAGACCATGCCGATCTCCCGCCGCTGCGCCGCGACCTCGCTCTCGCGCATCTCGTGCAGCTTGTCGCCGCGCTGGCGGTAGCCGACGAGATGGCCGTCCACCTGGAGCCGCCCGGAGTCGATCTTCTCCAGGTGGTTGATGCAGCGCAGGAAGGTCGACTTGCCCGACCCCGAGGGGCCGATGACGCACATCACCTCACCGGGCTCCACTTCCAGGTCGATGCCCCGCAGCACGTGCAGCCGGCCGAAGTACTTGTGGACGCCCTCGGCCTTGACCATGGGCTCGCTCACAGGCCGCCCACCTCCGGGTTACGTGGCACGGCCGGCGTCGGCGGCCTGCGGTGGAACGTCGTCAGGTTGCCGCGCAGCAGGCGCTGGAGCGGTGTCGGCGGGAGCGCGCGGGACGAGCCGCGGCCGTAGTAACGCTCCAGGTAGTACTGGCCGACCGACAGGATCGAGGTGATGATGATGTACCAGACGCTCACGACGATCAGCAGCGGGATCGTCTTGTAGTTGGCGTTGAAGATGTCCTCGCCGGCCTTCAGCAGCTCCGTGAAGGCCACCGTGGACGCCAGCGACGTGGTCTTCAGCATCGAGATGGTCTCGTTGCCGGTCGGCGGGATGATCACACGCATCGCCTGGGGCAGCACGACCCGCCGCATGATCTTCAGCCGCCGCATGCCGAGGGCCTGTGACGCCTCGGTCTGGCCCTCGTCGACGGACAGGATGCCGGCGCGCACGATCTCGGACATGTACGCCGCCTCGTTCAGGCCGAGCCCGAGGATGGCCGCGACGAACGTGGTCACCAGGCTGTTGACGTCCCAGGTGATGAACGTCGGGCCGAACGGGATGCCGAGCGAGATGTCGCCGATCAGCGCCTTGATGTTGAACCAGAAGATCAGCTGCACCAGCACCGGCGTGCCGCGGAAGAACCAGATGTACAGCCACGCCGCCGACGACAGCATCGGGTTGGCCGACAGCCGCATCAGCGCCAGGACCACGCCGCCGACGATGCCGATGGCCATCGCGATCACGGTCAGCTCGAGCGTGGCGACGAGACCCTTGAGGATTTCCTTCTGGGAGAAGTACTTCCCGAACGTCCCCCAGTCCAGGTTCGGATTGGTGAACAGCATGTGGACGAGCATGGCGGCGAGCACCAGCACGATCGCGCCGCTGACCCACCTGCCCGGGTGCCGGACCGGCACGGCCTTGATCGTCTCAGGCCGTACCGGTTCAGCAGTGTCGGTTTCAGTCACGTCGCCCTCAGCCAGCCGCCCCGTTGACCTTGGGGTCGGTGATGCCACCGTCGGAGACGCCCCACTTGTCGGTCAGCTGCTTGTAGGTGCCGTCCGTGATCAGGTCCTTGACGGCCTTCTGGATCGCGTCCCGCAGCTCATTCTCGTTCTTGGGGATCGCGATGCCGTACGGCGCGGTGTCGTAGGCATTGCCCGCCATGGCGAACTTGCCGGCCGACTGCTTGGCGGCGTACTCGGCGACGGGGGAGTCGGCGAGCACGGCGTCGGCGCGGCCGTTGCCGAGCGCCAGGTTGGCGGCGTTCTGGTCGTCGAGGGAGACCTTCGCCGGTGCGGGCTTGCCGCCCTGCTTGCACTTGTCCACGCGGGCCCCGGCGTCGGGCTTGGTGCTCGACTTGGGGGTCAACTCGTCCTCCTGCGTGGTGCCCTTCTCGACCGCGATCTTCTTGCCGCACAGCGACAGGTCGTCCGGCGAAAGCTTCAGCGGGTTGCCGGCCTTGACCATCAGGCCGGTGCCCGCCGAGAAGTAGGTCACGAAGTCGAAGCTCTTCTCCCGCTCCTTGTTGTCGGTGAAGGAGGAGAGGCTGATGTCGTACTTCTTGCTCTGCAGCGCGGGCAGGATGTTGTCGAACTTCACGTCCTGAAAGTTCGCCGTGACGCCCAGCTTCTTGGCGATCGCGGCGCCCAGGTCGATGTCGAAACCGACGATCTGACCGTTCTGCTTGAACTCATTGGGCGCGTAGGACGCGTCCGTGGCGATGACGATCTTGCCGTTCTTCTTGATGGTGTCCAGGGCGTTCTTCTTGCCCGGAGTGGTCGTCTTGGCGTTACACGCGGACAGCGCGAGGGCGCCTGCGATGACGGTGATGCCCACCGCGATGCCGCGGCGGCGCAGAGGGCCGGTGTGCACGGCGTCCTCCTCAGAAGATCGGGGGATGCCCCGATGATTTGCCGGATCGATGAGGGACATCTTGGCCTAACCCCACCTCAAGTGGCATTACCGCCGTGAAACAATCCCGCAACGGCTATTCCGCCGCGTTGATTCGTGTCTCCGGCACCGCGCCGGTGGAGACACCCCACCGTCCGGTAAGCCGTTGGTACGTGCCGTCGGACATCAAGTCCTTCATCGCCTTGAAGACGGCGTCCCGCAGACCGGCCTCCCGCTTGGGGATGGCGATGCCGTAGAGCGCGTTGGCGTACGCGTCGCCTGAGCACTCGATGCGCCCGGCCGACGCCTTCGCCCCGTAGATCGCCGACGGTGAGTCGGTGAGGGACGCGTCGGCCTGGCCCGTCGCGAGGGCGTCGTTGGCCTCGGCCTGATCGTCGTAGGACATCCGGATGGGGGAGGGTCGGTGCCCGCTGCGGCAGGTGTCGATCCGGGCGCCGGCACTCGGCCTCGTGACGTCCCTGCGGGAGAGCTCCTCCTCCTGCGTGGTGCCCCTCTCGACCGCGATCTTCTTGCCGCACAGCGACAGGCCGTCAGGCCGCAGGTGCCGCGGGTTGCCCTTCGGGACCATGAGCATCGTGCCCGCGGACAGGTAGGTTACGAAGTCGAACCTGCCCTCGCGCTCGCGGGTGTCGGTGAAGGAGGACAGGCTGATGTCGTACTTGCCCTCATCCAGCGCCTGCAGGATCGTGTCGAACTTCACGTCCTGGAACTCCGCCGTGACGCCGAGCTTGCGCGCGATGGCCGTACCGAGGTCGACGTCGAAGCCGACGATCTGGTCGCCCTGCTTGAACTCGTTCGGGGGGTAGAGGGCGTCGGTGGCGATGATGATCTTGCCGGTTCGGTGGACCCGGCCGAGCGCCCCGACCGTAGCGCTGTCCTGGCAGGCGGCGGTCGCCGTGGCTCCGAACATGGTGATGAGCGCCGCCGTGACCATCCGGCGGACGAAGGGACGGGGGTGCAGAGCGTCCTCCTGGGGGCGGAGGTTATGGGCGTACAGGAAGGAGGCTTAGGTGCAGTGTGACGGGGGTCTCCTAAGCGGGACCAACAATGGCATAAACCCTTTACCGGTCGGGCCTGAACGGCGTGGGCCGTCCGTGGTCTCGACGGTGGTACGGTCCCCCGCCTGGGGCTCGCCGGTGGATGTGATTCAATCGGTGAACGGGTGACCCCCGTACACCGAGAGACCTCCGCGCCGCCCGTTGACCCAGGGATGACGAGGATGTCTGCCCGTATTTGTCACGAAATAGCAGGGGTCGCTGTGGCTGCCAAGCCTGATCAACCGAAGCCTGATCCATCGACTGAGCACGACTACGACGCCGATCCGGCGTTCGCGCTGCACCGCGGAGGCAAGCTCGAGGTGCGCTCGACCGTCCCGGTCCGCGACCGGGACGACCTTTCACTCGCCTACACCCCGGGTGTAGCCCGCGTCTGCACGGCGATCGCCGAAGATCCGGATCTCGTCAACGACTACACCTGGGTCTCCAACGTGGTGGCCGTCGTCACCGACGGCACCGCCGTACTCGGGCTGGGCGACATCGGCCCCGCCGCCGCCATGCCGGTGATGGAGGGCAAGGCGCTGCTGTTCAAGCAGTTCGGCGGCGTGGACTCCGTGCCCATCTGCCTCGACTGCACCGACGCCGACGACCTCGTCGAGACCGTCATCCGGCTGGCGCCCAGCTTCGGCGGCATCAACCTCGAGGACATCAGCGCACCCCGCTGCTTCGAGGTCGAGGACCGCCTGCGGGCCGCGCTCGACATCCCGGTCTTCCACGACGACCAGCACGGCACCGCGATCGTGGTCCTCGCCGCGCTGCGCAACGCCGCGCGCCTCACCGGCAAGCCGCTGGCGAAGATGCGGGCGGTCGTGGCCGGGGCGGGTGCCTCCGGTGTCGCCGTCTCCCGCATCCTGCTGGAGGCCGGCATCGGCGACATCGCGGTCTCCGACAGCAAGGGCCTCATCTTCGACGGCCGCGACGGGCTGAACCCCATCAAGCAGATGCTCGCCCGGGACACCAATCGGGCCGGGCTGAAGGGCTCGACCGAAGACGCGTTGGTCGACGCCGACGTCTTCATCGGGCTCTCGGGCGGCACCATCCGCGAGGACTGCGTGGACGCCATGGCCGACGACGCCATCGTCTTCGCACTGTCCAACCCCGACCCGGAGATCCAGCCGGAGGTCGCACGCCGGCACGCGCGCGTGGTCGCCACCGGGCGCAGTGACTTCCCCAACCAGATCAACAACGTGCTGGCCTTCCCCGGGGTCTTCCGGGGCGCCCTCGACGTGCGCGCTCACACGATCACGGAGGGCATGAAGCTGGCCGCGGCCACCGCCTTGGCCGACGTCGTCGGCGACGAGGTGTCGGAGGACTACGTCATCCCGAGCCCCTTCGACGAGCGCGTGGCACCGGCCGTGACCAAGGCCGTCGCCGCACAGGCCCGCGAGGAGGGCGTCGCCCGCCGCTGAGTCTCACGCCGACCACGGCCCGCACTCTCGTTCGAGAGTACGGGCCGTGTTTGGTTGACAACCGCTCGTGGCTGCTGTCCGAAGTCGAGGGTCCCGAACCGTTCGCCGTAGCCGAATACGCGCTCAGCGGCTTCGTGCGGGTGGTGACCAACCCCTGGGTCTACCAGGACCCGACACCGGTCGATGACGCGCTAGCCGCCGCGTCCGCCATCCGAAACCGATCGAACTGTGTGCGCCTGACACCTGGCCCCCGCAACTGGTCGATCTTCGCCGACCTGTGCGCGAAGGGCGGAGTGGGCGGAAAGACCATCGCGGACGCCTACCACGCCGCGCTGGCCATCGAGCACGGATGTGAGTTCATCACGACGGACAAGGGCTTCGCGCGGTTCCCCCATCTGCGATGGCGGCACCCGCTCAGATAGTCCGGTCCGCGCCCCGGGGCAGCGGGCGGCGGACTTCGTGGCTACAGTGCGGATCATGTTCGCCGTCACTGCCGCACGCATCGATGCCGACAATCCGCTCGACGGGCTGGAGTTCGCGGAGCGTCCCGAGCCCACCGTGCCCGAGGGCTGGACGACCGTCACCGTCAAGGCCACCGCGCTCAACCACCACGACGTCTGGACCCTTCGCGGTGTCGGGATCCGCGAGGACCGGCTGCCGATCATTCTCGGCTGTGACGCCGCCGGGGTGGACGAGGACGGTAACGAGGTGATCGTCCACTCCGTGATCGGTGACCCGGAACGGGGCGGGGGCGATGAGACCCTCGACCCCAAGCGGTCGCTGCTGTCGGAGTCCTACGACGGGACGTTCGCGCAGAAGGTCGCCGTGCCCCGCCGCAACCTGGTGCCCAAGCCCGCCTCGCTGTCGTTCGAAGAGGCGGCCTGCCTGCCCACCGCCTGGCTGACCGCGTACCGCATGCTGTTCGACAAGGCCCAGCTCCAGCCCGGCTCGACCATCCTGGTGCAGGGGGCGGGCGGAGGCGTCGCCACGGCCGTGATCGCGCTGGGGGCCGCCGCCGGCTACCGGGTCTGGGCCACCAGCCGCAGCGCCGACAAGCGCGAGCGGGCGCTGGAGCTCGGGGCGGATCAGGCGTTCGAGTCCGGCGCCCGGCTGCCCGAGCGGGTCGACGCCGTCATGGAGACCGTCGGCGAGGCCACGTGGAGTCACTCGCTGAAGTCGCTGCGGCCGGGCGGCCGGATCGTGGTTTCCGGAGCCACCAGCGGCCAGGTCCCGCCCGCCGACCAGAACCGCGTCTTCTTCCTTCAGCTGTCGGTGGTCGGATCGACCATGGGCACCCGTGACCAGCTCGTACGGCTCGCGCGCTTCCTCGACGTCACCGGCGTGCGGCCGAGGATCGACCGGGTACTGCCCCTGAACCAGGCACGTGACGGCTTCGCGGCGATGGCCGCGGGCGAGGTCTTCGGAAAGATCGTCTTTACGCCCTAGTCGTCGGAGTGGAAGATCTCCGACCGGATGCGCTCTGAGGTCTCGGCGAGCAGCTCGCGGGTCCGCGTGAGCTGCTCCTCGTTCAAACCCTGCGGCGCCGCACCGCGGACGTCCTCGACGAACTTACGCAACGTCCGGTCGAGCTTGACGCGCGCGGCGTCGTCCGAGGAGCCGGTGGCGGTCGTCCAGGCGTCCTCCCAGGTGTGCCGCCACTCGTCCTTCCACGCGCGCTTCTGGTCCTTCCAGTACTCTTTCTGGCGCCGCCACTCGTCCTTCTGCCGCTCGGTGGTCTCCTTGAGGTTCTGCGTCGCGCCGGCCGGGCCCTGCTTGCGCATCTCGCGTGCGGCGTGGGTCAGCTCCTCCCGCAGTGAGCGCACGGTGTCGCGTACGTCCTCCTGCACCTCGCGGGCGATGTCGCGGACGGACTCGGTCAGCTCCTCTTCCAGGTCGGCCAGCTCGTCCATGCGGCGTTCGAGCTCGGCGCGGCCGGCGTCGGTGAGCCGGTAGACCTTCTTGCCCTTCAGGACCTCGTGGGTGACCAGGCCTTCCTCCTCCAGCCGCGCGAGCCGGGGGTAGATCGTGCCCGGGGAGGGGGAGTAGACGCCGAGGAAGCGGTCCTGGAGCAGCCTGATGACCTCATAGCCGTGCCGCGGGCTCTCTTCGAGCAGCTTCAGCAGGTACAGCCTCAGCCGGCCGTGGCCGAACACGGGACTCATCGGTCGTGTTCTCCTTCGCGCTTCAGTGCTTCGGGGTCAGGGCGGCTCAGCAGGGTGATGGCGCCGGAGACGGAGTTGACGTTCAGGGACGCCGCACCGTCGCCGAGCGTACCCGTGACGCTCTTGCCGACGGGGCGATCCTCTCGGCCGAGCCCGTCGAAGGCGGCGTCGATACGGCCGCCGACCGACAGCAGCGCGACCTTGGCCGATGCGGACTTCGGCAGGCGCATGGTGACCTCACCGGAGACGGTCCTGATCTGTACGCCGGCGGCGTCGTGGAGATCGACGTCAGTGGTGATCTTGCCGCTCACCGAGTGGGCGTACAGCCGCTCGACCACACCACGCGCCACGGCGAGGTCGCCGGAGACGGAGTTGAAGGTCATCGAGCCGCCGAGGCCCTGCGCCTCGACCGCGCCGGTCGCGGTGTTGGCGTCGACGGAGCCGGTCACGCCGTCGAGGGTCACGTCGCCGGAGGCCGTCTTGACCGAGACGCGTCCGGTCATGCCGGTGACGACGGCGTTGGCGGTGACGAGGTTGAGGGTCACCGGGCAGTCCGCGGGCACCGTGATCGTGATCGCGGTACGCCCGCGGGTGTTCTGCAGCCAGCGGAGGATCCCCTCGACGCCGCTGCTCTTCTGGGTGATGCTCAGCATGCCCGCCTCGTGCACGATCTCCAGCGGATGGCCGGAGATCTCGCTCACGTGCAGGGTGGGGCGATCGCTGGTCGGCAGGACGGAGACCGTGCCCGCCACGATGTTCGCCTTGAGTGCGACCACACCGTTGAAATCGATTTTTGTCGGCTCGTCGACCGTCCAGCGTGCCATGGTGCGATTCCTTCCGTCAGAACGCTCTTGTAACAAGATATGTCGCGTTTGAGGAAAGTCAAGATGTATCGCGTCTTGTTCGGTGATGGTCGGCCGAAGCTCAGTCGTCGTCCTCGTCGGCCAGCCGTGCGAGCCAGGTCGCGAGTCGCTCGACCGGCGTCTCGAACTCGGGGTTCAGGTCGACGAATTCCCTGAGGCGGTCGGCCATCCACGCGAACGAGACCTCTTCCTCGCCACGGCGTTCGGCGAGTTCCTCGATACCCCGATCGGTGAAGTACATGCGTTCACGTCCTCGCTCGATGCCGTCCGGTGCCTCACGCGCGAGGCGCGTGAGGCACCGGACGGCACTGCTCGGTCAGTGGTCGCCGAAGATGGCGGCGACCAGGCCCTGCTGCTCGGCCGTGTGCATCTTGGCCGAACCCACCGCGGGAGAGGAGCTGGCCTTGCGGGACACCCGCTTCAGGTCGCGACCCTCGAGGTGGGGCGGCAGCTTGAGCGCCATGAACGGCCACGCGCCCATGTTCGCGGGCTCGTCCTGGGTCCAGATCAGCTCGGCGTCGGACGTGTACTTGGCGAGCTCCGCCTTGATCTCGTCGACCGGGAGGGGGTAGAGCCGCTCGACCCGGACGAGCGCGGTCGAGGTGTCGCCGGACTTCTCGCGAGCGTTCACCAGGTCGTAGTAGATCTTGCCGGAGCTGAACACGACCCGGCGTACGCCCTTGGGCTCGACCGTGTCACCGATCACCGGCTGGAAGCACCCGGTGGTGAACTCGGAGGTGGCCGACGTGGCCGCCTTGAGCCGCAGCATCGACTTCGGCGTGAAGACGATCAGCGGCTTCTCACGCGGCGACAGCGCCTGCCAGCGCAGCAGGTGGAAGTAGTTCGCCGGCGTGGTCGGCTGCGCGACCGTCATGTTGTCCTGCGCGCAGGACTGCAGGTAACGCTCGATCCGCGCGGAGGAGTGGTCCGGCCCCTGGCCCTCGTAGCCGTGCGGCAGCAGCAGCACGACGGAGGAGTGCTGGCCCCACTTCTGCTCACCCGACGAGATGTACTCGTCCATGATCGACTGGGCGCCGTTGGCGAAGTCGCCGAACTGCGCCTCCCAGCAGACCAGCGCGTCCGGCCGGGTCATGGAGTAGCCGTACTCAAAACCCATCGCGGCGTACTCGCTCAGCAGCGAGTCGTGCACGTAGAACTTCGAGGTGCCCTGCCCGAACTGCTTGAGCGGGGTGTACTCCTCGCCGCTCTTGCGGTCGAACAGCACCGCGTGCCGCTGCCCGAAGGTGCCGCGCCGGGTGTCCTGGCCGACCAGGCGCACCGGGCGGCCGTCGATGAGCAGCGCGCCTAGGGCGAACATCTCACCGGTCGCCCAGTCGATCACGTTGTCCTCGACCATCTGCGCGCGCTTCTGCACCAGCGGCTGCACGCGCGGATGCGGGGTGAAGCCCTCTGGCAGGTTGAGCTGGGTGTCGAGGATGCGCTTGACCGTCTCCTCGGAGATGGCCGAGGGAACGCCGGCGTGGTCGACCGGGATGCGCTCGGTGTCGGGCTTGGTGAAGCTGTCCTGCGGCGGCTGGTTGATGGCCTCGCGGGTCTCGCTGAACGCCCGCTCGAGCTGCTCCTGGTAGTCGCGCAGTGCCTGCTCGGCCTCTTCCACGCTGATGTCGCCGCGGCCGATCAGCGCCTCGGTGTAGAGCTTGCGGACCGAGCGCTTGGCGTCGATGAGGTCGTACATCAGCGGCTGCGTGAACGACGGGTTGTCGGACTCGTTGTGCCCGCGCCGCCGGTAGCAGATCATGTCGATGACGACGTCCTTGTTGAACGCCTGCCGGTACTCGAAGGCCAGCTGGGCGACCCGCGCGCACTGCTCGGGGTCGTCGCCGTTGACGTGGAAGATCGGCGCCTGGATCATCCGGGCCACGTCGGTGGCGTAGACACTGGACCGGGAGTACTCCGGCGCGGTGGTGAACCCGACCTGGTTGTTGACCACGACGTGAATGGAGCCGCCGGTGCGGTAGCCCCGCAGCTGCGAGAGGTTCAGCGTCTCGGCCACGACACCCTGACCGGCGAAGGCCGCGTCGCCGTGGATGAGGATCGGCATGACCGTGAATCCGCCCTCGCCGACGTCGAGGACGTCCTGCTTGGCGCGGACGACGCCCTCGGCGACCGGGTCGACGGTCTCCAGGTGGCTGGGGTTGGCCACCAGCGACGTGCGGATCTTCGAGCCGTCGCGGGCCACGAAGTCGCCGTCGGCGCCGACGTGGTACTTCACGTCGCCGGAGCCCTGCGCGCTGCGCGGGTCGAGGTTGCCCTCGAACTCACCGAAGATCTGGCCGTAGGACTTGCCGACGATGTTGGCGAGCACGTTGAGCCGGCCCCGGTGGGCCATGCCGATGACGACCTCGTCGAGGTGTTCCTGCGCGGCGCAGGTGATCACCGCGTCGAGCAGCGGGATCAGCGATTCGCTGCCCTCGAGCGAGAAGCGCTTCTGCCCGACGAACTTGGTCTGCAGGAACGTCTCGAACGCCTCGGCCGTGTTGAGCCGGCCGAGGATGTGCTTTTGCTCCTCGCGGTCCGGCTGGCCCGGCGGGACCTCGACGCGCTCCTGGATCCAGGCCCGCTCCTTGGGGTCCTGGATGTGCATGTACTCGATGCCGACGGTGCGACAGTACGAGCCGCGCAGCACGCCGAGGATGTCGCGCAGCTTCATCGTCGGCTTGCCGCCGAACCCGCCGGTGGCGAACTCCCGCTCCAGGTCCCACAGGGTGAGGCCGTGCTTGAGCACGTCTAGGTCGGGGTGGCGGCGCTGGGTGTACTCCAGCGGGTCGGTGTCGGCCATGAGGTGGCCGCGCACGCGGTAGGCGTGGATCAGCTCGTGCACCCGGGCGACCTTGGCGACGTCGTCCTCGTGGGTGGCGCTGATGTCCTGGACCCAGCGGACCGGCTCGTACGGGATCCGCAGTGCCTCGAAGATCTCGTCGTAGAATCCGTCCTCGCCGAGCAGCAACTGGTGCACCCGGCGCAGGAAGTCACCCGACTGGGCGCCCTGGATGATGCGGTGGTCATAGGTCGACGTCAGCGTCATGACCTTGCTGATGCCGAGCCGGGCGAGCGCCTCCTCGGCCGTGCCGGCGTACTCCGCGGGGTACTCCATCGCGCCGACGCCGATGATCGTGCCCTGGCCCGGCATGAGGCGGGGCACCGAGTGGACGGTGCCGATGGTGCCGGGGTTGGTCAGGCTGATCGTGGTGCCGGCGTAGTCGTCGATCGTCAGCTTGTTGCCCCGCGCCTTGCGCACGACCTCTTCGTACGCCGCCCAGAACTGGCGGAAGTCGAGGGTCTCGACGCTCTTGATGTTGGGCACGACGAGCTGCCGCTGGCCGTCGTCCTTCTTCAGGTCGATCGCCAGGCCGAAGTTGACGTGCTCGGGCCGGATCAGCGTGGGCTTGCCGTCCACCTCGGCGTAGGAGGCGTTCATCTCCGGCATCGCCCGCAGCGCCCTGACCAGGGCGTAGCCGATCAGGTGGGTGAAGGAGACCTTGCCGCCCCGCCCGCGCTTGAGGTGGTTGTTGATGACGATGCGGTTGTCGATCAGCAGCTTGGCGGGCACCGCGCGAACGCTCGTCGCGGTGGGCACGGCCAGGCTGGCCTCCATGTTGGTGACGGTGCGGGCGGCGACGCCGCGCAGGCGCACCTCTTCCGCGCCACCGGGAACCTGGGGCGCGGGGGCGGGCTTCTTCTCCGCCTTTTCCGGCGCCTTCTCCGCCGGCTTCACGGCGGGCTCTGCGGGCTTCTGCTTCGGCACGGGGGCCGCGGGGGCGGCCTGCGTCTTCGCTGCGGGAGCGGGCGTCGGGGGTGCTGCTGCGGCCGCGCCGTCGGTCGCCTTCGCCGGGCGGTCCGGCTGGTAGTCGGCAAAGAAGTTCCACCAGGCTCGGTCCACCGAGTTGGGGTCTTCTAGATATTTTTGGTAAAGCTCGTCGACCAGCCACTCGTTGGGACCGAAGTCAGGAGTGCTCTGATCGGCGGAGGATCGCGACGACTGAGTCGACACGGCGGAGATCGCCCTCTTCCGCGCTCGCAGGTGGATCTGTAATCGAGACAAGGTTACTCGTCCGTGACCGCCGACGATGCAAGGCCAGAGGTTCTCGGCATCCGGACCGGCCACTCCCTGCCACAGCGCACGCGCGGATGCTCGTATTCCGCCCTTATACGGGCGGCGATAAAAGGCGTTCGCTGACGTAACGGGGGTGATGACCGCCTTTGGCCGGTCCTGCTCAGCGGGGTGAATGGGCCGTCCGGGGGGATGATTCGTGGCCCGCCGGTTCTCCGCGAGCCGACGGCGGTGACAGAGATCACGCGCTGGTGCTGGATCCCGGCCGGACGAT
Source organism: Actinoallomurus sp. (assembly GCA_025964685.1). GTDB lineage: Bacteria > Actinomycetota > Actinomycetes > Streptosporangiales > Streptosporangiaceae > Actinoallomurus. The sequence continues at coordinate 343 of JAOPYG010000492.1, read as the reverse complement.
CATCAAAATGGTGACGGCCGCCCACAGCAGGTTGAACATCCCCGTGTACATGGCGAGCCGTGTCGGGACGCCGGACGTGCCGGCCGCCGGTTCGGCGGTGGCGAGCAGGGCGCTCTGCCGGGGCAGGACGAGCAGCGCGAGCACGCCCGCCGCGAGGGCGGTGAGCGCGATGGAGACGATCACCCAGGCGTCGCCCATGACGTGCATGCCGCCGGCGGTGGCGAGTCCGAAGACCGGGACGATGACGCCGATGGTGGCGTAGACGCGGCAGATGCGGTGCAGGACCCGCAGGTCCGCCGCCGCGCGGCCCGACGGGTCGGCCGCCGCGCGGCGGGCCGCCGCG
>JAOPYG010000457.1 GCA_025964685.1 Actinoallomurus sp. | reverse complement strand
GCGTCGAAGAGTGCGGTCGCTGCGGCGCGGGCGGTGGTGGACGCCGACGGGTCCCGGTCCATACGGGCTGACAGGCCCGCTCCGTCGTACAAGAGGTGGAGCTGCCGGGCCAGGGCGTCGGGATCTGCGACGCCGGCCTCCTTGGCGAGGTCGGTGAACATGGTCCGGACCCAGGCACGGTACTCGTCAGCGGCGTGTTCGATGGAACCGCCGTGCGCGGCCTCGGCGCTGGCCGTGACGAACGCGCACCCGTTGAACGTGGGGTCGGTGAACAGCTCGCCCTGGGCGTCGAAGACGCCGAGCAGCCGCTCGCGTGGGGTGCGGAAGCGCGTCATGGCCCTGTTGATGCGCTCGCTGGTGTTGGCGTGGCGGCATTCGAGGTAAGCGCGGACGAGTCCCTCTTTGCTGCCGAAGGTGTTGTAGAGCGAGGCCTTGGCGACGCCCGCGTGCTCGACGATGCGATCGATGCCGACCGTCTGCACGCCCTCGCGATAGAAGAGCTCGTCGGCGGCGGCCAGGAGGCGCTCGCGGGCTGACGGCTTGGCGGCGGCCCTGCTCGGCATGACCCACTCCTTCCGGCAAAATGTGACTAACTTACTACGGGCGCGCTTTCGACGGTCACCCGTTCGGCGTAGAAGGCTACGTGGCCTGCGATGGCACCCACCGCGGGGTATGGGGTCTCGTAGGTCCAGACGACGTCGGTGAGTTCCTGGCCGGGAAGGGTGATGTGGTAGTAGGAGGCCTCACCCTTGTAGGGGCAGTAGGTCGTGGTCCCGCTGCGGCGCAGCACGGTGGGCTCGACGTCCGCGAGGGGGATGTAGTGGACCGGCGGGTAGCCGGCTTCGCGCAGGGTCAGCGCGGAGGTCGTGTCGGCGATGACCGTGTCGCCGATGCGGGCGACGACGCGGGCCGGGCTCGCTTCGATGGTGATGGGGTGGTCCGGGCCGGGAATTCTGGCCTGCCGTGTCATTCGCTTTCCTTTCGTGGGGCGGTCCTCATAGCCGCGATGGCTACTGCAGCGGTCCGCTTGGCGGGTCGTGGCCTTGCGCGCGCGGGAACGGCCGCAAGGGGGTCAGCCGGAGATGAGGTCGAACTCGTTGCCCTCGGGGTCTGCCAGGGTGGTCCAGCGTGCGCCGTTCTGCTCAGTGTCGAGGAGGCGGGTGGCGCCCAGGGCGGTCAGCCTCGCGATTTCGGGTTCGAAGTCCGCGGTGAGCGAGTCGAGGTGCAGCCGGTTCTTGATGGTCTTTCCCTCGGGGACCTGGGACGCCGGCTCGCGGGTCAGACGGCGGTTCGGCCGCCGTCTGCGGCGATGACGGCACCGGTGATGTAGCTCGCCTTCGGTGAGGCGAGGAACGCGATCACGTCGGCGATCTCGTCGACCTGCGCCGCCCGCCCGAACAGGGTGGTGTCGCCCAGCGCCTGAATGCGCTCGGGGGCGGCTCCGCCGGTGTACACCGGTCCCGGGGCGATGGCGTTCACGCGTACGCCGCTGGGGGAGAACTCGGCCGCCCAGGCCCGGGTGAGCGCGGACAGCGCGGCCTTGGTGGCGCTGTAAGCGGCGCCGCCGGCCAGACCGACCTGCCCGGCCATGCTTCCCAGGTTGATGATGCTGCCGCCGCCGCGCTCGGCCATGGCCGGGGCCAGGGCCGCGACCAGGTAGTAGGCGGAGCGCACGTTGCTGGCGAACATGGCGTCGAAGGTCTCGGTGGCGAGGTCGGCGGTGGGGCCGAACCAGGAGAAGCCGGCGTTGTTGACCAGCACGTCCACCTGGCCGGCCTCGGTCGCCAGGCGTTCCACCTCCGTAGGCACGGACAGGTCGGCGGCGACGAACCTCGCCGTGCCGCCTGCCACCTCGACGGCCGTGACCACCTCCGCTCCGCGCTGCGCGTCACGGCCGTGGACCACCACCGAAAGGCCTCCCTCGGCGAGCTTCAGCGCCACCGCCCGCCCGATACCCGATGTCGCACCGGTCACCAGCGCCACCGCCGGACGGACCTCACGATCGAAGGATTCACTCATGACAACTCCCGAAATGACTGCTTAGACCCTTCTGTCTAAGGCGATGCTCGACAATATAGACAGGTCTGTCTAATCGTGTCAAGCGATGTTCTGTGCCCGACTCCACCGCCGCGTCAGCCCGCCGCGACCCCGGTACCCGCAATGAGGGAGCCATGCACTCCCCGTCTGCACGACCTGTCAACCCGGACTGCACCTGCTATTTCTCGTCTGTGAGGGAGCAGTCTGGCGACTCAAGGCTCCAGGGCGGGCTCGGCTGCAGCCGAGCCCGCCCGAGGTGAAGATCCGTCAAAGTCGCGGCTTGACACAACAGACTGGACCACTTAGGTTCTGCGACCAGACAGGTCTGTTCAATACTTTCCCGACACTTGGTGCTTCCGGCCAGGTGGTGCCAAGGACAGCGGCGGCTGGGCCCCGCCAGGCCCGACTCCGTGTGCCCCGCCCCCTTCCGTCGGCCGATCGACAACGGGGATCGGGTCCTCCACCGCCACCACTCCGGGCACCATCGAAGCGACCGCCGCCGACGCCGTCGCCTTCATCGAGGGTCTCGGTCTGAATAGCGTCGACCTTCTCGGCCATTCCATGGGGGGCCTGGTCGCCCAGCAGGTGGCCCTCGACCGGCCGGGCCTGGTGCGCCGCCTCGTCCTGGTCGGCACCGGCCCACGCGGCGGCCAGGGCATCGGGAACCTGCCCCCCGAGACAGCCGCCCTGTTCACCAAGACCTACGACAAGCAGGAGGAGATGTGGCTGCCCATCCTGTTCGCGCCGTCCGCCACCAGCCAGGCGGCCGGCCGCGCGTTCCTGGACCGCATCATGGCGCGCCCTGACCGCGACGCCGACGTGAGCGCCCAGTCCGTTCAGGCCCAGGGCGCGGCCATCGCGGCCTACGGCACGCAGAACGACGACATCTACGCCTACCTCAAGGACATCAAGCAGCCCGTCCTGGTGGTCAACGGGAACGACGACATCATCATCCCTACGATCAACTCCTACGTCCTGCAGCAGCACCTGCCCGACGCCCAGCTGATCCTCCACCCGGACTCCAACCACGGTGCCCACTTCCAGTACCCGGACCTGTTCGTGGCGTACACCAAGCAGTTCCTCGACGGCGAGTAGCCCCCGCCGCCGGACCGAAACCCGCGATGGCCGGCACGGTCCCGGCCCGGTCGCCTCATCTTCCGTGCCGGCCGCAAACGAGCTGCGGCCGGCACGACGACCTAACCCCGCGAGGAAGATCATGCGCAGCAGGCTTCTGGCCCGGACGGCCGCCGCCGTCACCCTGGCCACGGCGTCAGGATTCTCCGCCGTCTCGGCACGGCGGCCACCGCCCCGGTTTCCGACCCGCACGTCCTGATCCACTACCACCTGGCAGGCGGGACATATCGTCGTGTGAGGTACACCTTCTCCGTCGAGGGCAGGGGCCCCAAGATCCAACGGGAAGCGACGTCGGGCTACTGGCTGCGCGTTGAGTGTAAGAGCTGTCGCCCCGGAGGCGAGGTAGTCCGTGGCGTCAGGGCTTCTGGTTCAGCGCCACCAGTTTGTCGAGCCGCGACAGGAACAGCTTGAGAACCGGCGAGGGGTTCGACTTGCTGTAGCCCACCGCTACATCGATCGTCGGTGCCTCGCCTTCCAGCGGACGGCTGACGACAGACCATGGCACCAGGTTCTTGGCATAGGCGGGCATCAGCGCCAGCCCGCGGGTGGATGCGACCAGGGACATGGCCATCGCCATGTTGTCCACCCCGTGATCCAGTTTGACGTCGAGCCCCGAGCTGCGGAGATAGTCTTCGGTGATGGCGCGCAGCACGGTGGCCTTGTTCGAACCGCCGATGAAAACCTCGCCCACGAAATCTTGCGGGCGCACTGTCTCGCGCGCCGTGAGGCGATGCTCGTTCGGCATCAAGACGATGAGCGGCTCCCGGTCCACCACGTGGTACTCGAGGTCGTAGCCCGGCTCCACGCGCATGAAGGCCAAGTCCAGCCGGCCGCGGGTGAGCGCTTCGGCGAGACCCGGCGAATAGTCGCTGGAGATCGTGACCTGGATGTTCTTCAGTTCGTCGTGCAGCACATGCATCGCCTGCGGCAGCCAGTTCATCTCGTGCCCCGTTTGGAAGCCGATGGCGAACGTCTTCCTTGCCGGCTCCGCCGCCCTGCGTGCCGTTTCGACCGCGGCATCGACATGCATCAGCGCCAGGCGAGCGTGGTCGAGAAACGCTTTGCCCGCAGCGGTCAGCTCGACGCCATGAACGCTGCGCGACAGCAGCTCGACCCCGACCTGATGCTCCAGATCCCGGATCTGCCGGCTTAGCGACGGCTGCGAGGTGTGCAGCCGTCGCTTGGCCGCCTCCGTCAGGCTGCCCATCTCGGCGACGGCAATGAAATACCGAAGGTGTCGCAGCTCCATTGCGCTCCCATGCCTACGAGGTATGCCGCAAGCATACAAGGTCTTTTTCAAACCTGCCACAAACCCATAGTTTGTTAGCTATAGCGGCTTCGTGCAGCCCCTCCCGGCGCAGGAACTGGCGCTGCTGGTCGGCTACCCATACGCCGCAAGTCATACCTCACAGGAGCTGAAAAAATGGACAAGCCCGTTATTTTGATCACCGGAGCGCTCACCGGCATCGGCCGCGCCGCCGCCGTCGCCTTCGCCAAGAAGGGGGCGAAGGTGGTCGTTGCCGGTCGGCGCGATGAAGCCGGCAAGGCGCTCGTTGAGG
>JAOPYG010000454.1 GCA_025964685.1 Actinoallomurus sp. | reverse complement strand
ACCGTGCTGCTTGAACACCTGCGGTGTAATTCCGTCAAACCCCCTTGGTGGATCACTGCGGGATGATAGAGCCGGAGGTCCGCGTGGCGGCAAGCAGCGGCGAGGGCAAGGCGGCCCGCGATAGGCGCGATGCCTCTCAGCGCGCCGGGGAGCAAGGGCTCCTGTTCGGTGGTGCGGTGTCGCCCCTTCCCGATGACGTCGGGTACCGCGGCCCCACGGCGTGTTCCGCCGCGGGCATCACCTATCGCCAGCTCGACTACTGGGCGCGCACGGAGCTCGTGCAGCCGAGTGTGCGACCCGCGCATGGATCCGGTTCCCAGCGTCTCTACAGTTTCCGCGACATCTTGGTACTCAAGGTCGTGAAGCGGTTGCTCGACACGGGGGTGTCGCTGCAGCAGATACGCACGGCCGTGGAGCATCTGCGGGACCGTGGCGTCGACGACCTGGCCCAGATCACGTTGATGAGCGACGGTGTCAGCGTCTACGAGTGCATGTCAGCCGACGAGGTGGTCGACCTGCTGCAGGGCGGCCAGGGGGTCTTCGGCATCGCGCTGGGAAGGGTCTGGCAGGAGGTGGAGGGCAGCTTGGCGGAGCTGCCCTCCGAGCGGGCGCACAGCGACCACGACGGCCCGAATGACGAACTCGCCCACCGCCGCCGCGCCCGGCGTACGGGCTGACATCGGTCACGATCATCCGGCGGCGCCCTAGGGCGCGTCTGGCAAATCCCAGTCCGGCTGCGCGCCGCTCGCTACGAACGGGATCTGTCAGACACGCCCCGGCGCCCCGCGCTCAGATCGACTCGTTGCGCTGCAGGTGGGTGAAGGCCGCCCAGCCGGGCAGCACCGGCAGCCAGAACGTCAGCAGCCGGAACATCAGCACGGCCGAGGTCGCCGTCCCGGCCGGCAGGCCGGCCAGGGTCAGGCCCAGGGACAGGGCGCCCTCCACGGCGCCCAGGCCGCCCGGAGTGGGTGCCGCCGAGCCCAGGGCGTTGCCGGTCAGGAACACCACGGCGACCGTCGTCAGGCCGAGTGAGCCGCCGAAGGCACGGATGGAGGCGTCCAGGCACACCACGAACGCCGCCGTCAGCAGCAGGGTGCCACCCATGCCCGTGGCGATCTTCTTCGGTGACTGCAGGACGTCCATCAGACGCGGCACGACCCCAGAGAAGAGCGACCGCGTGCGGGACGTGATGAGGCGGCGCAGCGGGCCGATCGAGAAGACCACGATGGCCAGCACGGCCGCGGCGAGCAGCGCGATGATGATGATCCGCGACGGCGGCAGGGACGGGCCGGTGTCGCTGCCCCCTGTGACGTACCCGAACAGCAGGATGAGCAGGACATGGCATCCCATGCCGGTGAGCTGTGAGGCGCCGACGCTGGCCGCCGCCTGCCCGGCGGGCACTCCCGCCTTCTGCAGGTAGCGCGTGTTCACCGCGATGCCGCCCACCGCGGCCGGGGCCACGAGCTTGACGAACGACGCCGCGAGCTGCACCAGCACCGTACGGCCCAGCCGCAGCCGTTCGGGGACGAAGCCGATCAGCATGAACGCCGCCGCCAGATAGCTGAGCGCCGAGGCCACCACGCCGACGCCGAACCACCGCCAGTCGGCGTGGGAGATCAACGCGCCGACGTCCACGTTGCCGAGCTGGGACAGCAGGAGGTACGCGCCGGCGGTACCGGCGATCACGCTGACGAGTGTGCGCGGGCTGAAGCGGTCGAGCTGCGCGGGCTCGGCGGCGATCTCCGGTCGCAGGACGCGGATGCGCTCGCGGACGCCGCTGAGCAGCCTCTTGTTCCTCCGCAGGGCGGCGCGGGTGCTGCGGGCGAGCACGACCTTCTGCAGCAGGGGCACGGCGGCGGCGAGCGGCTCGGGACCGAGCACGTCCGCGGCCGTCCGCACCGCACGCTCCGGGCCGACCCGCAGCGCCATGTCGGTGAGCAGCTGGGCCAGGTCGATGCGCAGCGCGAGATCACCGGCCGCGGTCTCGCCGGTGCGCAGGTCGATCAGGTACGGATGGCCGGCGGAGTCGACCAGAATGCTCTCCGCGACTAGCCGGCGGTGCGCGAGGCGGTGCGTCTGCAACGTGCCGAGCAGTTCCCATACGCCGGCCAGCAGCTCGTCGGTCAGCTCCTCCTCGGACAGATCCGCCAGTGTGCGGCCGGGCACGTGCTCGTACGCCAGCAGCGCCGCCTCGCTGCCGACCTCGGAGGTGGCCAGGAGCCGGGGGGTGGCGGCGCCGGCCGCCGCGGTGGCGTACGCCATCAGCGACTCCTGCTCCAGCGACCGGCGCAGTGACCGGATGGTGCGGCGCGGAGTGCCGCCGCGGAGCCGGACGCGCCGCCACAGCCGGTAGATCAGGTCCGCGCTCTGCTGGTCGCGGTCGAGGACGGTGACGTCGACGCTCCGGCCGTCCGCGAGCGTCGCGCCGTAGCTCCGGAAGTCGTCGTGGTCACCGGACGTGCGCGTGGCGTGGACCGGGTGCAGGCCCAGCCGCCGCAGCGTGGCCATCACGGCGAGCCCGGTGGGCCGGGTGTTCGGCGACCCGGCCGCGTAGAGGGTGCCGTAGCCGACGGCACGCCCGATGGCGTACGTGGTGACGATCGCGAGCGGCGTGATCGCGCCGGCCGCCAGCGAGGCCACCGCGTCGAGGACGATGACCGCCCAGGTGACCAGCTGCCAGCGCGTACGGCCGCCCAGCCGCACGGCGGTGACGTAGGCGATGACGGGCGTGATGTCGATGTGCGCCGGTCCGGGGAACCAGCCGCCGTGCCGCCGCCAGGTCAGGTACCACGCGAGGTCGCGCATACCGGCGGCGGTGACCCAGGAGTCGACGGTGAGGGACACGCCGAGCGCCACGACGGCCGCGAGCACGCCGATCGCGATGCGCAGCCCGTCACGGTGGATGAGGCGGTCGACGCCGAAGGCGACCGGTACGGCGAGGACGACGATCCCGGAGGCGAGTCCCGCGAGGGTGAGCAGCAGATGGGGCGCCTGCTCGGTGCCGTGCGTGATGTCGGAGGCGAGCCCGCTGGTCGTCTGCCGGGCCACGTGCGCCAGGCTGAGGATCAGCGCGATGACGCCGAGCGACAGCAGGAAGCGGATGGCATCCGCCGGCCGCCGGATGCGCGCCGGAAGTGAGGGCTCGTCGACGAGCAGGTCCGTCGCCGCCCCGCCGGGGGTCTCGCCGCGGGGCCGGGTCAGCATGTCACCCTCGTGCGGCCGTTCGGGGGATTCGTTAGCGGGCACGTGGTAAATCTTCCCAGCCCGAGGCCCCGGTCACCGGCCGGTATGGCTCGCTGTGGCGCAGAGGGCATGAAACGAACGCCGGCGCGCCCGGCCGGCGGGAGGGCGGACGCTCCGCTCACGGCCGACAGGGCGGCTCAGATCCCGAGCCGTGCGGAGATGCCGTCGAGCACGCATTCCAGCCCGAATTCGAACTGCCACTCGGCGTCGTCCTCGTTCGACCCGTCGATGATGTAGCGGCTCAGCGCCGGGTAGCGGCCCGTCCCCAGCATCCACCGCACCATCGGCAGGTAGGCCAGCCGCGCGTCGTCCTGGGACTCCCAGCCGTGGCGCTGGAGGGACTCCCGCTGCGCCACCTCCGCGGAGACCGCGCCGCGCGCGAACGAGTTGACCGTGCCGAACACGGCCATCATCGTGTCGACGTCGAGGCCGAGGCCGTCGATGGAGTTCAGCGCCTTTTCCATGAGCGCGACGTTGGCCGGGGACAGTGAGGCCGGCACGCGGGAGAAGGCCTGGAACATCCAGGGGTGCCGCAGGCTCGCGGCGCGCAACTGCCGGGCGTATGCGTCGGCGACGGCGCGCCATCCCGCGTCCGGCAGGGACATCTCGGCGGCGACCGCGTCCAGCATCAGCTCATAGACCTCGTCCTTGCCGGACACATAGCGGTACAGGCCCATGGTGGCGACGCCCAGCCGCTCGGCCAGATGCCGCATGGACACGGCGTTCAGGCCGTCGGCGTCGGCGATCTCGACGGCGGCCCGCGCGATCTGGTCGTGCGTCAGCGCCGGACGCGGGCCTCGGGCCGAGCCCTCGATCCGTTCCCAGAGGGTCGGTTTCTGCTGAGGATCCTGCTTGCGCTGCTCCTCGTACTCCGTGGCCCGCTCACGGAGGGCTTCCCTCCGGTCCTCGTCCGCCGAATCCGCCATTCCGCCCTCTCATCGCGCTGACCTGCGTACAACGTATTGCACTTGTACAACGTACGCAGTTGTGCGTACGGTGTACCCACTTCGCGTACAAGGTACGCAGTCAGAGGGGACCACATCATGATGAGTTCGGAGTCGGCCGTCTGGGCCGAGGGGTTGCGCAAGCGGTTCGGCAGGACCGAAGCGCTGCGCGGGGTCGATCTGGAGGTGCCGAAGGGGAGCGTCTTCGGCCTGCTCGGCCCGAACGGCGCGGGCAAGACGACGGCCGTGCGGATCCTGTCGACGCTCACGCTGCCCGACGCCGGCCAGGCGCGCGTCGCGGGGTACGACGTGGTGCGCGACGCCGATGAGGTGCGCTACCGCATCGGCCTGGCCGGCCAGCACGCCTCCATGGACGAGAAGCTGAGCGGCCGCGACAACCTGCGGCTGTTCGGCCGCCTCTACCACCTGCCGCCCAAGGTCGCCCGCGCACGTGCGGACGAGCTCCTCACGCGCTTCGGCCTCGCCGACGCCGGCGACCGCTTCGTCAGGACCTACTCCGGCGGCATGCGCCGGCGCATCGATTTGATCTCGAGCCTGATCACCGCGCCGCCGGTGCTCTTCCTGGACGAGCCCACGACCGGCCTGGATCCGCGCAGCCGCGGCGAGATCTGGGACACGATCAGAGAGCTGGTCGCCGATGGCACGACCGTGCTGCTGACCACGCAGTATCTGGACGAGGCCGACCAGCTCGCCGACCGCATCGCGGTCGTCGACACCGGCCGGGTGATCGCCTCGGGGACCCCCGACGAGCTGAAGGCCGAGATCGGCAGCCGGCTCGACGTCGTCGTGGCCGACGCGCGCGATCTGCCCGGCGCGGCCACCGTGCTCGCCCGCATCGGCGAGCCGGACACCGACCCGGAGACCCGGCGGGTCAGCGTGCCCGTCGGTGGCGGGTCCTCCACGACCCTGCCGGCCGTGGTGCTCGAGCTGGACCGGGCCGGCGTCGCTGTCGAGGACGTCGCACTGCGCCGCCCCACGCTCGACGAGGTGTTCCTCCGCCTGACCGGAAAGACCGACGAGAAGGTGAGCATCTGATGGTCCTCGAACTCCCCGCACCCCCGGCCGGCCGGGCGAGCCGGATCCGCTGGACCCTGACGGACGGCGTCACGCTGGTCTGGCGCAACCTCATTCAGCTCAAGTCCCAGCCCGGAGAGCTGGTCGGCGCCCTGATCTTCCCCGCCATCATGATCGTGCTGTTCGGGTACGTCTTCGGCAGCGCGATCAAGGTGCCCGGCGGTGGCAACTACCGGGAGTTCCTCATGCCCGGGCTGTTCGCCATGACCACCTTCACCAGCCTGATGACCACACTGCTCGCGGTCGCCACGGACGCCTCCAAGGGCGTCATGGACCGCTTCCGCTCGATGCCGATGGCCCGGTCCGCCGTGCCGTTCGGGCAGGTCGGCGGCGACATCATCATCGGCATGGCCGGCATGGTCATCCTGGTCGGCTGCGGGTTCGCCGTCGGCTGGCGCATCCATCACGGCGTCATGTCCGCGCTCGCCGCGTTCGGCCTCCTGCTCCTGCTGCGTTACGCGCTCTCGTGGGCGGGGGTGTTCCTGGGCCTGCTCGTGAAGAACGAGGAGACGGCCGACCAGATGCTGCCGCTGATCTTTCCGGTCTCGATGCTGTCCAACTCCTTCGTGCCCACGGCCGGCATGCCGGCCTGGCTGCGAACCGTCTCGGACTGGAACCCGGTGAGCGCGCTCGTCGCCGCCTGCCGCGGCCTGTTCGGCAATCCCGGCGTGCCGTCCGGCCACGTGGCCCTGCCGTTGCAGCACCCGGTCGCGGCGACGCTGCTCTGGTCCGCGGCGCTGCTCGCGATCTTCGTCCCGCTGTCGGTCCGCCGCTACCGTACGCTCAACCGCTGAGCCTTTCCGGACGGGGTGCCGAGCGCTTTACGTTCGTGCAACAAGCCTCCGGTAGGGTGGAGATCGCCGTCGAACCCGCGCGGGAGAGACTCCGGTACGGCCAGTGCCGGAGCGCCGAAGGAGCAAACCTCCCCGGAACCTCTCAGGCAAAAGGACCGCGTGGGCGAGGCACCTCTGGAAAGCGGGACACGGTGGCCGCCCGGCCGCCGATCCTCACCGAAGGTGCAAGCCGCGCCCGTCGCGGTGAAGCTCTCAGGTTCAGGTGACAGAGGGGGAGGTCGGCCATCGGCATGCCCGGTGGTCCCGCGCCCCGACCCGCCTGGAGGCTCTCCCATGACCGAGGTCCCGTTCGCCGCCCGCCACATCGGACCCTCGTCGGCCGAACGCGCCGAGATGGCCGGAGTCGCCGGATACGACGGCGTCGCCGCGCTCATCGACGCGGCCGTGCCCGCCGCGATCCGCACGGACCGGCCGCTGGACCTGCCGCCGGCGCTCAGCGAGGTGGCCGCGCTGGCCAGGCTGCGCGAGCTGGCCGCGGGCAACAAGGTCCTCACCTCGATGATCGGTCTGGGCTACTACGGCACCGTCACCCCGGGCGTGATCCTCCGCAACGTGCTGGAGAACCCCGGCTGGTACACCGCCTACACGCCGTACCAGCCGGAGATCTCCCAAGGACGGCTCGAGGCGCTGCTCAACTTCCAGACCATGGTGAGCGACCTGACCGGCCTGCCGGTCGCGAACGCCTCGCTGCTGGACGAGGGCACCGCCGCCGCCGAGGCGATGACGCTGGCGCACCGGGTGGCGCCGCGGGGGAGCGGTGACACCTTCCTGGTCGACGCCGACGTGCTGCCGCAGACGATCGAGGTGATCCGCACCCGCGCGCTGCCGCTGGGCATCGAGGTCGTGGTCGCCGACCTGACCGCCGGGCTGCCCGAGCGGGGCGGCGTCTTCGGCGTCCTGCTGCAGTACCCGGGCGCGAGCGGTGCCGTACGAGACCTGTCGGCGCTCACCGAGGCGGCGCACGAGCGCGGGGCCCAGGTCGTGGTCGCCGCGGACCTGCTCGCCCTCACGCTTCTCAAGGCGCCGGCGGAGTTCGGCGCCGACATCGCGGTCGGCACTACGCAGCGCTTCGGTGTGCCCTACGGCTTCGGCGGCCCGCACGCCGGCTACATGTCCGTGCGCGACGGCATCCAGCGTCAGCTCCCCGGTCGCCTCGTCGGGGTCTCGCTCGACGCCGACGGCGGCACGGCGTACCGGCTCGCGCTACAGACCCGTGAGCAGCACATCCGCCGGGAGAAGGCCACCAGCAACATCTGCACCGCCCAGGTGCTGCTCGCCGTCATGGCGAGCATGTACGCGGTCTACCACGGGCCCGAGGGCCTGAAGGGCATCGCCGAGCGCGTGCACGGCCGCGCGGCGCGGATCGCCGCCGGTCTGAAGACGCTCGGCGTCGAGGTGGTCCACGAGGCCTTCTTCGACACGGTGCTGGCCCGCGTGCCGGGCCGGGCGGACGGGGTCGTCCGCACCGCCCGCGAGCGCGGGATCAACCTGCGTCCCGTGGACGCCGACCACGTCGGGATCTCCTGCGACGAGACCACGACGGACGAGCACGTCGCCGAGGTGCTGCGGGCGTTCGGAGCCGAGGACGCCACGGCTGAGGCAGGTTCCGCGCTGCCCGCGGCCCTGCGGCGCGAGAGCGAGTTCCTGACCCACCCGGTGTTCCACGCGCACCGCTCGGAGACGGCGATGCTGCGTTACCTGCGCCGGCTCCAGGACAAGGACATCGCGCTGGACCGCTCGATGATCCCGCTCGGCTCCTGCACGATGAAGCTGAACGCCACCACCGAGATGGAGCCGATCACCTGGCCGGAGTTCGCGCAGATCCACCCGTTCGCGCCGCTGGAACAGGCGCAGGGGTACGTCGAGCTCATCGGCGAGCTGGAGTCCTGGCTCGCCGAGATCACCGGATACGCCAAGGTGTCGGTGCAGCCGAACGCCGGCTCCCAGGGTGAGCTGGCCGGCCTGCTCGCGGTGCACGGCTACCACGCGGCGCGCGGCGAGGGCCACCGCAACATCTGCCTCATCCCGTCCTCGGCGCACGGCACCAACGCCGCCAGCGCGGTGATGGCCGGGATGCGCGTGGTCGTCGTCAAGAGCGTCGAGCGCGGCGACATCGACCTCGACGACCTGCACGCCAAGATCGACAAGCACCGCGACGACCTCGCCGCGATCATGGTGACGTACCCCTCGACGCACGGCATCTACGAGGAGACGATCGGGGACGTCTGCAAGAGCGTGCACGACGCCGGGGGACAGGTCTACGTCGACGGCGCCAACCTCAACGCCCTCGTCGGGCTGGCGCGCCTGGGCGAGTTCGACGCCGACGTCTCCCACCTGAACCTCCACAAGACCTTATGCATCCCGCACGGCGGCGGCGGTCCCGGCGTCGGCCCGGTGGGCGTGCGCGAGCACCTGGTGCCGCACCTGCCCAA
>JAOPYG010000447.1 GCA_025964685.1 Actinoallomurus sp. | reverse complement strand
CCGGGGTTGATCGCCGCGTCGGTCTGCACCGCGTTGATGAAGGCGGACTCGCCGCCCTCCCCGCTGGTGCTCACCGGCCGGTTGAGCGCGCTGACGATGCCGGTCGTGACGGTGCCGGCCAGGCCGAGCGGCGAACCGATGGCGATCACGGGGTCGCCGACCGCGAGGTCGTCGGAGTTGCCGAGCGTCAGGGACTTGCGGCCGCCGAGGGTGCCGGGCTTGATCACGGCGATGTCGGTGGTCGGGTCGTGCCCCACGATGGTGGCGGTGGTGGTCTTGCCGTCGTTGAAGACGACCTGCATGTTCCCGCCGCTGACCGCGGGAGCCACGACGTGGTTGTTGGTCACGATGTAGCCGCCACGCACGACGAAGCCGGTGCCCGCGCCGCCCTCGGTGCCGTTCGACACCTTGATCATCACGACGCTCGGCACCAGCCGCTGGGCGATGCCGGCGATGGAGCCGGGGTCGCGGTTCTTGGTGCCGGTGGCGGATGAGCCGCCGCCGAGGTCGACGGTGCCGGAGCCGCGACCGCCCGCCACCACGCCGATGCCGGCGCCGAGCGCCCCTGCCAGCAGCGCGACGACGACCGAGACGATCAGGAACAGGCCGGTGGAGGGGCCACGGCGCTCGCGCGGCGGCAGGGAGGGGACGGGCGCCCAGTTCGGGCCCGGCTCACCGGGATAGCCGCCGCCCACCTGAGTGTGCTGCGCCCCTCCTGGGGGCTGCTGGGGGGTCCAGCCGCCGTACGGCGGTGCCGGCGGCCGCTGCTGCCTCTGGTCGTAGGGCTGGCCGTACGGCTGGCCGTACTGGTGCGGCGTGAAGGCGGGACGCTGCTGTCCGGGTCCGTCGGGGGCGTGCTGCGGGGCTCCGTACGGCGAGCGGGGTCCGGGGTCGGGCGGTGCCATGCCCTGCGGTCCGCCGGAGGCGTGAGGCTGATCTGCCGGCCCGCTGGAGGCGAACGGCTGATCCGCCGGGCCGCTGGAGGTCCCGGCGTTGCCGGTCTCCGGCTCTGGCGTGCGCCGGTCGTCCTGCGGTGGACCCCCGGACGCGCGGCTGTCTTCCGTCATGAACTGACTCCTTGCCGACCGCGCATGGACCTGTCGTATTCGCCCCCACGATGGCGCGCGAGGTATGTGCTGAGCATAAGGGACCTTGACGGTGAAACCCGTCCGCTCACGCCTTCATCCCCCCGTCTCGGACCTGCGGCCGATGTGATCTCCGCAGATCAGGCAAAGGGGTTGGCCCAGGAGGTAAGCCGGTTCAGGCCACGGGAGAGGCGGCCCCAAAAACCGGTCTCACCATGCGGAAGCGCGGCCACCGCGCTGTCGACCACCGGCGGCGGCGCGTCGGCGAGCACCGTGAAGACGTAGCCGCGGCTGGCCCACATCGCGCGCTGCTGCACCGTGTCGCTCAGGTAGACCGTGCGGCCGCCCCTGGTCGCCTTGTGCCAGTCGGCCACGCTGTCGGCGTCGAGCGTGCCGCGTTGGACGAAGACCGAGACGACCGAGAGCCCGTCGGAGTAGCTGAGGTGCACGACCGGGCCGTCGCCGTCGAGCTGGCGCGCGTCGTAGAGGCTCAGCCGGTCGGGTAGGTCGGAGTGCACCGGCCAGCCGTGGTAGCGCAGTGAGCCGAGATCGGCGCCGGCCAGCTGGTGCGCCCACGGCGCCTCCACCGTGCGCGGCGCGGACGCCGTAACGAACTGGGCCTTGGGCACGACCGGCCGGATCTCGGTGAAGAACGTCAGGTTGACCTCACGGCCCTGCTGGTCGAGCAGCTCACGCCGCAGCATGAGCCCGGTCTGCCCGTCGATGTGGAACCGGCCCGCGGCGGTGCCGTCGGCCCGCCGGGCCTCGATCACCGACGTCGTGCGGCCCGACACCTCACCCTCACCCGCGCGGACGACCGCGTAGTTGCGCGCCAGGAGGTCGAGCATCTTGGGCGTGTAGCCGGTGAGGCCGCCGGTGCGCTCGGAGTCGTCGGCCTCGAACATCTGGCCGCCCTGATCGGCCGTCGTGCTCTGCACCCGCATGTGGGTGCCGTCACCCGGCACGTGCATGACCTTGACCAGCGATGTGGTCGCCATACCGCTGCGGCTCCACGCGGTGATGAACTGCGTGCCCTCGTACGGGGTCGTGCGCGCTGCGCCCTCGGCGTTGCGCAGGAGCTTGAGCGCTTCGGGGTCGGATCGCAGCCGGGCGCCGCTCGCCGTGTCACCGGTCGTCACGAACCACAGCATCAGGAGGGCGGCAGCGATGCCACCCGCCGTCCAGGTGTTGCGCGAGATCCGGTGCGTCACGGGCTATCGCTGGTCTTCTCTGCCGGCTTGGGGTCGGTGAGGGGGACGTCTCCTGAGGTCAGCGCGTGCTCGACCGCGAACTGCTCGACCGACGGCGCCACGCGCGGCAGTGAACGCGGGTCCGAGCCCGCGGCGAAGGCCGCCGAGCCGATGCCGAGCACGGCCAGGGTTGCGGCGCCGGCCACCAGGTAGCGGCCGCGCGGCAGGCGACGGCACGCGGCGGCGGCGCTGCGTGGCCGGCCGGCCACGGGACGGGTGTCGCGCGGCCTCGTGAGGGCCGGCACCCGGCTCTGGCCGGGCAGCCGGCGGATCTCCGGGGGCAGAGGGTCGCCTGGCTCGCCCATGGCCTGCAGCCGGCTGAGCAGGCTCTCGGCGGGCAGGGCGTCGCCCATGGCGCGGAGCCGGCGCTTGAGGACGCGGAGCGCGTCGGCCTCGGCACGGCACTGGTCGCAGGCGGCCAGATGCACCAGCGCCCGGTCACGCTCGTCGTGCCCCAGCTCGCCGTCGACCAGAGCGGTGAGACGCTCCCCCAGATGGGTCATACCGCCTCCTCCGCCGTACCGGTCGCCGTGGTGCGGCGCCGGGGGCCGCGGTGCTCGAGCGCGGCGCGCAACTGCGCGCGCCCACGATGGATCCGGCTGCGGACCGTGCCGAGCTTCACGCCGACGGTCGCGGCGATCTCCTCGTAGGACAGGCCCTCGATGTCGCACAGCACGACGACCGCGCGATAGTCCGGGGCCAGGCCGTCGAGGGCCGCCTGCACGTCGGCGTCGAGCTTTTTGTCGTCGTAGACCTGCGCGGGCGTGGGCTCATGCCCGCGCAGGCGCTCGGCGGCGTCTTCGGCCAGACCCTCGAAGCGGATCCGCTGGCGCCGCCGCGCCTGGTCGAGGAAGAGGTTGGTCGTGATGCGGTGCAGCCAGCCCTCGAAGGTGCCGGGCTGGTAGTTGGCCAGGGACCGGAAGACCCGGACGAAGACCTCCTGGGTCAGGTCCTCGGCGTCGTGCGGATTGCCGGTGAGCCGGAATGCGAGGCGGTAGACACGGGCGGAGTGCTCCCGCACGATCTCTTCCCACGAAGGGGGTGTCCAGGCGATGCCGGTGTCACGCACCGTCGCTCCCCTCTCACACAAGAGTTCTGCCACCGCCATACTGCCCCGTTTCTTCCTTTCCGCCTACCGGCGGCCGTGGCTCTCCTGAAGAACGTGACGGTAGGCGGCGGAGTTCCCCCACCGCAGTAGTCTTTGACCTCGTTAGCTCATTCCCCAAGGAGGACGCCATCGACGCGTTGAAGGCCGCTACGGCCCACGTGGAGCAGTACCTCCCTGAGGACGAGCCGCTGCGCAACGCACGCCAGCGCGGTGAGGAGGTGGGAGCCACCCCGATCGGTCCGGGCGGCGGTGCCGCGCTGCGCTTCCTCGCGACCGCGATCAGCGCGCGCACGGTCGTCGAGATCGGCTCCGGGTGCGGCGTGTCAGGCATCTGGCTGCTGCGCGGCATGCGGCCGAACGGCGTGCTCACGAGTGTCGACGTCGAACCGGAGAACCAGCGCCTGGCCCGCGAGGCGTACGCCGAGGCCGGCTTCCCGGCTCCGCGCGCCCGGCTGATCACCGGCCGCGCGCTGGACGTGCTGCCGCGGCTGACCGACGGCGCGTACGACCTGGTCTTCTGCGACGCGGTCAAGCAGGAGTACCCCGACTATCTGCCCGAGGCGCTGCGGCTGCTGCGACGCGGCGGCGTGGTGGCGTTCGACAACGCCCTGCTGGGCGGCACGGTCGCCGACCCCACCAACCGCACGCCGGACACGGTCGCGGTCCGTGAGCTCGGGCGTCTCGTGCGCGAGGACGATCGGCTGACGCCGCTGCTGCTGCCGGTCGGCGACGGGATCCTCGCCGCGGTCAAGGGTGAATGAGGGTATTCCGGCGGCCGGTCGCCGCTGACGCGCGTCCGGCGGGGTGCGTGCTCGTCCTGCTCGCGTTCTCGGTGATCTTCGCGGTGACCGCCGTGCCGGCCCTGCCGGGCGTCGGCGCCGTCCTCTACCTGATCCTCGGCCTGGCCGGCACTCTGCTGTGCGCGGCCGGACTGGTGGCGGCGGCCGGGCGCCTACTGGGCCGCCGGCCCGTACTCGAGCTGGACGAGCACGGCGTACGCCTGCCGGCGCCCTGGCCGTTGCCACGGGCACGTGACCGGTTCGTACGGTGGGCGGACGTGGCGGCCGTCGTGCTGTGGAGCAGCCCCGTGCCGCGCGGTCGCCGTGCGTTCGCCGAGCACCTCGCCTTCCTGCCCACGCCAGAGAGCGCCGGGCCCGCCTCGCCCCCGAGCGCCGAGCTCCTCGCGCTGCGCCTGGACGACCTGCCGGGCGTGGCCTCGACGCAATGGGCGACCCCGGTCCACCCGGGCTGGGACCCCGAGGCGGAGCAGATCATCGCCGAGGTCCGCCGGCGCGGCCTGCCGGCCATGGACGCGCGGACGCGTTGAGC
>JAOPYG010000434.1 GCA_025964685.1 Actinoallomurus sp. | reverse complement strand
GGCGCAATGAACCCGAAGCCCTTGTCGGCGTTGAACCACTTGACGGTGCCTTCTGCCACTTTCTCTCCTTCTTGGGAGCCTCACCGGGGCGCCGGTCTGCGGACCTGGGCTGCAATCACTGACTTTGTTTGGCTACGTCCGCGAAGACTATCCCGGAGAAGCGAAATCGCCCGCCGTCACTTCCGCGGGCTTTCAAGAGCTAACACAATACGTACGAGGAAACTACGACTGCAACGCTTCCCATGTTATCGACTCTCCGTATCAGCGGCAACCGACTCTGACATGGGTTTCCTCCGATTCGCCAGGCGCCGGGGCGGCGGAGACCGGTCAGCGGGGCGAGCCCCGAGTCGGCCGCGGGCGGGCTGAAAGCTCCGCACGCTGCTGCGACCCGAGAGGCCCGCGCCGCACCCAGGCGGGGTACGTGCCCACGCCGACCGCGACACGAACATCGCCCCGCTGGGGTGTCGGCCTCGGATCCGCACAGTAGCCGCTAGCAGTTTGGTAGCCGTCCGCAACAGTCCGTGGCCACCAGTGGCCGGTGCCCGCCGCACCTCCCACGCGCCTCCACCGGGACACCCCTGTGACGGGCGACGGACCGGACGAGGTTCGAACGGGGGAAGCGGGAACCGGCCGAACCCGTGGCGCAGACCGTTCCAGGCGCTCTCCTTGGTCATGGCGTCGAGCAGGGCGCCTCGCCCCCTCGGGCAGGAAGCCTGTAAAGGGGGGAGGGCATTGGGCGAATCCGTGCAAACCAGGGCTTGCTTGCCCGAACAGGTCAGGCCCGCAACCCCGATTCAGGCCGGCCACTCCGGAGCGCGCTTCTCCAGGAAGGCCCGCATCCCTTCCTGTGCCTCGGGCGTCTGGCTGGCGGCGGCCATCACCTCGACCGCGTACGTGTAGGCGTCCGCCTCCGGGTGATCCAACTGCGCGTACATGGCCTGCTTGCCGAGCGCCTTGCTGCGACGGCTGCCCCGCGTCGCCCGCTCCAGCAGCTCACGCGTCGCCTTCTCCAGCTCCTCGGGAGGGACGGCCCGGTTGAGCAGGCCCCACTCCAGGGCGGTCCCGGCGTCGATGACGTCCCCGGTCAGCGCGAGCTCCATCGCGCGCTTGCGTCCCACGTTGCGTGCGATGGGCACCATCGGCGTGTGGCAGAACCAGCCGCCCTTGCCGCCGGGCGCGGCGAACCCGGCGCTCCAGGCCGCCACGGCCAGGTCACAGGTCGCGACGAGCTGACACCCGGCGGCGGTGGCCAGCCCGTGTACGCGGGCGATCACCACCTGGGGCACCGACTGGATGGTCTCCATCAGCTCGCGGCAGGCGAGCAGCAGCTCACGCGCCGCGGCGTGGTCGGCGCCGGCAAGATCGGCGAAGTCGTGCCCGGCCGAGAAGACCGGGCCGTTGCCGGCGAGGACGATCCCGGTCGCGTCCGTCCCGCCGACCTCGCGGAACGCCGCGGTCAACGCGCGCATGTGGGACAGGGACAGAGCGTTGCGCCGCTCGGGGCGGTTCATCGTGATGACGGCGAACGGGCCGTCGGTTTCGACCAGTACCTCGTCAGAGCTCATGTCCGCACGGTACGTCGCCCATCGCCTGAATTACCACGCCCGCCGTACGCGCTCCGGCGCCGGCTCAGCCGTCGCCGAGGGCGGCCAGGCGATCCAGGGCGTCGGTGAACTCCTCGATCATGTCGTAGACGACCTGGCGTGCGGGCTTGACGGTGTTCAGCTGCCCGACGACCTGGCCGACGAAGTAGTTCGCGAGCTGCCGGGCGCCCTCGTTGCCGTTCTCGGCGGCCTTGCCGATCGGCCCCATCGCGCCCTCTGCGACGATCAGCTGCAGCGGCATCGGCAGCGCGCCCGGACTGTCGGGGGACTCGTCCCACTCCTCGGTCCAGGCCGACCGGAGCTGCCGCGCGGGCTTGCCCGTACGGGAGCGGGAGCGGACCGTGTCGGCGGACGTGGCGGTCAGCATCTTGGCCTTCACGGCCGGGAGCGTCTCGGCCTCTTCGGTGGTCAGCCAGACCGACCCGCACCACACGCCCTGGGCGCCGAGGGCCATCGCGGCGGCCATCTGCCGGCCGGTGGCGATTCCGCCCGCGGCCAGGACCGGGAGTGGCGCCACGGCGTCCACGACCTCAGGTACGAGCACCATGGTGGAGATCTCGCCGGTGTGTCCGCCGGCCTCCGAGCCCTGCGCGATGATCAGGTCCACGCCGGCCTCGACCTGGCGGCGGGCGTGCTCGACGGTGCCCACGAGCGCCGCCACCGGCACGCCCGCGGCCCGCGCTCGCTCCACCATGATCGGCGGCGGCGGGCCGAGCGCGCTGGCGATGAGCCGGATCGGGTGGTTCAGCGCGACGTCGATCAGCTCGGTGGCGCCCTTCGGGGTGACCTGGCGGGCAGCGCCGCTCTGTCCGGTGCCGAGGTCCGGCACCGGCACGCCGTACCGCTCGAAGAGCCCGGCGAGGAACTCCCAGTATCGCGCCGGGATCGCCGACAGCAGGTCGCCCGGCGCCTCCGCCTCCTTGGCGATCTTCCCGGGCACCAGGACGTCGACGCCGTACGGCCGGCCGCCCACGTGGTCATCGATCCAGCGCAGCTCCTCTTCGAGGCGCTCGGGGGAGAAGGCGACCACGCCGAGCACGCCGAACCCGCCCGCGTTCGTGACCGCCGCCACGACGTCCCGGCAGTGGCTGAAGGCGAACAGCGGGAACTCGAGCCCGAAGCTGTCACAGACCTCGGTTCTCACGGCGCTCCTTGAACACTGGATAGCTCTCGCCCTCGTCCGGGTGGACGAAGCTCGCCCGCAGCGGCAGGCCCTCGCGCGGTGCGGCCACCGCGTCCAGCCGCCCGTACATCCACGGCCCCTCGGCCAGCTCGACCAGGGCCAGCGGCGCCGTCTCCCCGGTACGCGAGTGGGCGACCGCCCAGGAGACCAGGGCGGCCTCCCCGCTCGCCTCGGCCCAGGCGAGCTCACCGGCGCATTCGGGGCAGTCCGTCGCGTCGGGGGCGTACCACCGCCCGCACGCCTCGCAGCGGCGCGTCATCAGCCGGTCCTCGGCCGCGCCGTCGAAGAACGGGTCGCCGCGGCCGTCGCGGCGGATCGTGCCGATCGTCTGCCGTGCCGTCATCGGCGTCCCTTCGCGTGCGGACTCACGACCAGTGTGCCGTGATGGTCCAGGATGCCGCCGTTGCCGCTGACGAGGACCACGTCGTTCCGTGGCGCCTGCCGGTCGCCGCCCTGGCCGCGCGCCTGGATCACGGCCTCCGACAGCGGGGTCATACCCCACATGTAGTACGCCGACAGCTGCCCGCCGCCGGTGTTGACCGGCAGCGTCCCGCCGGGGCCCAGCGCACCGCTCGCGGCGAACGCCCCGCCCTCGCCCCTGGCGCAGAAGCCGTAGTCCTCGAGGGTCACCAGGACCGTGTAGGTGTAGCAGTCATAGATCTGGCAGACGTCGACCTCGGCCGTGGTGACACCGGCCATCTTCATCGCCGCGGGCCCCGACAGCGCTGCTCCGGTGGTCAGGCCCATGTCGCTGCCGCGCTCCATGCGATGCCCGGGATGGCCCTGGCCCCATCCCCAGACGTGCACGGGCGGCTGGGCGAGGTCGCGGGCGCGCTCGGCGCTCGTCACGATCACCGCGATGCCGCCGTTGGAGACGAGGCAGCAGTCCAGGAGGTGCAGCGGTTCGACCACCCAGCGGGACTCCTGGTGGTCGCGCAGCGACATCGGGTCGCGCATCTGGGCGCGCGGGTTGCCCCGCGCCCAGGCCCGGGTGGCGACCGCGATGGCGCCCAGCTGCTCGCTCGTGGTGCCGTACCGCTCCATGTGCCGCCGTGCCGCGAGCGCGTAGAACACGTTGACGCTGCGAAACCCCAGCGCCGCCTGGAGGCCGCTGAGCCCGTGCCACTCCGCGGCCTCGCGGTGGTACGCCGCGCCGGACGAGCGTTCCGGCTGGAGGGGCGCGTCGGCGAACACGCAGGCGACCGCGGACGCCCCGCCGCTCTGGATCGTCGCGGCGGCGTAGGAGACCATCGCCACCGCGGTCGCGCCGTAGGAGCTCATGTGGGTGAGCAGCCGCAGGTCACGCAGGCCCAGCGCGGCGGCCAGCTCGATGCCGGGGGAGCCCGACATGCCACTGCTGACGATCAGCCCGTCGAGGTCGGACACCGCCAGGCCGGCGTCGGCGGCGGCGGATCGCACCGCGTCGGCGGCGAGCCGTCGCGGGCTGCGGCCGTAGACCTTGCCGAGCTCGGTCATGCCCAGCCCGGCGATCGCTGTGCCCGTCATGGAAACGTCACCCAGCCCTCCCCGCGGTCCGTCGCCGTCCACGGTACCGAATCAGATTCGGCAAACACCAGACGGACCGGTACGTGCAGCCGCGGGCGCCGGGGGGAGGCACCGGCCTCATCGGGACATTCGACGGCAGGGGCGATGACGTGGCCGCCGGTGGGTCACCGGTGGGCGAAGCGGTCCGTCGCGTCGATGAGGTGGTGCAGGATGCCCGGCTCGGTGTAGGCGTGGCCGGCGTCGTCGACCAGGTGGAACTCCGCCTCCGGCCAGGCGCGGTGGATGTCCCATGCCGTCGCGGCCGGGGTGGCCAGGTCGTACCGGCCCTGCACGATGACGCAGGGGATGTGCCGGATCTTGTCCACGGCACGGATGAGCTGGTTCTCCTCAAAGAACCCCTCGTTGACGAAGTAGTGGTTCTCGATCCGCGCGAACGTGACCGCGTAGTCGTCGTCGGAGTGTTCCTCGATGACGTCCGGGCTGGGCACCAGGGTGATCGTCGATCCCTCCCAGACACTCCACGCCTTCGCGGCCGGTAGCCGCGTCGAAGGGTCGGGGTCGTTCAGGCGCGAGTGGAACGCCGTGATCAGGTCGTCGCGTTCGTCCTCCGGGATGGGTTCGACGTACTTCTCCCAGAGATCGGGGAACAGCAGCGAGGCACCCTCCTGGTAGTACCAGTACAGCTCGAACGGCCGCAGCGTGAAGATGCCGCGCAGCACGAGCTCGGTGACCCGGTCCGGGTGCGTCTCCGCGTACGCCAGGGCGAGCGCGCTGCCCCACGAGCCGCCGAAGACCTGCCACCGGTCGATGCCGAGGTGTTCGCGCAGCAGCTCGATGTCCGCGACGAGGTTCCACGTCGTGTTGTGCTCGAGCGAGACGGAGGGGTCGCTCGCGGGCGGCAGGCTGCGGCCGCAGTTGCGCTGGTCGAACAGGACGATGCGGTACGCCTCCGGGTCGAACTGCCGCCGGTGGCCGGGCGAGCACCCGCCGCCCGGGCCGCCGTGGATCATGACGACGGGCTTGCCGGCGGGGTTCCCGCAGACCTCCCAGTAGACGCGGTCGCCGTGTCCGGCGTCGAGGAATCCGGAGTCATACGGCTCGATCGGCGGGTAAAGAGTCTTCATGATCGGTATTGTTTCACCGCGCCCGTCACGGCTCCGCACAGTGACACCGGATGGGCCGTGCGTTCGCTCGCGCAGCTCACAGGTCTCCGACGCGAGAGGTCATGAGCAGGTCAATCGACGAGTGATACGCCACACGTTCCTGGACATGGCAGACAGCCTCGCGAGACGCCCTTAGAGTTCCCTATGTGAGCGATCTCAATGGTTCGGGCGGTTCCTACGCCGCGGAGGGCGG
The DNA here is from genome assembly GCA_025964685.1 of Actinoallomurus sp. Taxonomy (GTDB): domain Bacteria; phylum Actinomycetota; class Actinomycetes; order Streptosporangiales; family Streptosporangiaceae; genus Actinoallomurus. The sequence goes on along the minus strand of JAOPYG010000434.1, from coordinate 4,471 downwards.
CGGGTCGTCGTGGTCGCCGAATAACGGCGCCCGGCCGGCCCGCGGCGGCAGCATGGATCAGCCGGGCGAGGTCGTCGACCGGCTGCGGCAGATGGCGGACATGCTCGCGGGCGCGCTGGCGCAGGGCGAGCAGAAGGTCGCTGAAGCGAAGCAGGAGGCCGCGGTCCAGATCGCGGCCGTCCAGGCCGAGCACGAGAAGACCAAGCAGGAGTCCACGTCCGCCTGGCAGGAGGTCGAACGCCACCGCACCCAGGCGCAGCAGGCGCAGGCCACCGCCCGCCACATGCTCGCCGAGCGGGAGAGCGCCAAGCAGGACGCCGCCGCCGCGCTGCAGGAGCTGGAGCGCGCCCGCGCCCAGCACGAACAGCTGGACCACCGCGCCGAGCAGGCGGAGGCCGCCGTACGCCAGCTGATGACCGAGCGTGAGGCCGCCCAGCGCGACGCCGCCGCGATGCGCCAGGAGGCCCAGGCCGTACGGCAGCAGAAGGAGCAGGCCGAGGCGACCGCGCGCCAGCTGATGGCCGAGCGGGAGAGCGTCAAGCAGGACGCCGCCGCGATGCAGCAGGAGCTGGAGCGCGTACGCGCGCAGCTGGAGGAGATGAACCAGCGCGTCGAGCATTCCGAGGCCGCCGTCCGCCAGGCGATCTCCGAGCGCGAGGCGGCCAAGCAGGAGTCCAACACCGCCTGGCAGGAGGGCCTGCGGGCCCGCGCGCAGGCGGAGCAGTCCGAGGCCGCGATGCGCCAGGCGCTCGGCGAGCGCGACAACGCGCAGCGCGAGGCCGTCGGAGCGCGGCAGGAGACCGACCAGGCCCTCGCGCAGGCCCGGACGGCCGAGCAGCGTGCCGAGCAGTCCGAGGCCGCCGTCCGCCAGATGATGTCCGAGCGTGAGGCCGCCCAGCGCGAGGCCGCGGGTGCGTGGCAGGAGACCGAGCGGCTGCGCAGCAAGTTCGAGCAGTCCGAGGCCGCGATGCGGCAGGCCTTCACCGAGCGCGACCAGGCCCGCGCGCAGGCCGACCAGTCCGAGACCGCCGCGCGCCAGTCGATGGCCGAGCGCGACCAGATGCGCGAGGACCGCGACGAGGCGCACCGCTCCGCCGGAGAGGCGCAGACCAACCGCAAGGCGATCGAGGGGGAGCGGGACCGGATCTCCAAGCACGCCGGTGACCTGGCCAAGGCGCTGGAGACGGCGCACGCCGAGCTGCACACCCTGCGCGCCAAGGTCTCCGAGCTGGAGGTGTCCTCCAAGGGCGCCGAGGACGCGCGCCGCCGGAGCCAGGACCTCGACGCCGAGCGCCGGCGCGCCCTGGAGGCGGCCAAGCAGGCCGAGAGCCACCGCGACACCGCCGAGCTCGCGCAGGCGCGGGCCGCCTCGGAGCTCGCACAGGCCCAGCGCCGTGCGGAGGAGCTCACGCGCGAGCGTGACCAGGCGCTCACGACGGCACGCCAGGCGAGCAGCGAACGCGACTCCATCACCCAGAAGCTCAAGGAGCGCGAGGAGTGGGTCGACCAGCTCGCCGAGGCGGTCACCAAGCAGCGTGACGCGCTGTCCGCGCTGTCGGCCGAGCGCGATCAGGCGCGGAGTTCGGCGGACCAGGCCAGGAAGCTCATCGACGAGCTGACGGGTCAGCTGCGCACCATGTCGCCGGGCGCCGCCAGCGGAAGTTATGCCGGCGGTTACGGCTGATCTGATCGACTCGACGCTGATCAGGCGCGTCGCCTGTTATCCTGGTGGCCCGTGGAGATTGGCCGTTCACCGATCAGGTGAACGTCGCCGCGACAACGACCACGGGAGCGTCCCTCTTGGCTTCGGCAGTTATTGGTGGGTCCGGACGGACCACCAAGCACCTCTTCGTTACAGGCGGCGTCGCCTCGAGCCTCGGTAAGGGGCTCACAGCGTCCAGCCTCGGGCGGCTTCTGAAACTGCGCGGTCTGCGCGTCACGATGCAGAAGCTCGACCCCTACCTCAACGTCGACCCCGGCACGATGAACCCCTTCCAGCACGGCGAGGTCTTCGTCACCGACGACGGTGCCGAGACCGACCTCGACGTCGGTCACTACGAACGATTCCTCGACACCGAGCTGCACGGCTCGGCGAACGTCACCACGGGCCAGGTCTACTCCAACGTGATCGCCAAGGAGCGGCGCGGGGAGTACCTGGGTGACACCGTGCAGGTCATCCCGCACATCACCAACGAGATCAAGGACCGGATCCGCGGTATGGCCGGTCCCGACGTCGACGTCGTCATCACCGAGGTCGGCGGCACGGTCGGCGACATCGAGTCGCTGCCGTTCCTGGAGTCCGTGCGCCAGATCCGGCACGAGATCGGCCGCGACAACTGTTTCTTCCTGCACGTGTCGCTGCTGCCCTACATCGGGCCCTCCGGCGAGCTGAAGACCAAGCCGACCCAGCACTCCGTCGCCGCGCTGCGCAGCATCGGCATCCAGCCGGACGCGATCGTGTGCCGTTCCGACCGGCCCATCACCCAGGGCCTGAAGAACAAGATCAGCATGATGTGCGACGTGGACGCTGAGGCCGTGGTCTCCGCGATCGACGCGCCCAGCATCTACGACATCCCGAAGGTGCTGCACAGCGAGGGTCTCGACGCGTACGTCGTACGCCGTCTCGGGCTGCCGTTCCGCGACGTGGACTGGAAACAGTGGGACGACCTGCTGCACCGGGTCCACGAGCCCTCCCGCGAGGTCACGATCGCGCTCGTCGGCAAGTACATCGACCTTCCCGACGCCTACCTGTCCGTCACCGAGGCGCTCCGGCACGGCGGGTTCGCACACGACGCCCGGGTCAACATCCGCTGGGTCAAGAGCGACCGGTGCGCGACGCCCGAGTCGGCCGCCCGTGAGCTCAGGGGCGTCGACGGCGTGCTCATCCCCGGCGGCTTCGGCGTACGCGGCATCGAGGGCAAGGTCGGCGCGGCCCGTTACGCACGGGAGAACCGCATCCCGACCCTCGGCATCTGCCTCGGCCTGCAGTGCATGGTGATCGAGGCGGCGCGCTCGCTCGCCGGCCTCACCGACGCCAACAGCGCCGAGTTCGACGAGAAGGCCGCCGACCCCGTCATCGCGACCATGGCCGACCAGGTGGACGTCGTCGCGGGCGAACGCGACATGGGCGGCACCATGCGTCTCGGGCTCTATCCCGCGAACCTCGCCGAGGACTCCCTGGTCCGTGAGCTGTACGGCGAGGCGGAGAAGGTCGAGGAGCGCCACCGGCACCGCTATGAGGTCAACAACGCCTACCGCGACGAGCTGACCGCGGCCGGCGTCGTCTTCTCCGGTCTGTCGCCCGACGGACGTCTCGTCGAGTACGTCGAGTTGCCCCGCGACAAGCATCCTTTCTACGTCGCCACCCAGGCGCACCCGGAGTTCCGGTCCCGGCCGACCCGGCCGCACCCGCTGTTCGCCGGTCTGGTCGCCGCGGCCCTGGACGGCGCCAAGTGAGCGAAGACTCGCCGGCGCTGGTCGACACCCCGGAGTCCTGGCCGGTCGAGACCAGTGAGATCAGGTTCAAGGGCCGGGTCATCCAGGTGCGCACCGACAAGGTGCGCATGCCCAAGGGCGACTCGACCGAGCTCGCCGAACGCGACCTCGTGATCCATCCCGGGTCGGTCGGCGTGATAGGCCTCGATGACCAGGAGCGCGTACTCCTCATCCGGCAGTACCGCCACCCGGTCGGGCACCTGCTGTGGGAGCCGCCGGCCGGGCTGCGCGACGTCGACGGCGAGCCCACGTGGCGTACGGCGGCGCGTGAGCTGGCCGAGGAGGCGGGCTACCGCGCACGCGACTGGCACACCCTGCTCGACGTCTTCACCTCGCCCGGGATGACGAACGAACGCGTGCGGATCTTCCTCGCCCGCGGGCTCACCGAGATCCCCGAGGACGAGACCGACTTCGAGCGCATCCATGAGGAGGCCGACATGCCGGTCGCCTGGGTACCGCTCGACGACGCGGTCGCCGCGGTGAGACGCGGTGACATACACAATCCCCTCGCGGTGATGGGTATCTTGTCGGTCTACGCCGCCCGGGCCATGGGCTACCGCGACCTTCGCGCACCCGACGCCCCGGAGGGGTGACCCCCGCGTACCGTCACGACCTGCCTGGATGAGGTGTCGCGCTGATGTCCGCCGCCGGTGAAGAGCTCGGCCGAGCGCTGCGGGCCGAGGTCGACGCCTACCTCGACCATCTCGCGGTCGAGCGTGGCCTGGCCGCGAACACGCTCAGCTCCTACCGGCGTGACCTGCGACGCTATGTCGATGTGCTGATCGAGCGGGGACGTACGGCGATCGGCCAGGTCGGTGAGGACGATGTGGTGTGGTTTCTGGCCGGCCTGCGGGAGGGCGACGACCGGCACCCGCCGCTCGCCGCCGGCTCCGCGGCCCGCGCCGTCGTCGCGGTGCGCGGCCTGCATCGCTTCGCCGTGCGCGAAGGGCTGTCGGGGGCGGACCCGGCGCGCGGC
>JAOPYG010000412.1 GCA_025964685.1 Actinoallomurus sp. | reverse complement strand
CGTAGTAGGACACGAAGTATTCGACGGCGTTGTTCGGCAGCATCTCGCGCAGCTCGTTGGCGAACTGCGCGGCGAGCGTCTTGTTGGGCTGCATGACGAGCGTCGGGCGCTGGACCTTCTCGATCAGCCAGGCGATGCTCGCAGTCTTGCCGGTGCCGGTGGCACCGAGCAGCACGGAATCCTTGTCGCCGCGCCGCACCCGCCGCTCGAGCTCGCCGATCGCCTGCGGCTGGTCGCCGGACGGGGTCATCTCGGTGACGACCTTGAAGGGCGCCACCTTGCGTTGAAGATCGGTGACAGGCCGCACGCTGATTCCTCCGAGAGTCGTGGTCGCCGCCCAGAGCGGTCGGCGGATCGGACGGCGCACCCAAGCCGTCCGTGTATCTCAACCGTACGACGGGCCAGTGACATTCCAGTGGCGCTCACGCCCGCTGCGATCCGGTATGCGGGTAATCGCAGAGTAAATGAGACGTTACACTCCGTCAAAAAGACCCCTGCCGCCCGGAGGATCGCGATGGCCCACCGTCTCGCCGCCTTGATCTCGGCGCTGCCCCTCACCTGCGCCGGGATGGCGTTCACCTCGACGGCGCGGCATCCCGCCGGGATCGCCGACGTCGCCGACGTCGGTCACCGGGGCGCGTCCGCGTACGCCCCGGAGAACACGCTCGCCTCCTTCCGCGAGGCGAAGAGCCGGGGCGCCGACTACTTCGAGCTCGACGTGCAGCAGACCAAGGACCAAGAGCCGATCATCATGCACGACACGACGCTGAGCCGTACGACCAACGCCGAGACGGTGTATCCCGGCAGGTCACCGTGGCGCGTCCGCGACTTCACGCTCGCCCAGACCAAGCGGCTCGACGCCGGATCCTGGTTCTCCGCCCGCTTCCGGGACGAGCGCGTCCCCACGCTCACCGAGACGCTGCGCGAGATGGAGGGCAGCGACATGAAGCTGATGCTGGAGATCAAGAGCCCGTCGATGTATCCAGGGCTGGCCACCCGGGTCGCGGAGCGGCTGCGCGCCGAACCCGACTGGCTGCTCCCGGGCCGGCTGGTGGTGCAGAGCTTCGACTGGGCCTCGATGGAGCAGTTCCACCGGATGATGCCGTCGGTGCCCACGGCCGTGATCGGCACGCCCACCGTCCAGCAGCTTCCCGCCATCGCCAAGTACGCCGGCTATGTCAACCCGCGCCAGGACACGGTCACTGCGGCGTACGTCCGGCAGGTGCACGCCCACCACATGAAGGTCTTCGCCTGGGTCGCCGACAACAGGGCGACCATGAGGCGGCTCATCGACGACAGGGTCGACGGCATCGTCAGCAACCGTCCCGAGGCCGTGCCCCGCTGACCGGGTCAGGCCGGGGCGGCCGCGCGGCGGGTCAGCTCGGTCCACAGCTCGTCCACCTGCGCGGCGAGTGTCTCGAGCGTGCCGGAGTTGTCGATGACCCGGTCGGAGACGGCCCGGCGCTCCTCTCGCGTGGCCTGGGCGGCGATGCGGGCGCGTGCCGCCTGTTCGGTCATGCCCCGTAGCGCGGTGAGCCGCCGCAGCTGCTCCTCGACCGGGGTGTCCACGACCACGACGAACTCATACATGCCGGCCAGGTCGTTCTCGGTGAGCAGTGGCACGTCGTACACGACGATGGCCTCCGGCGGGACGTCCTCGACCAGCTCCTGCATGCGCCGGCCGACCAGCGGATGCACGATGGCGTTCAGCCGCCGGCGCTTGGTGTCGTCGGCGAAGACGATCGAGCCCAGCTTCTCGCGGTCGAGCGCGCCGTCCGGCAGCAGGACCTCCTTGCCGAACTCCTCGACGACCGCGGCCAGGCCCGGTGTGCCGGGCTCGACGACCTCCCGCGCGACCGCGTCCGCGTCCACCAGCACCGCACCGAGCGACACGAGCCGCCGCGACACCTCGCTCTTGCCCGATCCGATGCCGCCGGTCAATCCCACTCTCAGCACGAGGTGAGAGTACTCAGTCGGCGGCGCCGGCGGGCAGGAGGGTCTTCCTCATGTGCACGAGCATCAGGTGGTCGGCGACCCGCTCGCGATGCGTCTCGCCGTAGCCCAGCCGCCGGTACAACCGCAGGTTGGACTCGCTGAGGTGGCCGGTGAACAGCACGCACGCGTCGGCCAGGCCGGCCGCCTCCTCCTCCAGCGCCCGCATCAGCGCGCGGCCGATGCCCCTGCGCCGCAGGTCGGGCGCGACGGCGAGCCGCGCGACGAGGCATGTCCGGTCGTTGATCCGCCCGCGTACGGCCCCGGCGATGCGCGTGCCGACCATGGCCTTCAGCACCAGCGAGCCGACGATCGTCTTGCGGACCTGCTCGACGGATTCGACGAGCGGCGGCAGGAACGGATCGCCGTGCAGCTGCGCCTCGGTGACGTAGGCGGCGCGCTGAAGGGTGAGGATCTCCCCGGCGTCCGCCGTGTCCGCGCGCTCGATGCGTACGTCATCGTCCATGGCCGCTCAGCCTATGACCCGTACGGTGGCCGCCAGCGCGGAGCGACGTGCCGCCACGGTGTCGTCGAACCCGAGGTCGTCGGTGCCGAAGACGGAGACTGCGGGCTTGCCGGACACGCCCCCGCTGGTCTCACGCAGGCTGCTCTGCCCGGTGAGGCGGTTCGCCTCCGGACCGCCCTCCGCGGCGTTCAGGTCGCCGGCGATGATCGTATGGGGCGCGTCGCTCCACACCTGCAGCAGCTTGCCGATCTCGGCCAGCCGCGTCTGCGTACGGTCGGCGCCGCGCTGCACGTCCACCGACCACACGTCGGCCGTACGGCCGCCGCCGGTGTCCACGCGCGCCCAGACGTAGCTGCGCGCCTGCGGTCCGGCGCCCACGGGCAGCCGCCCGGTCCCGGTCGCCTTGACCGGCAGCCGGGAGAGCACGGCGTTGCCGAACTGGTGATCGGCGGCCGGGCCCCATACGAGGCGCATGCCGAGCCGCCGGGCCAGCCACGATCCGACGTCGGCGGTGCCGGACAGCGGCCATCCACGGCCGACCTCCTGGAGGGCGACCACGTCGGCGTGCTGCGCCTCGATCGCGCGGGCGACGCCTTCCGGATCGAGCCGGCCGTCGCCGTCGACCGCCTGGCCGATGTCATAGGCGACCAGCCGGAACGTGCCCGGCTGGGCCGCGGTACGGGAGGCCGCCGGAGCCGTGGCCGCGTACGCGGCCGGCACGATGAGCAGCAGCAGCCCGCTCGCTCCGGCGCCGAGGGCGCGGGCCCACGACTTGCCCGGCAGTGGCCCGCCGCGCGCCGCGGCGATCGCTGAGAGCAGGCCCAGGACGATGCCGGCCGCACCGGGCAGCACCTTGTTCGGCAGCGGGAGCGGTGCGGCGTAGTGCGCCTGGTACGGCAGCAGGACGAGCGCGATGAGCAGCCCGCCGAGCGCGGCGCCCACGTCGATCCGCCAGGCCCGGCCGCCGGTGTCGGCGCGGCCCGGCTCCACCGGCACGTCCCCGCGCCGGCCACGGAAGCCGCCGCGCCGTAGCGGCACCCGGCAGGCGACCGCGAGCAGCCACGCGGACAGCACCTGACCCGCGACGATCACCGCGACCGCGACCCAGCCGGTCAGACCGTACCGGCCGGTGACCGCAGCGGCGCCGACGCCCAGGAGGGTACCGCCGAGCACGCACACGCCGCCGGGCACGGCCGCGACGGCCAGCCCGGAGGACAGGAAGGCCAGGGTGAGCGCCTGTGCGCCGAGGACCACCGCACCGGCGACGGGCAGCGACAGCCATCCGCTGGAGGCGGCGAACGCAGGGCTGGCCAGAACGAGGACCTGCAGCGCCAGGAACGGGCCCAGGGCGGCCGCGCCGAGCGCGTCCCGCCAGCCGATCGCGGGCGCCTCGATCAAGGAGGTCCGCAGCTGCCGTGCGAGGGCCAGGGCACCGGCGCCGACGAGCACGAGGCAGGCCAGCCACGGCAGTACGCCGCTCCGGCCGGCCGGGTCCCAGGTGCCGAAGGCCAGGCGCAGGGCCGTGTCTGCGGTCAGCCCGCCGACCACCGCCACCGCGAACCCGGTACCGGACAGGCCGCGCGCCGTCTCGTACAGCGCGGTGAGGGCGAGCATGCCGAACGCAGCGCCGGCGAAGGCCGACCACGGCGCGGGTGAGAGGGCCTGCATGGCGAGCCGTACGGCCAGCAGGCCGCCGACCCCGGCCAGCAGCAGGCCCCGTGGCCCGGCCGCGGCGCGCACCGCGGGGGCCACGAACCCGGCCAGGCAGACGATGAGGATCGCCGCGGAGACGGTGAGACCACCGGAGGTCGCGGCGAGATGACCGAATGGGGGGAACGCGGCCCGGAGTACGCCGGCCAGGATCGCGGTGGTGACCGCGATGAGGAAGACGCGGGAGAACTCCTGGGGAACGACCGGGGGCCCCGCCGATGCGGCGGGACCCCCAGGACGTACGCGTGTGTCGGAATCGACCATTATGCGGTTTTTTTACTCCTGCTTATTCCTGGTTACCGGAGAGCTTCTCGCGCAGCGCCGCGAGAGCCTCGTCAGAGGCGAGCGCGCCGCCGCCTCCGGCGTCACCCCCGCTGCTGCTCGGCTGCTCACCCTCGGAGTTGTACGACTGCGGTCCGGCCGCCTCGGCCTCGGCCTTGCGGGCCTCCTCGACCTGCTTCTTGTGCGAGTCGAAACGGGTACGCGCCTCGGCGTACTGCCGCTCCCACGTCTCACGCTGCTGGTCGAAGCCCTCGAGCCAGTCGCCGGTGTCCGAGTCGAAGCCCTCGGGGTACTTGTAGTTCCCCTCGGAGTCGTACTCGGCCGGCATGCCGTAGAGCGTCGGGTCGAACTCCTCGTCGGTGAACGTCCCACCACCCTCGTTGGCCTGCTTCAGCGAGAGGCTGATGCGGCGCCGGTCGAGGTCGATGTCGATGATCTTCACGAAGATCTCGTCGCCGACCTGGACGACCTGCTCCGGGATCTCCACGTGACGCTCGGCCAGCTCGGAGATGTGCACCAGGCCCTCGATGCCCTCCTCGACCCGGACGAACGCGCCGAACGGCACCAGCTTGGTGACGCGACCCGGCACGACCTGGCCGATCTGGTGGGTGCGGGCGAACTGCTGCCAGGGGTCCTCCTGCGTCGCCTTGAGCGACAGGGAGACCCGCTCGCGCTCCATGTCCACGTCGAGAACCTCGACGGTG
>JAOPYG010000377.1 GCA_025964685.1 Actinoallomurus sp. | reverse complement strand
CCTTGGCCTTGATGGTGCCGTAGGTGATGATCTGCGCGACCCGGTCGTCGCCCCACTTCTCGGTGACGTAGCGGATCGCGTCGGCCCGCCCACGTTCGGCACCATCAAGGCGAAGGCCGCGATCAAGGACGCCGGCCGCGTGCTCGGCTTCCCGTACGCCCTTGGCGACAAGATCTCCAAGGCCTTCCCGCCCGCCGTGATGGGCAAGGACATCCCGCTGTCGGGGATCTTCGATACCAAGCACCCGCGCTACGGCGAGGCCGGTGAGCTGCGGAAACTGTACGAAGAAGAGACCGACGTCAAGCAGATCATGGACCTGGCGCAGGGCCTGGAGGGCCTGATCCGCCAGACCGGCGTGCACGCCGCCGGCGTGATCATGTCGGCCGAGCCGCTCACCGATCACATCCCGATCATGCGCCGCGACAGCGACGGCGTGATCATCACGCAGTTCGACTACCCGACCTGCGAGACGCTCGGCCTGCTGAAGATGGACTTCCTGGGCCTGCGCAACCTCACGATCATGCAGGACTGCCTCCGGGCCATCAAGCTCAACAAGGGCTTGGAGCTCGACCTGCTGAAACTGCCGCTGGACGACAAGAAGGCGTACGAGCTTCTCTCCCGGGGCGACACCCTCGGTGTCTTCCAGCTCGACGGCGGCGGCCTGCGGTCCCTGCTCCGGCTGATGAAGCCGGACAACTTCGAGGACATCTCCGCGGTCATCGCGCTCTACCGGCCCGGTCCGATGGGCGCGAACTCCCACACCAACTACGCGCTCCGCAAGAACGGCCAGCAGAAGGTCACGCCGATCCACCCGGAGTTCGAGGAGTCCCTGGAGGAGATCCTCGGCACCACCCACGGCCTGATCGTCTACCAGGAGCAGGTCATGGCCATCGCGCAGAAGGTCGCGGGCTACAGCCTCGGCCAGGCGGACCTGCTCCGCCGCGCGATGGGCAAGAAGAAGAAGGCCGAGCTGGACAAGCAGTTCGTCAACTTCGAAGCCGGCATGAAGGCGAACGACTACTCGCCCGAAGCCATCAAGACGCTGTGGGACATCCTGCTGCCGTTCTCCGACTACGCCTTCAACAAGGCGCACTCGGCCGCGTACGGCCTGGTCTCCTACTGGACCGCCTACCTCAAGGCCCACTACAAGGCCGAGTACATGGCCGCGCTGCTCACCTCGGTCCAGGACGACAAGGACAAGAGCGCGCTCTACCTCAACGAGTGCCGGCGCATGGGCATCAAGGTGCAGCCCCCGGACGTCAACAAGTCCGACGCCGACTTCACCCCGAAGGGCGACACCGAGATCCTGTTCGGCCTGACCGCGATCCGCAACGTCGGCGGCAACGTCGTCGAGGCCATCATCGCGGCGCGGAGGGAAAAGGAGCGCTTCACCGACTTCCAGGACTTCCTGCGCAAGGTGCCACCCCAGGTGTGCAACAAGCGCGTAGTCGAGTCGCTCGTCAAGGCCGGCGCCTTCGACGACCTCGGGCACGAGCGCAAGAGCCTGGTCATGGTGCACGAGGCGGCCATCGACGCGATCATCGACATCAAGCGCAACGAGGCGATCGGGCAGGACTCCCTGTTCGGCGGCGGCGACGACGCGGTGGACACCACCTTCGACGTCGCCATCCCCACGGGGGAGTGGGACAAGACGACGCTGCTGGCCTTCGAGCGCGAGATGCTCGGCCTCTACGTCTCCGACCACCCGCTGCTCGGCATCGAGCACATCCTGTCGGCCAACGTCGACTGCTCGATCGCCGCCCTCACCGCCGACGAACGCCCCGACGGCCAGATCGTCACCGTCGGCGGACTGGTCTCGGGGTTGCAGCGCAAGGTCACGAAGAAGGGTGACTCGTGGGCGCTCACCACCCTCGAGGACCTCGAAGGCGCGATCGAGCTGATGATCTTCCCGTCGGCGTACCAGCTCTGCTCCACGCTGCTGGCCGAGGACGCGATCCTCGTCGTCAAGGCCCGCCTGGACAAGCGTGAGGACACCCCGAAGCTGATCGCCATGGAGGTCACCCAGCCCGATCTGACGGTGAGCGACACCGGCCGTCCCCTCACGGTCTCGCTCCCGGTCACCCGGGTGACCCCGCCGGTGGTGCAGCGCCTCAAGGAGGTGCTGGGCACCCACCCTGGTCAGACCGAGGTGCATCTGCAGCTGCAGAACGGCCCGCGCACCACCGTGGTCCGGCTCGACGACAAGCTGCGGGTCACCGCTTCGCCGGCGCTGATGGGCGACCTGAAACAGCTGCTCGGACCGGCCTGCCTCGTCTGAGGTGGATCACACCGCGAAGCCGTGCAGGTGAAGGCGGGGTTCTTCCTGGGCGCATTCGGCGGCGTAGACGCCGATCAGGGTCGGAAAGCGGTATCGGTCCCGGCCGACCGCGTCGAGCAGGTGGTTGTCGACGAGGATGTCCAGCAACCGCTCGGCGCCGTTCCGGGTGGCGCCCGACAGCGATGCGGCGGTGGACAAGGTGATCAGCGGCGCTTCGTACCGTCCCAGGATCCTGAACATCCGCGCCGCCTCCGCAGGCAGTTCGAGGTAGGAGGCCGCGAACACCGAATGCAGGCTGTCCGTGGCGTCGTCCGCGACCGCCAGGCGATCGAGCCGGCCGCGCCCGGACCCGTACCGTTTCACCTGGTCCTCCAGCGGCATGCCGGGATCGGCGGCGAGCTGCTCGGCCACGATTCGCAGTGCCAGCGGGAAATGGCCGCACAGCTCGGCCAGCCGCTCGGCCGCCTCGCGTCGGCCGCCCAGGCGTTCCGCGCCGATGAGGTAGCCGAGCAGCTCCACCGACTCCGCGGGCCGCAGCGGTGCCAGCGAGATCCGGTGCGCTCCGTCCCGCACGACCAGGCCGCTCTGCTGCCGGCGGCTGGTGATCAGGACACAGGCCGGTCCGCCCGGAATCAGCGGTCGTACCTGCTCGGCGTCCGAGGCGTCGTCGAGCACGACCAGGACCCGCCGGCCGTGCAACAGGCTGCGGTACAGGGCGGTGCGGCCCGCCAGGTCGCCGGGCAGGCTCCGGTCATCGACGCCCATGCTCTGCAGCAGCGATGCCAGCGCCGACGAGGCGCTCAGCGGGTCACGGTCGGGATCGAACGCGCAGAGGTCGAGGTAGAGCTGGCCGTCCGGATACTGGTCCGCGTGCTGGTGGGCCACGTGCAGGGCGAGCGCGGTCTTGCCCACGCCCGCGGCACCGTGGATCACCGCGATGGTCGTGTCGCTCCGCTGTCCGCGTTCCTGATCGAGCACCGTGTGGAGCCTGGCCTGCTCCTCGACCCGGCCCACGAAGCCGCGGGCGCTCGGGGGGAGCTGGGCCGGCCGTGGCATGGGACCGGTGCCCTCCCGCTCGGCGGCGGCCAGGGACACGGCCGAGAGCGCGTTCGCCGTGGCCGGCACGATGAGGTCCGGGCCGCCCGCCAGAATCTGCTCGTGCAGGTTGCGCAGATCGATGCCGGGCTCGATGCCGAGCTCCTCGCTCAGCAGCCGCCGGGTCTCCCGGTAGAGACCGAGCGCGTGAGCCTGCCTGCCGCACCGGTACAGCGTCAGCATCAGGAGCCAGCGCAGCCTCTCACGCAGCGGTTCCTTGGTCACCAGCTCGGACAGGACCGCGGCGAGCTCGGTATGCCGGCCGACCGCCAGCATGACGACGGCCCACTCCTCGATCGCGGTGAGCCGCAGCTCCCTCAGGTGGGTGCGATCGACGTCCGCGAAGGGGCCCGGAATGTTCGCGTAGGCCTCACCGCGCCACAGGGCCAGGGCCTGGTCGAACGCCGCCAGCGCCGCCTCCGGTCTCCCGTCGGAGCTCAGCCGGCGCGCCTGCGCGTGCAGGCGCAGGAACAGCTCGACGTCCACGTTCTCATGCTCGATGTGGAGCGCGTAGCCACCGCCGGTCGACACGATGATGTCGCCGGACTCACGCCGGCTCCGCTCCGGCTCGAGCGACTTGCGCAGGCCGGCCACATAGGTGTGCACGCAGTTGGTCGCCGATTTCGGGATATCAGTGCCCCACACGGCGTCGATGATCTCCTCCAGCGACACCCTGTTGTCTATCCGGCGTGCGAGCAGACCGAGTACCGCGCATTGCTTGGGAGGCCCGAGTGTCACCTCATCGCCGTGCCGCCAGGCCCTCATCATGCCCAGCAGTTCGAGCCGTACGGAATCTGCCGCATCCGACATGGTCGGCAGCCTCCCTCCTACTTTTCACATCGGCCGGATGGCCGGTAAATCCCGCCAATGGTGGGTCGGTCAACACCTGTTCGTTCGATCTCCGGAGAACCGGAACATGACAGGATGAGCTGAGTCGGTGAAAAAAGGCAGTGCGATATCGCTTTACATGCGGCGCCTGTCCCGCGCCGGCAGTGGCTCTGCGATATAGGTGCTGACGGTGGAAGTTCGGTTCTGACTTCTATCGATATGGTCAAGAATGCGGCCGCCGCAATCCCCTGTCATCGCCCAGATTGCCGTCAGTGGCGCGGGCGTCGATGCGATGATGATCAATTCAAGGCGTCGTCCCGCAGGTCACCGCCGGAATGAGGGTGGGTGGCGTCTCCGAGGGGTGCCGTGAAGGACCTTCGAACCCGTACGAGGATGGTTCGCATTTCCAGATGTGGACATTGCGGTTTCGTGTGAGAAAGGCCCATGATCCATCACGTCACATGTCCAAAAGTGGAGATGCTCCCCGACGACAGGATGGCGCGATGCAGATCGCTGAATCGACCGCTCTGGTTACCGGCGCCACCGGAGGTATCGGCCAGGTCATCGCCCGCGAGCTCAAGGCGCGTGGCGCGTCCCTGGTGCTCACCGGCCGCAGGAAGCACGTGCTCGAACCCCTGGCCGCCGAACTCGGTGCCCGGGCCATCGTCGCCGACCTGTCCGCCCCGGACGCGGCCGCGCGCCTGATGGAGGAGGCCGGCCCCGTGGACATCCTCGTGGCCAACGCCGCCCTGCCCGTGGTCGGGCTGGCCACCGACTTCACCCTCGATGAGATCGACCGGGCGCTCGGGGTGAACCTGCGCGTCCCCGTCGTGATGGCCCGGCTGGCCGCCGAGCAGATGATCTCGCGTGGCCGCGGACAGCTGGTCTTCGTGTCATCGCTGGCCGGTAAGGCCGCGTCGGGAGGCTCCGCGCTCTACAACGCGACCAAGTTCGGGCTGCGCGGGTACGCCCTCGCGCTCCGGGAGGACCTGCGGTCACAGGGCGTGGGCGTGTCGCTCGTCAGCCCGGGCTTCATCCGCGACGCCGGCATGCTGGCCGACTCGGGCGTCCGGCTTCCGCGCGGCGTCGGCACGCGTACTCCCGGCGACGTGGCCCGCGCCGTGGTCCGCGCGATCGAACGCGACGTGGCGGAGATCGACGTCGCCGCGATGTCCCTGCTCGTCGGCGCGAAACTGTTCGGGATCGCACCGGGGCTGATGGCCGGTATCCAGCGCAGGAGCCGCGCCGCCGACATCAACCTCGCCGTCGCCGAACGCCTGCGGCATCGGCGCTGAGGCCTGTGCGGGTCGCCGGGGTGGGGTGGAGAACGCGCCCGGGCGGCCCGCTCGGCAGAGCGAGCCGCACAGGGGACGGGGTCGCGCTCAGAGGGGGATGTTGCCGTGCCGGCCGCGGAACGACAGGCCGGTGGTGTGGGCCGCGAAGACGGCCAGCAGGCGCGCGCGGGTGTCCTCGGGGTCGATCACCTCGTCGATCACGCTGAGAGAGACCCCGTGGCCGAGGTCTCCGGTCGCGCTCCGGTGTTCCTCGATCAGCCGCGCGCGCAGCGCGTCGCGTTCGTCCTCCGGGGCCGCCGCGATCTTCTTCCAGTGCAGGACACGGACGGCCGACTCCGCGCCCATCACCCCGACCTCGGCGTTCTTCCAGGCGTACACCGCGGTGGCTCCGAGCGATCGGGAGTTCATCGCGATGTAGGCCCCGCCGTAGGACTTGCGCGTGACGAGCGTCACGCGGGGCACGGTCGCCTCGGCGAAGGCGTAGAGCAGCTTCGCGCCACGCCGTACGACACCGCTCCACTCCTGGTCGACGCCGGGCAGGTAACCCGGCACGTCCACGATGACCGCCAGCGGAATTCCGGCGCCGTCGCACATCCGCACGAAGCGCGCGGCCTTCTCCGCGCTCAGGGAGTCCAGGCAGCCTCCCTTGTGCAGCGGGTTGTTGGCGACGATCCCGACCGTTCCGCCGGCCAGCCGGCCGAGGCCGATGACGACGTTCGAGGCCCACTTCGGCTGCAGTTCCTCGAAGTCGCCGTCGTCGAGGATTCCCCGGACCAGAGCGTGCACGTCATAGGCCCGGCGCGGTGACGAGGGCAGGAGCCCGCGCAGATCGGCCGGGGGACCGGCCGCCGCCGGGTCGAACGAGCCCGGCCGGGCCAGGAGCCCGGTGATGTGGCGAGCCCGGGCGTAGGCGTCGGCCTCGGACCCGGCGGTCACGTGGGCGACCCCGGACCTGCGGCCGTGGGCCTCGGCTCCGCCCAGACCCTCCATGTCGATCTTCTCGCCGGTGACACTGCTCACGACCTCCGGGCCGGTGACGAATATCCGGCCGGCCGGCGCCATGATCACCACGTCCGTGAGCGCGGGACCGTACGCGGCGCCGCCGGCGGCCGGGCCCAGCACCACGGACAGCTGCGGCACCTCGCCGGAGGCGCGGACGGTCGCGGCGAAGATCTTTCCGATCCCGTGCATCGACTCGATGCCATCACCGATCTTCGCGCCGCCTGAGTGCCAGAGTCCGATCACCGGGCAGCCGTCGCTCGCGGCGAGGTCGATGGCCTCGGCGATCCGCTCGCACTCGACCAGGCCGAGCGCGCCGCCCCTCCTGGTCGCGTCGGTGCAGAACGCGACGACCTTGAGCCCGTCGATCTGGCCGCGTACGACCGTCGCGGCGACCTCGTCGAACTCGTGCAGCAGCATCGGCGAGCCCGGGTCCAGCAGCTGGGACAGGCGGTTGAGCGGTGCTCTTGGATCATCCACGAGCCCGGGCGACCTGGAGCCGGATGCGATCGATGAGTTCGCCACTTGCTCTCCTTGAAGCCGGTACGGTCGACCGTCGGCCGAGGCGCCCGTCTATCCGCGGACGCCCCCTTCCTCCGGTCCACATCTGCGTCTTCTCGCCGGCGGTCAATCGACCGGCCGTAGGTATTTGTCGATTTCCACGCGTAGCTGCCGCAGGCCGCGTTGCCGGTTCCGGTGAACGGTTCCCCAGTGCACGCCCAGCAGCAGGCCCGCCTCTTGGAGGGAGTAATTCTCGAGATCGACGAGCCTGATCGCCGAGGCCTCCGGTGAGGTCAGTTTCCGCAGTATCGAGGTGATGGCCATCCGGTCTTCACATTCCGGCAGTCCGCCGTCGTGGTCATCTCGCGGATCGAGTAGGTAGGCGAGCGTCAGGGCCTGGAGAAGCCGCCGCCGGCGCCGCCAGTTGTCGCGAATGATGTTCGTTGCCGTGACGACGGAGTAGGCCACCGGGTTGGGGTGGGACATGAACGTCTTGCGAGCCTTCTCCGCATAGAGCTTCAGGTACACCTCCTGGACCACTTCCTCGGCCTCGTGATAGTCGCCGAGTAACTGCATGACGCGGGCATAGAGGGGTGGGCGAGTCGCGATGAACAGGTTGTCGAAATCCGTCGCCTCGCCCATGTCCATCGCCTCTCGAGATCGACGGCTCGGCTGAACTGAATGGCCGGAGGCAGGTCAGGAGGATCTCGGGGAAAATGAGTGTCCGTGGGGTGGCGAACACCCGGCCATTCACCGGATCAGTGCGACTGAATCTCACGGAACCGGCGCTGAGCTGCTGCTCCCGAGGATCGCAAATGGCGACATGCATGTCTTCTCCGAGATTGCCACCGAAGCAAGCGGTTGTCCTGATCCGGTCATCAATCACAAGTGCGAGCCCTGAGAAACGTGGCACCGATGAAGGCAGTTCCTCGGAAGGAGTCTGTTATGTCCACAGCCACCATGCCCGTGTGGGATGAGCTCGAGGTCTGGGACCGCAAGGTCTGGGACGAGCTCGAGGTCTGGGACCGCGCGGCGTAACGACCACCACGCCCGAAGACGGCGCGGAGGCAGGGGAACACGCACCGCCTCCGCGTCGTCGCCGTCTCCATCTGGCGCTGACGTGGATGGCCGGATCGCCCCTTCAGCTGTCGTGACGACCCCGTTCCCGGGAGATGCGAATGTCATTGAAATCCGTGCCGGAACACGACGGGAAGGTCCTCCTCGTCGCCGAGGACGGCGTCCGGCCGGCCGAGCACATGAGTCAGTCGGACGTCGACAAGAAGGTCAGTGACTTCTACCGCGGCATCGGCGGTGAGGCGTTCTTCCGTGCGCTCACGGCGCAGTTCTACGCGCTCGTAGCCGAGGACACGATGCTCGCTCCGCTCTTCCCGGTGGACGACTGGCCACGGCACGCCGAGCACCTGGCCGAGCACTACCTGCAGATCTACGGGGAGAACGACCTGACGGCCGCCTGGGACCCCCGCCTGCACCAGGCGCACAGTCACTTCCTCATCACCCGCGAGCAGCGGTTGCGCTGGCTCGCGCTCATGAAGGAGGCGGGCGGGCGCCTGGGCGCGCCGGAGCCGTACTTCACCGAGTTCATGACGATCATGAAGATCGCCAGTGGCGAGATGATGGCGGTGTCGCGAGGCGCCGCGATCGCGCGGGGACAGCGGTTCCACTGGGACGGTACGCCGAAATGACGCTCCGGCCGCTGAGCCGGGTGGCGGTCGTCGGCGCGGGCGCCGCGGGATCGTTCTTCACACTGGAGCTGTCCCGCCTGCGCCCCGACGTCACGATCGACGTGTACGACCGCGACGGCCGCCCGCCCGGCGCCGGCATCGTGCTCTCCTGGGCGTTCGCCGACCAGATCAAGGCGGACCATCCGGAGGCGTTCGCCCTTCCGGACTCGGCGCTGGCGACCTGGGACCGCACGCTGACCGTCGTGGGCGGTGAGCGGGTCTGGTCAGGTGCCTATGGCATGTTCGGCGTCTCACGCCGGGACTTCACCGCGCACCTGAGACGGCTGGTGCGCGCCCGCCCGAACGTGCGCTTCACCCGGCGGACGGTCACGTCCCCGCCCGGTACCCATGACCTGATCGTCCTCGCGGACGGGGCGAACAGCCGGTTGCGCACGCTGGCGGAGGACCGGTTCGGCACCAGCGCGTCCCTGGGGCGCACCGGCTACCTCTGGATGAGCACGCCGATCGCGCTGGACCCGACCTTCGTCCTGAAGCCGGTCCGCGACGGACTGCTCATCGTCCACTCCTACCCGCACGCGGAGCGGGAGAGCACCTTCATCGTCGAGGCCGACGCCGAGACCCTCGCCCGGCACCGGCTGGCCGGCCGCCCCGTACGGGAGATCGAGGAGCTGCTGGCCCGTACGTTCGAGGCGGAGCTGGGCGGAGCGCCGCTGCGCGCCCAGACGCCGGACTGGCGGTCGTTCCGCACGATCGTCAACGAGCGCTGGCACGACGACCGGATGGTTCTCATCGGCGACGCGGCGCACACGGTGCACTTCTCGACGGGGTCGGGCACCGCGCTCGCGATCGACGACGCGCTCTGCCTCGCGCGGGCACTGACCGAACGGCCGGCCGCGGACGCGGTCGAGGTGTACGCCCGTACGCGGCAGCCCGTGATCAGGGAGGCGCAGGCCGAGGCGTGGGAGAGCCGGCGGTGGTTCGAGACACTCAGCCGGCGCGAGCGCCTGGAGGGGCATCGGACGGTGTTCGCGCTCCGCAGCCGCAGGGCCGCCAACACCTACGCACGGCTGGGCGCCCGCGACCCGGAGTTCGTCGCGAAGGCCGTGGAGACGCTCGCCGGCCGCCGCGTCGCCCTGGAGCCGGTCGACCTGCCCCTCACGATCGGGACGTTGACCCTCGAGAGCCGGATGGTGGACGTCGAGGAGGCGGAGCCGGGCGCGCGCACCCTGTGCCTTCCCACGACGGCCGGTGCCCGCCGGTGCCTCGTCGTCGGCGCGGAGGAGGGCCTCGAGACGGAGTCGCCCGTCCCGGACTGCGTGCTGGTCGAAGAGGGTCCGTCGGCGGACATCGGTGCGCTCGTCCGCGCGCTGCGGACGGCCGGCGCCTCCGTGGTCGGCCTCGTCCTGTCGGCGACGGAGGAGCACTACCGGAAGGATCCGGCGGCCTGCGGATTCGACTTCATCGTCGCGGCGTCACAGGCCGGGACCGGACGAGTCGAACGCACGCGGCTCGCCGACGAGACCCGCTATCGGAGCGGCCTTCCGGTGCTGCTGCTTTCGGTGGAGGAAATGTCACGCGACGAGGTCAACACCGTCATCCTCGCGGGCCGTGCGGACATGTACGCATGGGGAAGAGACATCCGGGCGCGATGAGATCAGAAGTAGTTTCGCATCAGCTCGTCGGTGTAATCCGGCTGGCGAACCGGTCCGCGCGGCGCGAACTCGCGGAGATAGGGCTTGACGTCCAGCAATGGCGAGCCGTCGAGCGCGTCGAGCCCGCGGACGGTGAGGCTGAACGCGACGACATCGACCAGTTCACAGACCGTGACGCCGATGTGGTTGGGGCGGTTCGGGGCGCGCTGCGCGAGGATGCCCGTGCGCGGCCAGGACGGATTGTGCCGCGGGTGCTGGTCCGCCGTGCAGGTGCGGGTGCTCAGGTGGAACGCGTAGACCACCTCGACGTGGGAGTAGTCCGTCAGGCCGCTGGTGGCGCCGGGCTGGAACACCTGTGGATCGAGCTCGATCCGAGCGGTGATCTCGCCCCACCATTCGTTGGTGAGCTCCGTGCGCGGACTACGGATAACCCCTATCGGAGTAATCGGATCCATTGCGCTGCTCTCTGGTTAAAGGCGGACTGGCGGCACGATAATGCACGGTGTTTACTCTGTTGGTCAACTTGCCGTGATCGCTCGTCGATAGGGAGACAACTGTGACGACGACCGTTGATGGGGCCACGGCGGGACAGGGGCGTTTTCCCCGGCTGCGTCGAATGCTGCCGGAGCCCGGACCCGGGCGGCGGCTCGTGCTCTGCACGGCCGTGGCCAGTCTCGGCAACGGCCTTTACATGACCGGTGGAGCGGTCTATTTCGTGCACAAAGTGGGCCTGTCGCCGGGGCAGGTGGGGCTCGGCCTGTCGGTGGCCGGCATCCTCGCGCTGCCGCTCGGCCTGCCGGTCGGGTATCTCGCGGACCGGTTCGGTCCTCGCGGCACGACCGCGGTGCTGGCGTTGTGCAAGGCCGTGATGCTGCTCTCGGCGATGTTCGTGCACTCCTTCCTGGCGTACGTCGTGGTGGTCGGCGCGCTCGGCGTCGCCGAGAACACCGGCCACGTCGCGCGTGGCGCGATGGTCGCCGGGATCATGGGCCGGGAGGGGCGGGTACGCCTCTCCGCGTACATGCGGAGCTTCTTCAACGGCGGGTTCGCGGTGGCCTCACTCGGCGCCGGCATCGTCATCGCCTTCGACAGCACCTCGGCCTACCTGGCGCTGTTCTGGGGCAACGCCATCGCCATGGTGGCCGTGGCAGGGCTGTACATGACGCTGCCGCGGGTCCCCGGGGTGCGTACGGAAGGACGTAAGAGCGGTGGGCCGAGACCCGTACGGGACCTGCCGTATCTCCTCGTCGCCCAGGTGACGGGTCTGGGTCGCATCGGTCCCACGATCGTCGCGGTCGGCCTGCCGGTGTGGCTCGTCACTCACACCTCCGCGCCCCGGCCGCTGGCGGCGTGGCTGTGGCTCATCAACACGCTGATCGTCGTCTTCCTGCAGGTCCAGGTCGCCCGCGACGCCGACACGGTCCCCGGCGCCTCGAAGCTGCAGCGGTGGACGTTCGTCGTCCTCGCCGTCGCCTGCGTCACCGTCGGGTTCTCCCACGGTGTCCCCGGCTGGACCGCGGGCGTGATCCTGGCCTTCGCCGTCATCCTCTTCACGTTCGGTGAGATCTGGGGCGAGGCGGCACGCTGGGGTCTGCGCTACGAGCTGGCCCCCGGGAACGCACAGGGACAGTACGGCGGAGTCTTCGCGGTCGGCGACGCCGTCGCGCTGGTCGCCGGGCCGACGCTGGTCACCGCCGTGCCCGACCATCTGGGTCTGCTCGGCTGGCTGCTGCTCACCGTCCTCTTCCTGGGCGCGCTGGCGCTCAGCGGCCCGGTCATCCGGTGGGCGGTGCGCACGCGGCCGGCCGTGTTCGAGGCCGTCGAGGCACGGCAAGGCTGATCGCGACCGGCGTCTGAACGCTCGAACGAATAGCTCTTCAGACGACATACAGATCCCCTTTAGACCTCTTGCGCATCCTGGCATCGCATGCCGCGCGGAGGTATTCCGGCGTTGCGGGTGCGGCCGGACAAGAAAGGGAAGGTCACGCATGTCGTCCACTCTTTATGGGGTTCCTGACGATTTCGACGTCATTGTCATCGGCGGTGGCCCTGCCGGTGCGACCACGGCGGGCCTGCTCGCGAAGAGCGGCCGGCGGGTGCTCGTGCTCGACCGTGAGCGCCACCCCCGCTATCACATCGGTGAATCGCTCATCCCGGCCGTGATGCGTCCCATGGCGGAACTCGGCCTGACCGAGCTCATGGACAACCGGGGCTTCGAGAGGAAGTACGGCGGAAGCCTCGTCTGGGGGAACAACAAGATCCCCTGGAACTTCTCGTTCATCAAGGGCGGCCCGTACCAGTACGCCTACCACACGCGCCGCGCCGACTTCGACGCGCTCGTCCTGAACCGCGCCCGCCAGCTGGGCGCACACGTCATGGAAGAGGTCGTCGTCAAGGACGCGACCCAGGACGAGAACGGCAGGGTCACCGGCGTCCGCTACCAGCTGCGCGGCAGCGAGGAGGTCCGCGAGGCGCGCGCCTCCCTGGTCGTGGACGCCTCGGGTCAGGCGCGGCTCCTGAGCCGGAAGTTCTCCGAGGTCACCTGGCACGAGGAACTCCGCAACGTCGCGGTCTGGACCTACTTCGACAACACCGAGCGGCTGCCCGGCGACGAGTGGACCAACATCCTCATCGAAGGGCTCGAAGAGGGCTGGTTCTGGGCCATCCCGATCGAGAAGGACAACATGAGCGTCGGGTACGTGACGCGGACCGAGCGGGCCGGCGCGACCGACCAGTCGCTGCAGGAGCTGTTCAACAGCGAGCGGGAGCGGACGACCAGGCTCAAGCATCTCCTGCGCAACGCCCGGCAGGCCAGCGCCTTCCGCACGGCGCGCGACTGGTCCTACACCACCCACCAGTTCCACGGCGACGGCTGGGTGCTGGTGGGCGACTCGGCCGCGTTCGTCGACCCGCTCTTCTCCACCGGCGTCGCCCTCGCCACGCTGGCGGGCAGCACCCTGGCGAAGATCATCGACAAGATCATCGATCACCCGGCGATCGAGAAGGAGGCCCTCGGCCGGTACGCCGAGAACTACCGGGCCTTCTTCGACGAGATCCGCACCTTCGTCGAGAAGTTCTACGACCAGACCAAGCACAAGGAGTTCTACTACGGCCTGGCGCAGGAGCTGGTCGACCCGGAGAAGAAGAACGAGCCCTCCGCCGACTTCGTGACGCTCATCTCCGGACTCAGCGGCAGGCACCCGATGTTCCACATCAACCTCGACGACCTCATCGAGAAGAGCTCGCTGAGCCCGGCCGGTTCCTGACCGGCCGCGGGCCGCCCGCGTCTGTCCCACCCGTACGCGATGTAAGTGGGGTCGTTGGAATTGACCAGTCATCAGGTGCAGCTGCTCTTCGTTGATCTCGCCCTGATCCTCTTGCTGGCACGTGGTCTCGGGGCGCTCGCCGTCCGTATCGGGCAGCCACCCGTGGTCGGCGAGATCCTCGCCGGCATTCTGCTCGGCCCCACTCTTTTCAACGGGACGATCGCCGACGCCCTGTTCCCGCCGGCGGTACGCCAGCCGCTGGCGGCCATGGCCAACGTCGGGGTGGCCCTGTTCATGTTCATCGTCGGCCTGGAGATCGAGCATCAGACGATCCGGGGCCGGGCCAGGTCGACCGCGCTGGGCGCCCTGGGCTCGACGGTCATCCCCTTCGGCCTGGGACTGGCGCTGGCCGCGTACGCGCTCCAGAGTCATTCGCCCGCACACCAGCACACGACGTTCCTGATCTTCGTCGGGCTGTCGGTCTCGGTGACCGCCTTCCCGGTCCTCGCGAGAATCCTCGCCGACCGGGGGCTGACCATGACGACGCTCGGCGGAATCGCGCTGGCCACTGCGGCGGTCGTCGACGTCGTCGCCTGGATCGGCCTGGCCGCCGTGCAGGCGGCCGTCGGCGGGAACGGCGGCCAATGGCGCGTGGCGCTCATCGTGGCCTTCGCGACGGCGATGATGGTGGTCGTCCGCCCATTGCTGCGCCGGTACCTGGCACCCGACGACATGGGCGCGCCGCTCACGACGCGGAGCCTGGCGGTGGTGCTGGCCGGTGCCATGGTGTCGGCGGCGGCCACCGAGGCGATCGGCATCCACCCCATCTTCGGCGCCTTCCTCTTCGGCCTGGCGATGCCGCGGAAGGGCACCACCATGCTGCGCGCCGACGTCCAGGACCGCGTCGGTCAGATCAGCGGCCTGCTCCTGCCGATCTACTTCGTCATCGCGGGCCTCCAGGTCGACCTGAGCCGGCTCCACGTCGCGGAGCTCACGCAGTTCGGCGCCATCCTGCTGGTCGCCGTGGCCGGCAAGTTCGGCGGAACGTACCTCGGCGCACGCCTCGGGCGGCTGCCTCGGCGGCCCGCGACGGCGCTCGCCACCCTGATGAACACCCGCGGGCTGACCGAGCTGATCATCCTCGGGATCGGCCTGCAGATCGGGCTGCTCGACGGATCGCTGTACTCCCTGATGGTCGCCATGGCGGTGGTGACCACGGTGATGACCGGTCCGCTCCTCGCACTCATCTACCGGAAGCCGGTCGTGGTCCCGGCCGTCGATCGCGCCAAGAGAACGGAGCTCGCCGGCCACGGGGCGTCCCCGGCGTAGGCGGGAGAAGGGCCTCGCCGGCGGCTCCGGCTCGGCAGGCCCGTCGGAACACAGTCAGATGCCAGACACGACCAGGAATGAAGGGTGAGGGAGTTGCAGCCAATCAACACCCCACACAAGCCGGCCGACCGGTACGACGTGGCGATACTCGGCAGCGGGATGGCGGGCGGGATGCTCGGTGCGGTGCTTGCCCGCAACGGCGTCAACGTCCTGCTGCTCGACGCCGGCACCCATCCGCGTTTCGCGGTCGGCGAGTCGACGATTCCGTACACCTCCGGGATGACCAGGCTCATCGCCGAGCGCTACAACGTCCCGGAGCTCAAGCCGCTCTCCAGTTTCAAGGGCATCCAGCAGCACGTCTCGCCGAGCTGCGGCCGCAAACAGAACTTCGGCTTCGTCTACCACCGTGAAGGCGAGGCACAGGACCCGCAGCAGATCAACCAGCTGGTGGTCCCGTCGGTGCTCCGCACCGAGACCCACCTGTTCCGGCAGGACATCGACTCCTACCTGTTCCACGTCGCGGTCAAGTACGGCGCGCATCCGCGCCTCAACACCCGGATCGCCGACATCGAGATCGACCCCGACTCGGGCGCCGTTCTCCGCACGGACCGCGGTGAGGAGTTCCGCGCCAGCTACGTCATCGACGGCAGTGGCTTCCGCTCTCCGCTCGCGGAGAAGCTGGAGCTGCGGGAGACCCCCACGCGGGCGCGGACGAACACGCGGTGCCTGTTCACGCACATGGTCGGCGTCACGCCGTTCGACGACGCGCCGGCCGCCAAGAACCACGACCAGCCGAACCCGTGGCACAACGGAACGCTGCACCATGTCTTCGACGGCGGCTGGCTCTGGGTGATCCCGTTCGACAACCACCCCGGCGCGATCAGCGAGCTGTGCAGTGTGGGTCTCACGCTCGACCCGCGGGTCTTCCCCAAGGGAGACGGCACCCCGCAGGAGGAGTTCGACGCCTTCCTGGCGCGTTTCCCGGAGATCGCCCACCAGTTCAAGAACGCGAAGGCGGTCCGGCCCTGGGTCTCCACCGGCCGGCTCCAGTACTCCGCCAAGCAGGTCGTCGGGGAGCGGTTCTGCCTCACCTCGCACGCGGCCGGGTTCATCGACGCGCTGTACTCACGAGGCCTGACCAACACCCTGGAGCTCGTCAACACTCTGGGCTGGCGCCTCATCGCCGCGTCGAGGGACGGCGACTGGTCCTATGACCGTTTCGCCTTCATCGAGCCGCTCCAGCAGGGCCTGTTCGACTTCCACGACGACCTGGTCTACAGCTCCTTCGTCGGCTTCCGCGACTACGAGCTGTGGAACGCCGTGAACCGTACCTGGATGCTCGGCACGATGCTCGGCAACGTCATGCTCGAGGACGCCTACTACCGGTACGTCAAGAGCGGCGACGAGTCGGTCTTCCTCGACCTGGAGAAGAGCGACCAGCCCGGATCGCCGTTCCCGGTCAGCCAGGGCTTCAACGAGCTCGGCGTCCGCACCCGCGAGCTCTGCCGCTCCGTCGAGCAAGGCGCCGCCGCTCCCGGCGACGCCGCCCGCCAGATCCTGGAGCTCATCGGGAACGCCGACTTCATCGCGCCGGCCTTCCGCCTCGGCGAACGCGACACGCGGTGCTTCAACATGACGCCGATGAAGATGGCCAAGAACGCCATCTGGTGCCGCCGGGAGGCGCCGCCGCAGATCGGCCCGCGGATGATCCGGGCGAGCAAGGGCCTCGTGCGGATGCGGTTCCGCGAGTAGTCACCGGTCCCGACTCGGCGGGGACGACTCCGCCGGTGCGCCGACCCGGACGCGCCGAACCACCCTGGTCACTCCCTCAGAGACAAAGGCAGCGCATGGACGCGAACGCAGCGAACGACGCCGCGGACCTGATCGCCGTCGTCGGTATGGCGGGCCGGTTCCCCGGGGCCCCGGACACCGAGAGCCTCTGGCGGCTCCTGATGAACTCCGAGAACGCGATCCGGCCTGTGCCACCCGAGCGCTGGGACGCCTCGGCACAGCTCGATCCGGAGCGGGAGATCCAGGGGGTCGGCGGGTTCATCGACGGCGTGGACCGGTTCGACGCCGGGTTCTTCGGCGTATCACCCCGCGAGGCGGCCGCCATCGACCCCCAGCAGCGCCTGCTGCTGGAGGTCGGATGGCGTGCCCTGGAGGACGCCGGGACGCGTGCGGCCGACCTCGCCGGCACGCGTACGGGCGTGTACGTCGGGGCCACCTGGCACGACTACGAGCTCCTGCGCCGGGAGCGCGGCGCGCACGTCACCCCGCACAGCCTGGTGGGCAACGCGCTCGACGTGATCGCCGCGCGGATGTCGTACTTCTTCGGGCTCCGCGGCCCCAGCCTCACCGTCGAGACCGGCTGCTCCTCCTCCCTGGTCGCTCTCGACCTCGCCGCGCGGGCGCTGAGGGACGGCGACATCGAGGCCGCGATCGTCGGCGGCTCCAACCTCATCCTGGACCCGCACGTGACCGTGGGCCTGACCCACTTCGGCGGCCTGTCGCCGCGGGGCCGCAGCGCGTCGTTCTCCGCGTCCGCCGACGGATATGTCCGTGGCGAGGGAGTGGCGGTGCTGTACGTCAAGACGCTCGAACGGGCGTTGCGGGACGGCGACCGCGTCCACGGGGTCATCACCCGGACCGTGGTGAACAACGACGGCGGCGGCGACAGCCTGGTCACGCCCAGCCCTGAGGGCCAGGAGGACCTGCTGCGCCGCGCGTACGGCGACGGCGCCGTGCCGCCCCACGGGCTCGCCTACCTGGAGGCGCACGCCACCGGGACCGGGCGCGGCGACCCGATCGAGACGGGCGCCATCGGGCGCGTCCTGGGCCGCGGGCGGACCGGCGGGCCCCTCCCCATCGGCTCGATCAAGACCAACATCGGGCATCTCGAGGCCTGCGCGGGCCTGGCCGGGCTGTTCAAGGTCCTGCTCGCGCTGCGGCACCGCGTCGTGCCGCCCAGCCTGCACTCGGCCGAGCTCAACCCGGACATCCCGTTCGAGGAGCTCAACGTCCAGGTCGTACGTGAGCCGCTGCCGCTGCACGGGACCGACCCGATCTACATGGGCGTCAGCTCCTTCGGCTGGGGCGGCACGAACGCCCACGTCGTGGTGATGAGCCCGCCCGCACCGGAGCCCACCACGGAGCCCTCCACCACGAAGGCCGGGCTGCCCGCCTTCGTGCCGTTGTCGGCCCGGCAACGGCCGGTCCTCGCCGAACGGGCCGCGCAGTTGCGCGAGCACCTGCCCGAGACGGCCGCCGGCATCGCCGAGCTGGCCGGGACGCTCGCCTGGCGGCGGGACCACTTCCCGGCCCGCGCGGCCCTCACCGCGTCGGGACCGGACGAGCTGGGCACCGCACTCGACGCCCTGTCGGCGTCGGCGGCGAGTGAGGAGGAACCCACCGCGCCCGGCCTGGTGACCGGCCGTGCGGTCGCCCGTGGCCGGACCGCGTTCGTCTTCCCCGGCCAGGGCTCGCAGTGGGCCGGGATGGGCCGGGACCTGTACCGGGACAGCCCGCTGTTCGCCGGCGTCATCCGCCGCTGCGCCGACGCCCTTCGCCCGCACGTCTCGTGGGAACCGCTCGACGTCTTCCAGGGCGATGCCGACGAGGAGTGGACGACCCGCATCGACATGCTCCAGCCGATCCTGTGGGCGATGTCGCTCGGACTCGCCGAACTGTGGCGGGCCTCGGGCGTCGAGCCCGACGTCGTCCTGGGGCACAGCCAGGGTGAGATCACGGCGGCGACGCTCGCCGGAATCCTGTCGTACGAGGACGCGGCGCTGGTCATGGCGCGACGCAGCGCCATCGCGCGGCGGACCTCCGGGCACGGCCGGATGCTCGCCGTGGAGCTGGACCGCGAGGCGGCGCTGGAGGCGCTGGACGGTTTCGAGGAGACCGTCGGCCTCGCCGTGCACAACGGCCCGCGGTCGTGCGTGCTGTCGGGCGACGAGGACGCGGTACTGGCGCTGAAGGAGCTGCTGGAGGCGGAGGACGTCTACTGCCGGCTGGTCAACGTCGACTACGCCTCCCACAGCCACCAGATGGACGACCTCAAGGACGACCTGCTCACGGCCCTGGCCCCCGCCGTGCCCCGCGAGGGCGCCATCGAGCTGATGTCGACCGTGCGGGCCCGCGGCCTGGACGGCCCGGAGATGGACGCCGCGTACTGGTTCGAGAACCTGCGCCATCCCGTGCTGTTCGCCGACACCATGGGCGCGCTGTTCGACGGGGGCGTCACGCACGTCGTGGAGATCAGCCCCCACCCGGTGCTCGCTCCGGCCATCGAGCAGCTCGCCGCGGACCGGCTCGAGCCGCCGGCCGTGCTGACCACGCTGCGCCGGAACCAGGGCAGCCCCGAGCACTTCACCGGAGCACTGGCACGCGCCTACGTCGCGGGACTGGAGCCGTTCGGCGGTCTGCCCCGGCGCGCCGACGTGCCGGTGCCGGGCTACCCGCTGCGGCCGGAGAGCTTCTGGACGCCTGAACGCCCCCGCGGCTCCGGTGCGGTGCACGGCTTCGAGCCGCCGCTCGCCCCGGCCCCCGGTCAGCAGGACACCTGGCACGGCGGGCTGGAGATCTCGGTCACCGACCTGCCCTGGCTCACAGACCACCAGGTGTACGACGCGGCGGTCCTGCCCGGTGCCGCGATGCTGACGATGGCGGTGAACACCGCGCGGGCGCGCCACGGCTCGATGCCGGCTCGCCTGGAGAACGTCGTGTTCCGCAGCGAGGTGGCGCTCGGGGACGCGCCGGCGCGGTTGACCGCCGAATGGCGCGACGACCTGACCAAGGGCGGGAGCTTCCGGCTCCTGTCGCTGCCGGAGGGCGCCGATGCGTGGGTGGAGAACGCCACCGCCTCGGTGTACCTCCAGGACGCCGGAGACGCGGCGCCGGAGTTCCCGGCATGGTCCGCGGAGCTCCACGCCGCCGGATCCGGTGAGTTCTACGGCCGGTGCGCCGGGCGAGGACTCGGCTACGGCCCGGCCTTCCAGGTCGTACGGTCGCTCTACACCCACCCGGGCGGCGGCGAGATGCTGGGTGAGGTGCTGCTCGGGGACCGGCTCCGGGCCGGTAACCGCCCGCACGCCCTGCATCCGGCCCTGTGGGACGGCGCCCTGCAGGTGTCACTCGCGCTCCACGACGCCGGCGACGCGCTCGTGCCCACCGCGATCCGCCGCGTCCTGGTGCTGGACGACCCGGACGAGCCCGTCACGTCCGTGTGGTCGCACGCCGTGCGCCGCGGCGACGGGCTCGTGGACGTCAGCGTCTTCGACGACCGGCGACGCCCGCTGATCGTCATGGAGGGGGTGGCGCTCACGCCGCTGCCGAGCGCGGGCGCGCCGGATCCTGGCACCGAGCGGCGCCACCATCTGCGGTGGATCGACGTGACCGACCGGGAGCGGCCCGGGACGGGAGGGGCACCGGGGCGCTGGATCATCTGCGGAGACTCCAGCGAGCTCGCCGACGCCCTGGCGAGAGCCGGGGCCGAGGTGGTGAAGGTCCCCGACGCGGCGCCCGGTGACATCTCCCAGGCCGACGGTGTGGTGTTCGTCGCGCCCCGGGACGACCTCGACGCACAGCGGCAGGGGTTGAGCCGCCTCACCGCCGTCGTGCGCGCCTGCGCCGGCCTCGGCGTTCCGCCGAACCTGACCATCGTCACCTCGCTCGCCCAGGCTCCCCTCACCGGGGACGCCCCTGACCCGGGAGCGGCGCTCTTCTGGGGATATGCCCGGGTGCTGCGTCGGGAGTACGGCGAGCTGACGCCCCGGGTGATCGACATCGACCCGTCCGATCCGGACTGGGCGGCCGCCTGTGTCACCGACCTCCTCTCGGCCGACGGCGAGGACCAGGTGGCCCTCCGCGGCGACCGGCGCATGGCCGCCCGGGTGACCGCCGGCGCGTCCGATGAGGGACCGGCCGTGGAGCTTCCCGCGCCGCGCGCCCGGCGGCAGCCGTTCCGCGTCGCCATCGCCCGTCCGGGCAAGCCCGACTGCGTGGACTTCGTCCCCATGGTGCGGCGTGCTCCCGGTCCCGGCACGATCGAGATCGAGATCAGCGCCAGTGCCGTCAACCCCACCGACGTGCTGAAGGCGGTCGGCCTCTTCCCGCAGCTGTCCGGCCCCGCCGCGCTGCTCGGCGGCGAGTGCGCCGGCCGGGTGACCGCGGTCGGCCCGGACGTCACCGCCTTCACGCGAGGCGACCGCGTGGTCGCCTGCGCATTCGGCGCGCTCGCGAGCCACGTGACCGTGCGCGCCGACCACGCCCAGCGGATCCCGGACGGGATCGATGACGCGGTGGCGTCGGGGGTGCCGCTGGTGATGTCGATGGCCTGGCACTCGCTGGCCGACCTCGGCCGCCTGGGGCCGGGGGAGACGGTGCTCATCCACTCGGCGGCCGACACCATCGGGCTGGCGGCGGTGAGGGTCGCCGGCGTGCTGGGCGCCCGGGTGATCGCCACCGCCGACACCGACGCCAAGCGTGCGTACCTGCGCGATCTCGGCGTCGCCGACGTCTTCGACTCCCAGGACCTGTCCTGGGGCGACGGGGTACGGGCGGCCACCGGCGGGCGAGGCGTGGACGTCGTCCTCAACTCGCTGAGCGGCGCGGCCATCCCGCTCGGCCTGGAGGTGCTGGCCCCGGACGGCCGCTTCGTCGAGACCGGCAAGCAGGACATCATGCGCGGCCGGACCATCAGCCTCAGCGCGTTCGCCAAGGGCATCACCTTCGCCGCCGTCGACATCGGCGGCCTCGTCATGCGCACGCCCCAGCGTTTCGCCAAGACCCTGGAGACCATCTGGGAACTCGTGTGCGCCGGCAAGATGGAGCCCCTTCCGGTCCACCGGCACACGTTCGCCGACGCCGCGACGGCGATGTGGGGGATGGCGAAGAAGGACCGCCCCGGCCGGTTCGTGGTGACCGACCCGGAATCGGTCGAGTGGGTGACGCCGGTTCCGATGCCCGACGGCCGGTTCCGCGCCGACGGCACGTACCTCATCACGGGTGGTCTGGGCGCCCTGGGACTGTCCCTGGCCGAGTTCCTCGCCGCGAACGGCGCCGGCGCGCTCGCCCTGCTGGGGCGTTCGGCGCCGGACCCGGCCGCCGCCCAGCGCGTGGCGGCGCTGCGCGACGGCGGGACCCAGGTCGAGACGGTCACGTGCGACGTCGGCGACGAGGCCGCACTGCGCCGGAGCCTGGACGCGCTGCGCGCGAAGCTGCCGCCCCTGCGAGGCGTGGTGCACGCCGCCGGGGTGCTGTCCGACGCCACGATCCAGAACCTGACCGACGAGCAGATCGCGACGGTCCTCACTCCCAAGGCCGACGGCGCACGGAATCTCGACGCCGCCACGGCGGACGATCCACTGGATCTGTTCGTGCTGTTCTCCTCCGCGGCCACCCTGGTCGGCAACGCCGGTCAGGCCGTCTACGCCGCGGGCAACGCCTACCTCGACGTTCTCGCCGAGGCCCGGCGCCGCCGCGGGCAGCCGGCGCTGAGCGTCCAGTGGGGACCGTTCACCGAGATCGGCCTGGCGACGCGGGACGAAGGGCGCGGCGCCCGGCTGGAGGAACGCGGTATGGGCGGGATCCCGGCCGCGGAGGCATGGCCCGCCCTGGTCCAGCTGCTGAACGCCGATGAGCCGGTCGTCGGCTACTTCCCGCTCGACCTGCGGCAGTGGTTCGACGCCTACCCCGACACCGCGGCACTCAGGAGCTGGGAGCGTCTGGCCGCCGACGCGCGGGAGGCGGCGAGCGGCGCCGCGTCCGGCGGAGAGTTCCGCACCCGCATCGAGGAGGCCGTCCCGGAGACGAGGAGGGAACTGGCCGAGGCCAAGGTCTGTGAACTGGCCGGCCGCGTCCTCCGGACCGATCCGGGCGGGTTCGAGCGAGAGACGCCGTTCAAGGCCCTCGGACTCGACTCGCTGATGAGCCTCGAACTCCGCAACCGGCTGGAGGCCGCGTTCGGCATCAGGCTGTCGCCGACGCTCCTGTGGACCTACGCCAACCCCAGAGCGCTCGCCGCGGCGCTGTGCGAGCAGGTGTTCGCCTGAGCCACCGCCGTCCCCGTCAATCCGACCCCGAGGAGCCGAACGCTTTGGACGAGACCAGTCCCCCTTCTGGCAAGCAGACCCCTCTCACCCGGGCGCTCTCGACGATCCGCACGTTGCGGCAGCGCCTGGACGAGCAGGAGGGGAACCAGCCGATCGCCATCGTCGGCGTCGGGCTGCGGCTGCCCGGCGGCATCGAGGACCTGAGCGGCTACTGGGACGCGCTGGCGGAGGGACGCGACCTGGTGCGCCCCATGCCGCAGGGGCGCAAGGGTCCGTTCGCCGACGAGTGGGACAACCTGCCCCAGCGCGGCGGGTTCCTGGACGAGGTGCTGGACTTCGACGCCGAGTTCTTCGGCATCAGCCCGCGTGAGGCGCGCGGGCTCGATCCCCAGCACCGCCTGCTGCTGGAGGTGACCTGGGAGGCGCTGGAGAACGCGGCGCTTCCCGAGGACCGGCTCGCCGGCACGCGGACCGGGCTCTACCTCGGCATCATGTGGCAGGACTACCGCGAATGGCTCACGGGGGATCCGGACGCGTACTGGACCACCGGGAACGGGCACAACTTCGCGGCCGGCCGCATCGCCTACTCGCTCGGGCTGACCGGCCCGACCCTCGCCGTCGACACCGCCTGCTCGTCGTCGCTGGTCGCCGTGCACCTGGCGGCACAGGCGCTGCGGCGCGGCGAGTGCGAGACGGCCCTGGCCGCGGGCGTCAACCTGATCATGTCCCCGCGCTCGATGCGCCTGGTCCAGCAGACCCGCTCGCTGGCGCCCGACGGCCTGTGCAAGACGTTCGACGCACGCGCCAACGGCTTCACCCGGGGTGAGGGCTGCGGCGCCGTCGTCCTGAAGCGCCTCGACCACGCGCTGCGGGACGGTGACCGCGTGCACGCGGTGATCCGCGGAACGGCCGTCAACCAGGACGGGCGCTCGGGCGGATTCACCGCGCCGAACGTGCTGTCCCAGGTCGCGCTGATCGAGAGCGCCCTCGCCGAGGCCGGCCTCGAACCGGCCGACATCGGCTACGTCGAGGCGCATGGCACCGGCACCTCTCTCGGGGACCCGATCGAGATGGAGGCGCTCGCGACGGCCATCGGCCGCCGCAACGGTGGCGCCCCGCTGGCGGTCGGCGCGGTCAAGACCAACGTCGGCCACCTGGAGTCCGCGGCGGGCGTCGCCGGCCTGATCAAGGCGGTGCTGTGCCTGCGGCACCGGAAGGTGCCGCCGCTCGTTCACTTCCAGGCGCTGAATCCGAGGATCGATCTGTCCGGAACCGGCATGACGGTCCCGGCCGCGCTCATGGACTGGGACCCCGAGGGCGGCCGGTGCGCGGCGGTCAGCTCCTTCGGGATGAGCGGCACCAACGCCCACGTCATCCTCGCGCCGCCCGAGCCCGCCGTGGAGGTGGCCGCCCCCGAGGTCGCGGGGTTCGAGATCTCCGCCCGGACTCCCGAGGCGCTGCGTGCCCTGGCCGCGCGTTACGCCGAGCGGGCCGCCGATCTGACCGCCGGTGACTATGCCGCGTTCGCCTACACGGCCACACGAGGGCGGGCCCGGCAGGACGTACGGGCGCGGGTCACGGCCACCGACCTGCCGTCGGCGGTGACGGCCCTGCGCGCCCTGGCCCAGGGCGCGTCGTCGCCGGCCGTGACCGTCACCGAGGGCTCCGCCACGGACGAGACCGTCGCCGATCTGCCCCGGCAGGTCATCGACCTTCCGGGCTACCCCTGGCAGCGCCGGCGATACGCCCCCGAGAGCGAGACACCGGCCGCGCCGTCCCCATCCGTCGCGTACGAGCTCACCTGGGAGCCGGCCGGGACCGTGGAGGGCGGCACTCGCGGCGCCCTCGTCCTGGCCGGTGACGACGGCCCGCTGCTCGACCTGCTCGCGCGCGAGGCGGCGGCACGCGGAGCCGAGGGTACGGTGCTCGGTCCGGTGACCGCCGACGTGGCGGGATGGCGCCGGGGCGCCCTGCCGGCCACCGCCGAGGGATGGCGCGAGTTCTGGGCGGCGACCGGCGACGGCGAGCCCGCCACCCTCGTCCTGGCGATGACGGCGGATCGGTTTTCCGGCCACGACGCCGATCCGGCCGCCCAGGGGGCCTCCCTGTGCGCGGCGGTGACGGCCGCGGTCGCCGCGGCGACGGCCGATGACCGGGCGCGCGCGCGGGTGTTCGTAGTCACCCGCGCGAGCCGGCGGATCGACGCGGACGACCAGGTCATCGCCAGCGCTCACGGAGCGCTGCACGGCCTGGCCCCCGTCCTGGGGCTGGAGTCGGCGGCGACCTGGGGCGGGATCATCGACCTGCCGGCCGAGCCCGTCGCCGAGGACGCCCGTGAGCTCCTCGCGTTCGTGGCCGGCCGGTCGGGCGGCACGCCGGGAGCGGTGCTCGAGGACCTGGGGGCGGTGCGGGCCGGCCGGACGTTCGTGCCCCGGCTGCGCGCCGCCGAGCGGCATGCCCCGGCGCTCACCGTGCGCGCCGACGCCACCTATGTGGTCACCGGCGGCCTCGGCGCGGTCGGGCGGGAGCTCACCGCCGACCTGGTGCGGCGCGGTGCCCGGCACCTGCTCCTCATCGGCCGTCGAGCGCAGGAGGCACTGGGCGCCGACGCGACGGCGCTGCTGTCCACGCTTCGCGACCAGGGGGCGAGCGTCACCTACCGGGGCGGCGGCTGCGACACCGCCGAGGCACTCGCCACGGCGAGCGCGGAACTGGCGGACATGCCGCCGGTGCGCGGTGTGGTCCACGCCGCCGGGACCGCCGAGCGCGGTCCGGCCGCGGGCCTCGGCGTGGAGGAGTTCACGGCGGCGCTGCGAGGCAAGTTCGCGGGGGCCTGGTGGCTCCACCGCGCGGCCCGCGACTGGCCGCTGGACTTCTTCGTCCTGGTCTCCTCGGTCTCGGCCGTCTGGGGCACCGAGGGATACGCCGCCTACTCCGCCGCGAACGGCGCCCTGGACGCCCTGGCGGCACACCGCGTGTCGGCCGGCCTGCCGGCGGTGAGCATCGCCTACGGCCCGTGGGAGCTGGCCGGGGCGGGGATGGCCGACGACGAGTCGCGGCGCCTGTTCGCCCGGATCGGCGTGGGCGCGCTGAGCGCCGCGCAGGGCCGTGCGGCGCTGACCGCGCAGGCGCTCGGCCCCGCGGGGCACGTGGTGGCCTGCCCGCTCGACCCGGCCCGGTTCGGGACGGTCATGTCGGGACTGCGGCGGCGCGGGCTGTTCGCCGGGATGGCGCCGGTCGCGGCGGCTCCCGCCGTACCGGCGGACCGGGAGCCGTCCGTCGCCGCGGACCTGGCCGCTCTGCCGAAACACGCACGAGACGGCGCGGCCCGTACCCACGTCAGGCGGCTGCTCGCGGAGCAGCTCGGGCACACCGACGCGGACGCGGTCCGCGAGGACACCGGGTTCTTCGAGCTCGGCGTCGACTCGATCATGGCGGTCGACCTCGTGGGCCGCCTGTCGGACGCCTTCGGCGTCGCGCTGGTGCCGGCGGACGTCTTCGACCACCCCACGGTCGCCGAACTTGCGGAGTTCATCCTCGCCCGGCC
Organism: Actinoallomurus sp.; assembly: GCA_025964685.1. GTDB lineage: Bacteria > Actinomycetota > Actinomycetes > Streptosporangiales > Streptosporangiaceae > Actinoallomurus. Next base: position 72,572 of record JAOPYG010000377.1, on the reverse strand, counting down.
GGCCGCACCCGTCGGCGGGAGTTCCGGCACGGTGCCCGCGCGTCCCCAACCTGCCACGCCCTCGGACGGTTCGGCGGCCGTGGGGCACGACGGCGCGGGAGAGCCGATCGCCATCGTCGGGATGGCGGGCCGTTTCCCGGAGGCCGACTCCGTCGAGGAGCTGTGGCGACTGCTCCGGGAGGGACGCGACGGCGTCACGACCGTGCCCGGCGACCGCTGGGAGAAGACGGCGTACCACGGCGACTCCCACCGGTCGGGGAGGATCACCACCGACCAGGGCGGATTCCTCCGCGACCTGTCCCGCTTCGACGCGGCGTTCTTCGGCATCCCGGTGCGCGAGGCCGAGAACCTCGATCCGCAGCAACGGCTGCTGCTGGAGTCGACCTGGCACGCCCTGGAGGACGGCGGCATCGACCCGCACGGGCTGAAGAACACGCGCACCGGCGTCTTCGTCGGCATCAGCTACGGCGACTACGCGCGGATCCTCGCGCGCGGCGGCCCCGAGCGGCTCGACGCGTACTACAGCACCGGCACCGCGCTCAACGCCGCCGCCGGCCGCATCGCCTACGTCCTCGGGCTGAACGGCCCCGCGGTCGCCGTGGACACGGCCTGCTCCTCCTCACTGGTGGCGCTGCACCTCGCGGTACGGTCGCTGCGGTCCGGCGAGACCGACGCCGTGCTCGCGGGCGGGGTCAACGTCATCCTCGACCCGATGTCGTCGGTCGCGGTGAGCCGGGCGCACATGCTCTCCCCGGACGGACGGTGCCGTACGTTCTCGGCCGACGCCAACGGCTTCGTACGCGCCGAGGGCTGTGGCGTTCTCGTGCTCAAGCGGCTGAGCGACGCACGGCGCGACGGCGACCGGGTGCTCGCGGTGATCCGCGGCAGCGCCGTCAACCAGGACGGCGCCTCCTCGGGCCTGACCGCACCGAGCGGCCGGGCGCAGGAGGCGATGCTGCGCGCGGCCCTCGACGACGCGGGAATGGACGGCGCCGACGTCTCCTACCTGGAGGCGCACGGCACCGGCACCGCGCTGGGAGACCCGGTCGAGCTGGGCGCCGCGTGGCGGGTGCTCGGGCCAGGACGGCGGCCGGAGGAGCCACTGCGGGTGGGCTCGGTGAAGAGCAACATCGGCCACTGCGAGTCCGCGGCCGGTATCGCTGCCGTCATCAAGACGGTCCTCGCGCTCCGGCACGACCTGATCCCGGCCAACCTTCACTACCGCGAGCCCAACCCGCACGTCCCCTGGTCGGAGATGAACGTGCGGGTCGTGGACGCCCCCACGCCGTGGCCGCGTGAGGGCCTGCGCGCCGCCGGCGTGTCCGGGTTCGGCTTCACCGGGACGAACGCGCACCTCGTGCTCACCGACGCGCCGGAACCCGCGGCGGCCCCCGGATCGAGTCCGGCCGTGGTGCCTCATCTGATCCCGCTGTCCGCACCCGATCCGGACGGCCTGGAACGCCTGTCCGCCGCCTGGGAAGAGCGGATCGAGGACGCGTCCGAGGAGGAACTGGGCTCCCTCGCCGTGACGGCCGCCGCCGGGCGCGCCCACTTCCCGTACCGCCGGACGCTTTTCGGGCCGACGCGCGACAAGCTCCTGGAGGCGGTGCGCAAGCCGCCGCCCGCCGGCCCGGCGACCCGCGCTCCGCGCGTCGCGTTCCTCTTCGCCGGGCAGGGCAGCCAGTACTTCGGCATGGGGCGCGAGCTGTACGAGACCGAGCCGGTCTTCCGCGAAATGTTCGACACCTGTGACCGCGTCCTGGCCCCGCACCTGGGGGCCTCCCTGGCCGAACTGACGCTGTACGGCGAGGACCCGGCGCTGATCAACGAGACCCGTGTGACCCAGCCGGCGCTCGTCACCCTGGAGGTCGCGCTCGCCGCCCTCCTGGAGTCATGGGGCGTCACCCCGCACGTCGTCATGGGCCACAGCGTCGGTGAGATCGCCGCGGCGATGCACGCGGGGGTGATGGACCTGGAGACCGGGCTCACCCTGATCGCCGGCCGGGCACGGCTCATGCAGGGCACCGCACGCGGCGCCATGCTGTCCGTCGTCGCCTCCGAGGCGGACGTGAGCGCGTGGATCGAGGGCCGCGACCTGGACTTCGCCGCGGTCAACGGAGTCGAGTCGGTCGTGGTGTCCGGTGCGCCGGAGGAGGTGGACGCCCTCGCGGCCACGTTGAAGGAGCAGCGCATCCGCCATCGCCGGCTCAGCGTGTCGCACGCGTTCCACTCACGGCTGCTGGACCCGATGCTGGAGGAGTTCGCCGCCGTCGTGGAGCCGCTGCAGTTCCACGAGCCGGTGGTGCCCGTGGTCTCCAACCTGACCGGCCGCCTCATGGCGCCCGGCGAGTACGACGTGGACTACTGGGTGCGGCACGCGCGCGGTCCCGTCCGTTTCCACGCCGGTGCGCAGCAGCTCAGTGGGCTCGACATCGACGTCTGCCTGGAGATCGGACCGGACCGTACGCTGATCAACCTGGTCCGCGCCGCGGGCCTGGCGCCGCACGGCGGCCTCGCCTCCTCGCTGCGCCGCGGTTCCGGCGACCACGCCGCCCTGCTCACCGCCGCGGACACCCTGTACGGCCTGGGGCAGGACTTCGCCTGGGGCCGCGTGCACGCGTGGCACGCCGGGAAACGAGGCCGCGTGCCGCGCTATCCGTTCGCCGGGACGCGCCACTGGGCGGACGTCCCCTGGCGCGCGGCGTCGGACAACGCCCTGTCGGCCCCCGCCTGGGGGACGGAGTTGCGCTCGCCCGGCCTGCGCGGCCGCGTCTTCGCCACCGAACGCAGCACCGACTTCCCGGCGCATCTCACCGACCACCGCCTGTACGGCACCGTGTCGGTGCCCGGCGCGTCGCAGACGGCCACGGTGCTGTCGGCACTTGGCGCCGACGGCTCCCCGCTCGTCCTGGAGGACCTGCACTTCCCACGCGCGCTGGTGCTCCAGGACGGAGAGCGCTACGAACTCCAGATCATCGAGGCCGAGCAGGGACACGGGGCGCGGACCGTCAGCGTGCAGAGCCTGATCGACCCCGAGAACGACCGGTGGCAGGAGCACCTGGCGGCCAGGATCGTCCCGCCGGACCCGGCGGCCACCTGGTCCGCTCCCGATCCGGATGTCTTCGTGGCCGCGGCGGACCGGTACCTGTCCGGGGAGGACTTCTACGGTCACCTGCGGGCGCAGGGGTACTGGCTCGGCCCGTCGTTCCGGTGGATCCGCGACGTGTGGATCCGGGGTGAGGAGGCCCTCATCCGCTACGCGGAGCCGGCGGAGATGAACGAGGACCCGGCCGGCTATGAGATCCACCCCGGCCTGCTCGACTCGTGCCTGCAGAGCACCGTCACCTTCTCGGTGGGGCCGCCGGACGAGGCCGGGGTAGGGGAGCAGCCGGCCCTGGCGATCCCGTTCGCCGCCGCCACGCTCTCCTTCCCGGGCCGGCCCGTTCCCGGCCGGGAGCTGTGGGGCCACGTGCGGGCCGTACGGCACGAGCCGTTGCCCGGCGGCCTCCTGCACGTCGAGTCGGCGGACCTGCACATGTTCTACGGCAGCGGCGCCACGGTCCTCGCGGTGGACGGGTTCCGGCTGCGCCGCGCTCCTCGCGCGCTCCTGCGGCAGTCGCTGCGAGAGACGAGCCGGCACGCGTACGAGCTCGGCTGGGCCGAGCAGGAGCCGCAGAGCGGCAGCGTCCGCCGGGAGCATCGGCACATCGTCCTGGCGGGCATCGACGGCGCGGTGGGGCAGGCGGTGCGCGAGGAGTTCGAGGCGCTCGGCCATCGGGTGTCCGCCCTGGACGAGCCGCCGCCGGCCGGACTCGACGCGGACCTCATCATCGACGCCCGCTTCCACCCCGGGCCGGACGGCATCGCGGCCGAGGCCGCGCTCGCCTCGGCCCTGTCCCTGGCCGAGTACCTGCGGGCGGCCCCGCGGCACATCCCGTACGCCGTGATCTGTGCCGACGGCGCGGCGGCCGTCCGCGAGGCCCTGCATGGCATGTCGGCCTCGCTGGAGGCCGAGCAGCCCGACCGCCGCCTGCTGCGGGTCACGCTCGCCGACGGCTGGGACGCGGCGACGCTGTCGGAGGCACTGGTCCGGTCGCTGGACGAGGGCGTCCCCGAGACGCGTCTGCAGATCGGCACCGGTACGGTCCGGGTCGCCCGGCTGAGGCAGGTCGCCGGACCGGGCGCGGGCGCCGCCGGAGTCATCGGGGACGGCGCGGCACTGATCACCGGCGGGATGGGCGCGCTGGGCCTGAGCGTCGCCGGCTTCCTCGCGCGCCAGGGCGTCTCCTCGATCACCCTCATGGGGCGCTCGGCACCGGACGAGGCCGCACGCGGGGTCATCGAGGAGCTGACCGCCCGCGGGGTCCGGGTCCGCGTGACCCGCGGAGACGTCACCGACCCGCAGGCGTGCCGCCGGGCGGTGGCCGAGGCCGGGCAGGACGCGCGGCTGCGCACCGTCCTGCATCTGGCGGGCGCCACGGACGACGGCGCGTTCGACCAGCTGAGCCGGGCGTCCTTCGAGTCGGTCTTCGCCGCCAAGGCCCGCGGGGCCGCGAACCTCGTCGCGGCGCTGCGCGAGGAAGGTCTCGAGCACGGGCTGAACGCCTTCGTCCTGTTCTCCTCCGCCTCGGGTGTGCTCGGCGCCGCCGGACAGGCCAACTACGCGGCGGCCAACGGCTACCTGGACGGCCTCGCCGAGGAGCTACGGGCGTCCGGCACCCCGGCCACGAGCATCGCCTGGGGGCCGTGGGTGCCCCAGGCCAAGGGCGGCATGGCGGCGTCCGCGGCGGCCGAGCGGGCGAGCGGGAGCCTCGGCATCCGCGCCCTCACGGACGAGGAGGCCGAGGAGCTCCTGCGCCTGGCCGTGGACGGCAGGTACACGCGGCTCGTCGCGGTGGCCATGGATGCGGAGGAGTACACCGGGCGTCTCGTCGGTCATCCGCGGGCGGCCCTCCTCCAGGGGATCACGGTCCACCGGCGACCGCCGGACTCGCAGGAGGCCGAGGCGAACCGGCCGCGCGGCTGGCTGCGGCACCTGATCGCCGACCTCGACGCCGACGACCGTGACGACCGGCTACGGCGGACCGTGCGCGAGATGGTGGGCGACGCCCTCGGCGCCCCGGTGACGACGGTGGGGGACGACCTGGGGTTCGGTGACATGGGCCTGGACTCGATCATGGTCATCGACCTGCGCACGCGGCTGTCGCATGCCCTCGGCGAGGACCTGCCCGCCACGGTCGCACTCGACCACCCCACCGTCGGGCAGCTGTCGGCGCACGCGCTCGGCCTGGTGTTCCCCGAGGAGACCGACACCGAGGAAGGCGCCGAGGAGGACACGGGGCCGCCGGTCGACCCCGACCCCGTAAGCCTGACGTTCGAAGAACTGCTCGACGCCGTACAGGCAGATCTTTCGGCAGAGAAATGAGGGACATACATCATGGACTCCGCTGAGATACGCCGGCTGATGGAGGACCAGCTCAAGCTGTCGCAACGGCTGAAGGCACGGATCCGTGAGCTGGAGGGCGACCGGCACGCTCCGCTCGCCGTGGTCGGCATGGGCCTGCGGTTCCCTCAGTCCCTGAAGTCGCCGGAGGAGTACTGGGACTTCCTGCGCGGCGAAGGGACGGGGCTGTCCGGCATTCCCGAGGACCGGCCCGGCCTGCGCGCCGTGTACGACCCGGTCGTCGGCCGGCCCGGCACGTCATACGTCGACCGCGCCGGATTCCTCGCTGACATCGCCCACTTCGACGCCGACTTCTTCGGCATCTCCCAGCGTGAGGCCAAGCTGCTGGACCCCCAGCAGCGCCTGCTCCTGGAGACGTCGTGGGAGGCACTGGAGCGGGCCGGCATCGCCGTACGCCGGTCCGACCGGCTCAAGGTCGGGGTCTACCTGGGGGTCATGGCCTCCGAATACCTCGACCGCCTCGAGAACCAGGACGACATGCGGCTGATCGACCCGTACTTCACCACGGGCGGCGGCCTGTGCTTCGGCGCGGGGCGGATCAGCTACGTGATGGGTTTCTCCGGTCCGGTGGTGAGCGTCGACACCGCGTGTTCCTCCTCGCTCACCGCGCTGCACCTGGCCGTACGCGGGCTGCGCGCCGGCGACTGCCGCTACGCGCTCGTGTGCGGCTCCAACCTCGTGCTGTCCGCCGGCCTCATGGTGTCGCTGTGCCAGACCCGCGCCCTGTCACCGGACGGCCGGTCGAAGTCCTTCCTCGCCTCCGCCAACGGCTACGGGCGGGCCGAGGGAGTCGGCGCGATGGTGCTGATGCGTCTCGAGGACGCCGAACGCGAGGGACGCCCGATCCTCGCCGTCGTCCGGGGCACGGCCGCCAACCACGACGGCGCCGCCTCCGGCCTGACCGCGCCGAACGGCCCCGCACAGCAGGAGGTCATCAAGGCGGCGCTGGCCGACGCGGCGGTGGACGCGAAGGACCTCGGCTGGATCGAGGCCCACGGCACCGGAACCGTCCTCGGCGACCCCATCGAGGTCGGAGCGCTGGACGGCGTCATCGGCGCCGCCATCCGCAAACGCGGCGTCCCGCTCGGCATCGGCAGCGTGAAGTCCCGGCTGAACCACATGGAGGCCGCGTCGGGGATCGCCGCGCTGATCAAGACCGTGCTGATGCTCCAGCACGGCGAGATCCCCGCGGCCGCCGACGACGGCGACGGCGAGCTGAACCCGCACATTCCCTGGGACCGGCTGAAGTTCACGGTGCCACGGCGGAACCAGCCCTGGCCGCGGTCGCTGCCGCGCCGGGTGGCCGGGGTGAACTCCTTCGGCATGAGCGGCACGAACGTGCACGCCGTGCTCGAGGCCTACGAACCCGGCGCCGAGGTCCCGGCTCCGCCCGGCCCCCACGGGGAGCTGCTGACCCTGTCCGCCAAGGACCCCGCCGCCCTGGCCGACCTCGCCGTGGCGGTCGGCGACCACCTGGAGAAGGCGGACCCGGCCCAGACCGCGGCGATCTGTCACACCCTGCGGTCCGGCCGCGCGCCGTTCGGCTACCGCTTGGCACTCACCGGGACGACCAACGCCGAACTGGCCGAACGCCTGTCCGCCGCCACGCGGCCCGCGGTCGCGGTCAGGCCGGTCCGGTCGATCACGCTGCGCGTGGGCGACGACGAGCGCGTCAGGGGCGGGATCGCGGCACTTACCCGTGCCTTCCCGGTGCTCGCCGAGGCGCTGGACGGCGCGCCGGAGGATCCCGGCGCCCGCCTCGCCCACCTGCTCGGCCGATTCGAGTTGCGACTGCGCCTGCGCCGCTCGGACGCCCCCGACGCGGGCACGGCCCGGCTCGAGTGGACGCCGGAGGACGGGACGACCCGGTCGGTTCCGCTCATCTCCGACCGGCCGGACGCCACCCCGTCGCTGCTCCTGGAGGCGCTCGCCGAACTCTTCACGGCGGGCGCGGAGCCGCGTCTCCACGCGTTGCGCGCTCCGGGCGCCCGGCTGCTGGGCGACCTGCCCACCTACCCGTTCCGCCGTAAGCGCTTCTGGATCGACGAGCCCCTCATGGCGGCGGCCGAGCTGGTCGAGCCGACCGACCGCGACCCCGTCTCCCTCCCCGAACCGCACGACCGGGACGGCATGAGAACGCACCTGACGAACGTGCTGAAGGAGGTCCTGCACGCGCAGGACGACCTCGACCCGGACAGCTCACTGCTCGACGTCGGCGGCGACTCCTTCATCTTCACGCTGTACCTGGCGAAGGTCGAGGAACACTTCGACGCGGGACCGCCGCGGGACGACCTGCCCGTCGACATACCGATCCGCGAGCTGGTCGAGCGGCTCGCCGACCACATCGCCGAGGCGGCCGGCGTGGCTGGACCGGGGCCGAGCGCATGATCGCCGTACGGCCGCGGTCCCTGGAGAACCCCGCGCTGCGCCTCCTGGTCTTCCACCACGCGGGCGGGTCGGCCGCCGCGTACTTCCCTTTGGTGCACGGCCTTCCGGAGGACTGGGACCTGGTCCTGCCGGACCTGCCCGGCCGCGGCAAACGGCACGGCACGCCCGCCCTGGACGACATGGAGTCGCTGGTCGCCGTCGCGACCGAGGACGTCCTCGACTGGGCCGGGCCGCCGATCGCGATCTTCGGGCACAGCCTCGGCGCGATCGTCGCCGCCGAGGTCGCGCGCGCCGTACAGGCCCGGGGCGTCGAGCCGGTGTGGGTGGGCGTGTCGGGCCGGCCGGCGCCGGACCAGAGGGTGGTGACCGGACTCGATCCGTACCGGCTCTCGGATGGCGAGCTCATGCGCGAGCTCACCGCCATCGGCGGGATTCCGCACCGGATCGATGAGGTGCCGGAGTTCCGCGACCGGTTCATCCGGCTCGTGCGCACCGATCTGCGGGCCCTCGGCTCCTACCGTCCCGCCCCGGACCGGGCACCGCTGGCCGCGCCGTTGACGGCCTTCGGCGCCACCGACGATGTCCTGGCGCCACCGCTCTCCATCGCGGCCTGGGCGCAGGAGACGACCGGGATGTTCCGGCAGCGGCTGTTCACCGGAGGCCACTTTCATTTCCTGCGAAATTCCTTTCCGAATTTCGCGCGGGCGCTCGGACACGAGATCCAGCGCTCGATGTCGCGGCAGACCGGCGCCCCGATCGGGGCGACGCGGGGTGTCGCCGATGTTCGCTGACAGATCACCTCATCCGCAGGAGGCGTAAGGACGATGATGTCGGAGCAAGGGGCGGTGCCACCGGCCGGCACCCCGCCGCGTGAGGAGCCGGTCGACACCCGGCTGCTGTGGTCCGGTTTTCCCACAGGCGTCTCCATCGTCACGGCCCTCGACCGTGACGACCGTCCGTGGGGGATGACCTGCACGTCACTGTGCAGCGTTTCGCTGGACCCGCCGGTCCTGCTGGTCTGCCTGAGGTGTGGCAGCCCCACGCTGAACGCCGTGCGGGACCGCGACATGTTCGCCGTCAACCTGCTGCACGACCAGGCGCAGCCCACCGCGGAGCTGTTCGCCTCCGGCGTGCCGGACCGGTTCGACCACATCGGCTGGCGGACCGGCGATCGCACCGCTGGCCCGCATCTGGTCAACTCCGCGCACACGATCGCCGACTGCGCCGTGATCGACGCAAAGGTCGTCGGCGACCACTGCGTGCTCATGGCACAGGTCCGCTCGGTCACCCGGCTGAACACCCACCAGCCGCTGCTCTACGGGTTGCGCCGCTACGCGACCTGGCAGGAGGCCGTGGAGCGGACCCACCTGTACTACGACTACGACTTCATCACGTGAGATCGGTGAAGGGCGCATGGCCCTGGCCGGACAGCAATTTGGGAGATGTGCGCGGACCGTGGCCGGAGCACTATCTGGGCATCCCGCGACAACGGCTCCGCCACCGGTGGGCCGAGGGCTGCCCGGCCCGCCTTTCGTCGGAGCCTGACTCGATTCATCACGCCTCGAAGCGACCGCGGACCGGTTGAGGAGCAGACAGTGGAGCCGAGAAGCGAAGACACGACCGCGGACCTCATCATCGTCGGATCGGGGGCCGCCGGGCTGTCGGCGGCGGTGAGAGCGAGGGCCCTCGGGCTCGACGTCCTCGTCGTGGAGAAGTCAGCACAACTCGGTGGTACCTCCGCAATGTCCGGCGGCGCCATCTGGATCCCCAACAACTCCCTCATGCGGGAGGCAGGGGCGGCCGACTCGGAGGAGACGGCCATGGAATATCTCGACGCGTGCGTCGGTGACGCCGGCCCGGCCGCGTCGCACGAGCGCAAGCAGGCCTACGTACGCCAGGGCCCCCGCACCGTGGAGTTCCTGCGCGAGCAGGGCCTCGACTTCGTCTACTCCGATGGCTATCCCGACTACTACCCCGAGCTGCCGGGCGGCTCCGTACGGGGCCGGTGCTTCATGGCGCGCATCTTCGACCGCCACCGGCTGGGCGAGTGGGACGACTGGCTGCACAACGACAGCGCCTTCAAGATGCAGATCCTGACCAAGAACGCCCGCGAGATCATGGACATCCCGTACGTGATGACCACCGCGGCGGGCCGCCACGCGGCCATCGCCGTGGCCGGCCGGACCATGATGAGCATGGCGCGCCGGCAGCGGAACGTCAGCCTGGGGCGGGCACTCGTGGCCCAGCTCCTGTACGCCGCCAAGCGCCTGGGCGTCCGTGTCCGGCGCGACAGCCCGCTCCGCGAACTGGTCGTCGAGAACGGAAGGGTGGTCGGCGTCCGGATCGGCGCGGACGAGACGGTCCGCGCCCGGCACGGCGTGCTGCTCGCCGCCGGCGGTTTCTCGCGCAACGCCGAGATGCGCAGGAAGTACCAGCCACAGCCGTCGTCCACCGAGTGGACCTCGGTGCGGGTGCACGACACGGGTGACGCGATCACCGCCGGGATGGAGGTCGGCGCCGCCACCGCGCTGATGGACGAGGCGACCTGGTCACCGACGACGATCCTGCCCGACGGAACGCCCTCCGCGCCCCTGTGGGAACGCGTCGCGCCGTTCTCGATCATCGTGGACGTGCAGGGGGAGCGCTACTGCAACGAAGCGACGAGCTACATGGAGATCGGCCAGAAGATGTACGAGCGGAAGGCCATCCCCTCGTGGATCGTCTTCGACGCCCGGCACCGCAACCGATACCCCTTCGGCACCGCGATGCCCCGGCTCACCCCTCGCGAGTGGCTCAGCAGCGGCTACCTCAAGAAGTCCGACACCATCCCGGGCCTGGCCGAAGCCTGCGGCATCGATCCCGGCGGGCTGGAACGCTCGGTCGCCCGGTTCAACGCGATGGCCGACGCCGGGGTCGACAAGGACTTCGAGCGGGGTGCCAGCGAGGTCGACCGGGCGGGCGGAGACCGTGCGCATCGCCCCAACCCCAGTCTCGGCGCCCTGCGCAAGGCGCCCTTCTACGCCATCGAGCTGTACCCGGGGGACGCCGGCACCTGCGGCGGCCTGCTCACCGACGAGCACGCCCGGGTCCTGACCGAGGACGGGGCCCCGATCGAGGGTCTCTACGCCGCCGGTGCGACGTCGGCCTCGGTCATGGGGCGGGTGTATCCGGGGGGCGGCAGCTCGCTCGGTCCCGCGCTCGTGTTCGGCTTCATCGCCGCGGACCATGTCGCGGCGAAGGCACGCGAGTCCGGTGGGGTGATGCGGCGGGAGGGTCTCGGCCGGGCAGGCTGATCCCGGCCGGCGGGTGCCGGCGACGCTGCCGGATCATGCCGCTGAGGCGTGCTCGTCGGCCGGGCTCGCGGGCTACGGCCGGAGCACGGGGTGCGCCGTGCGCGGGCCGAGGCCACGTACTGACCAGGTGTTCGTCAGGTCGCGGTGGGCACAGGGTCCAGACCGGGAAGCGCGAACAGTATCGGGGGGCGGCTCCAGTCCAGGGGCCGCACCGTCACGTCGAGGTCCAGCTGCCGGTTCGGGCGGACGATGACCGGTCCGACCGTGTCGACGAGCAGGGGCTCGTCGCAGTACGGGGCCGTCGGCAGATCTGAGCCGTGAGCCACCGCGTGGATGTACCAGGTCCCGGGAGGTACGGAGTCCAGCCGGAATGTGCCCGGCTCCGGTACGTCCACCGACGCCGCGGGATGACCCTGGAGAATGGGGCTGTCGAAAGCGCCGATGTAAATCGATGACAGGGTCACTCCGACGGCGTCGATGGTCCCGGACACGGAACCGCTGACCTTGGACATCAGATGAGGCGCGGCCCGTTTCATCTGAATGCTCGGGTCTCCGCGGCTCATCTTCCGGTATTGGGTCGGTGAAAGGCCGACCGACTCGGTGAACCGGCGAGTGAAGGTGCCCGTGCCGCTGTAGCCCACCTGCGCCGAGATGTAGGCGACGTTGAACGACGTGGTCAGCAACAGTCGTTTGGCCTCCTGCAGGCGGACGGCGCTGAGGAAGCGGCCCGGCGTCACGCCGGTCACACAACGGAACACGCGCAGGAAATGGAACTTGCTCAGCATCGCCGTCCGGGCCAGCTCTTCGAGGTGGATCGGCTCGCTGTACCGCTCGTAAATGGCTACTACGGCGCGTTCAATCAGGTGTTCCATGGTCTGCTCCCGATGAACCTGCTCTGGCGGAAAGGTGCTCCCGATCAATGCCGTTCAGAGGCGCGCGGGGTACGCGGCTCCTCGGTGCTGGTGGTACGTGAGCCGTGAGAGGGGTCATGCCTCTCGTTGCGGCAAGCCGGCGCTCGCGAATCCGCGCCGTCGAGCAGCGGCCGTGTTCGTCCGGAGCGGACCACCGACGGCTGTACGCTCGCCGCCGGCCACTCCGCCCGTCTCGAACCGCGGATACTGCGCCGCGATCACTTTCGTCGGCGGATCTCACGGGAACAGCCGATTTTTTGTGTGGATGGGTCGAATCGAGATCGCAACGTCATCTGCGATTAAGTTGAAACTTGAATTGACGGAGCCATTTAGAGTCGAGCGTCCGAGCACTGTCCGGTATCGACCTGTGGCAAAAGCGTGACCCTCTGTTGTTTCTTTCTTGTAAACCGTTGCCTCCGACTGTTAACTTCCAACACCCGCCGCAAGTCATGATTACCCACGGGCGAAAAGGTGTCTTCTTCCCCCTTGCTCAATGCCGGACGGCAACTTGCCGTAGCAGTGCGTGATGGCGCAAATACGCCTTACTTTCGGGCGGCACTTTCTCGAGATCGGGAGAACCTGAAGCGGGGTGCCCTGGTGTACGGCTGCGTTGTCGTGAGCGCTGGGACGCCTGTGAGCGGCGCTACCGGTGGTCGACGACTCCCGGCCGGAACGCGTGCCGGAGCGCCCAGGGCCCGCTAGAACCCTTCGTGTCGGCCTGTGGATGGCCCGGTACGGCGCCCTGCGGCCCTTACGGGGCGGGCGCAGACGGTGAGGGGAATGGGGTGCCGCGTTCGCCCGCTTTGACAAGCGGTATGGACACAGGCGCCGCTGGCCGGCGTTTGCATTTCGGCGGTCGTAATGTTTCAGAAAACGGTTGGTAACGAGAAGTTAAAACTTCCTGGTGAGCCAATGCCGTGAATTCAGGCCCTAGAATTCCGGTAGGCGGTATTCCTTGACCGACAACACCTTTGACCAGCGCACACGTAGCAAGGTGGGGGATCGGCAGACCCCATTCACCCGTGCCGGACCACGTCGCCGCTGCCCAGCGGGACACCCCGAAGCCGGCTCCGGGGGCGTCCGGCCCGCGGTGACGTGGTTTCCGGGGGACCAGGCGGCCCCCGGGTGGGGACATCAGTGCGCGCAGGCTTTAGCCACCACCGAGGCGCCACCGACAGGTGCCGGCGAGGGATGCCGGCCTCGGGTGGTGGCGAGGTCCATCGCAGACCATTCCGATGATGCTCGTAGGTCACCGGCCTCCGGTGATGGCTACTTCATGGCGCGCCAGGTGAGGGCGGTCATCCCGCCTGACCGGTGGTGAGGTGTCGGCGCTTGCGGCGTTCGGCGGGTCAGGTGCCGGGCTGGGGGGCCTGGGCGGCCATGGGAGAGTCCACCAGGGCGGCCGGCCGCAGCTCGGGTTCCGGGGGCGAGATGGCGTTCCAGCGCTGGAAGAGGTCCAGGTTGTCCGCGACCTCCGCGCGGAGCAGGGGGTCGCTCACGCCCAGGCCGTCGGCCGGGGCCAGGCAGCGTACGCCGATCTTGCCGACGTGCAGGTTCTGCTGGACGTTCCGTACGGCCTCCGCGGCCTGGTCCAGGGGGTAGGTCACCGACAGTGTCGGATGGACCAGGCCGCGGGTGACGAGCCGGTTGGCCAGCCACGCCTCCCGGTAGTTGGCGAAGTGCGTGCCGATGATCTTCTTCAGGTGCATCCACAGGTACCGGTTGTCGAAGTGGTGTTCGTAGCCGCTGGTGGAGGCGCAGGTGACGATCGTGCCGCCGCGTGAGGCGACGAAGACGCTCGCTCCGAACGTCTCGCGTCCCGGGTGTTCGAAGACGATGTCCGGGTCCTCTCCGCCGGTGAGTTCGCGGATGCGGCCCTTGAACCTTCGCCACTCTTTCTTGTCCGCCTCGCCGCCCTCGGTCCAGAAGGAGAAGCCTTCGGCGACGCGGTCGATGGTCAGTTCGGCTCCCATCGCCCGGCAGAGCGCGGCCTTCTCGGGGGAGGAGACCACGCAGACCGGGATCGCGCCGCCGTTCAGGGCGAGCTGGATGGCGTACGACCCGAGCCCCCCGCACGCGCCCCAGATCAGCACGATGTCGCCCTGCTTCATGTTGGCGCCGTTCCGCGACACGAGCTGGCGGTAGGCGGTGGAGTGGACCAGGCCGGGGGAGGCGGATTCCTCCCACGTCAGGTGCGCGGGCTTGGGCATCAGCTGGTTGGCCTTGACGAGGGCCAGCTCCGCGAGACCGCCGAAGTTCGTCTCGTATCCCCAGATGCGCTGTTCGGGGTCGAGCATCGTGTCGTCGTGACCCTCGGGGCTCTCCAGCTCGACCGAGAGGCAGTGCGCGACGACCGTGTCCCCGGGCTTCCAGCGCTGTACGCCGGCGCCGACCCGCAGGACGACTCCCGAGAGGTCCGAGCCGAGCACGTGGTACGGCTGGTCGTGGCGCCGGGCCGCCGGTGACCGGCGTCCGTAGCGCTCCAGGAACATGAACGTCGGCACCGGTTCGAAGATCGATGACCACACGGTGTTGTAGTTCACCGAACTGGCCATCACCGCGATGAGCGCCTCACCGGCGTCCGGTTCCGGCACCGGTACCTCGTCCAGGTGCAGGGAGGCGCGGGGGTCCTTGTCGCGCGTGGCCATCCCGTCGAACATGCCGATCTCGTCCTTGTGGATGGTGAGAGCACGGTAGGAGGCGGGCAGCGGCAGGTTGGCCAGATCTTCCGCGCGGATGCCGTCGGAGAGCACCGCTTCGAGGATGTTCTGCATTTCTCTTCCTGATCGCTAGGTTTTTCCGAGTGCGGGCAGGCGGTTGGCCCGCCGGATGAGGCCGACGATGTCGCGGACGATCGAGCTGATCGTGTAGTCCTTCGGCGTGTAGACGGCGGAGACCCCGAGGCCGAGCAGTTCCTGCGCGCTCTCGGCGGAGATGATGCCGCCGGCGATGACCGGCACGTCGGCGACGCCGTGGCTCCGCAGGCCACCGATCACCTGCCGGACCGGCGGTCCGTAGGCGCCCGACATGAGGGACAGGCCGACGCAGTGGACGCTCTCCTCGACCGCGGCGGCGACGATCTGCGCGGGAGTGAGCCGGATGCCGAGGTACACCACCTCGAACCCGGCGTCGCGGGCGCGCAACGCGATCTGCTCGGCGCCGTTGGAATGACCGTCCAGGCCCGGCTTCCCGATCAGCAGACGGGGACGTTCGCCCAGGTCAGAGGCGGTTCGAACCACGGCATCACGCAGCTCGGCGAGTCCGGACGACGGCGCGGCGACATGCGAGCCGGGGACACCGCCGGGTGCCCGGTACTCGCCGAACACCTCGCGCAGCGCGCCCGCCCATTCCCCGGTCGTCACGCCGGAACGTGCGCAGGCGAGCGTCGCCGGCATCACGTTCGCGCCGGCGGTGGCGTGTGCGCGCAGGCGGTCCAGCGCGCGGCCGGCAGCGTGCGCGTCCCGGGCGTGACGCCAGGCGCGTACGGAGCCCACCGCCGCCGCCTCGGCGTCCGGGTCCGGTGGTTCGACGGCCGCGTCGACGCCGGTCAACAGGGGGCTCGGCTCGGTCTCGGTGAAGACGTTGACGCCGACGCGTGCGTCCTCGCCCGTCTCCAGCCGCCATCGCTGGCGGGCGTGCGCCGCCACCAGCTCCGATCGCATGACGTCGATCGCGGCGACGGCGCCGCCCATCGACTCGATCCGGGCGACCTGCTCCCGTGCCTGCTCGCACAGCTCGTCGACCTTGGCCTCGATGACGGGGGAGCCGTCGAACAGGTCCCCGTGCTCGAGCAGGTCGCTCTCGTGCGCGAGCACCTGCTGAACGCGCAGGGACCACTGCTGGTCGCGCGGGCGCGGCAGGCCCATCGCCTCGTTCCACGCCGGCAACTGGATCGCGCGGGCCCGGGCGTTCTTCGAGAGGCTGACGCCGAGCATGCTCAGGACGATTCGCTGGAGGTTGTTCTCCGGCTGGGACTCGCTGAGACCCAGGGAGTTGACCTGCACGCCGTACCGGAACCGCCGTAACGCGGGGTCGGTCACCCCGTACCGGTCGCGGGCGATGCCGTCCCACAGAGCGGTGAACGCCCGCATCTTGCAGAGCTCCTCGACGAACCGGACGCCGGCGCTGACGAAGAACGAGACCCGGCCGACGACGTCCGGCAGCCGCGAGGGCGGCACCTGACCCGAATCGCGGACCGCATCGAGTACGGCCATCGCGTTGGCCAGCGCGAAGGCGATCTCCTGTACGGCGGTGGCCCCCGCCTCGCGGAGGTGGTACGAGCAGATGTTGATCGGATTCCACCGCGGCATCTCGGTGACGGCGTAGGCGATCACATCGGTCGTCAGCCGCATCGACGGCTCGGGAGGAAAGATGTAGGTGCCGCGCGACAGGTATTCCTTCATGATGTCGTTCTGCGTGGTCCCGGCCAGCGCGGCGGCCCGGTGCCCCTGTTCCTCGGCGACCGTCTGGTACAGCGCCAGCAGCCACGCCGCGGGCGCGTTGATCGTCATCGAGGTGTTCATCAGGTCCAGCGGTATCCCGCTGAACAACGCGCGCATGTCCCCCAGGTCGGCGATGGGCACGCCGACTCTTCCGACCGCGCCACGCGCGAGCTCGTGGTCGGGGTCATAGCCGGTCTGGGTGGGAAGGTCGAACGCGACGGACAGCCCATTCTGACCTTTGGCGAGATTGGTCCGGTACAGCGCGTTCGACGTTCGAGGGGATGAGTGCCCGGCGTAGGTCCGCATCAGCCAGGGACGGTCATTCATTCATCCTCATCCCCTCGCCGGTCGGCGGCGCAACCCACACTGGGCGCGTGACCGGCCGGTTGTCATCGCCCAGATTGCTGCCCGCCGTCTACACCGCCATGGCCTGGGGAAATGAAATTGCCTACCGGACACCGGCGGAACGCCCATTGTCGAGCAATTTAAGAGACCCGGCGAGATTGTGTCCCGTGCAGACTTGCAACGTACGTTCGCCAAGGCTGCGACGCCGTAGAAGAAGGAGCGAGACCGTGGACGAGCCTCCGCCGCAAAAGATTCTGGATATCCTGTTCGGCATGTGGCGGGCCCGCGCCCTGCATATCGCTGCGCGGCTCGAACTCGCCGATCACCTCGCCGACGGCCCCAAGCCCGTCGCCGAGCTCGCGTCGATCACCGGCATGGACGCGGTCGCGATGCACCGCCTGCTACGTGCCCTCGCCTCCATCGGTGTCTTCCAGGCCGAGGGCGAGTCGGCGTACGCCAACACGCCGCTGTCAGAGGCCCTGCGCTCCGGTGTGCCCGGGACCGTCCGCGATTTCGTCCTGTGCTTCGCCGAAGAATGGATGCTCGAGACCTGGAAGGCGTTCCCGCAGGTCATCAACGATGGCGTGCCTGCCTTCGACCCCACGTCGGGTACCGGCCTGTTCGACTACTTCCACGAGCACGGTGCCGAGTCGGCCTCGACATTCGACGCGGCGATGACCAACTTCTCCGCCCTGATCAACCCCATGGTCGCGCAGGCGTACGACTTCTCCTCCTGGAAACGGGTCGTGGACGTCGGCGGCGGCGAGGGCAGCCTGCTGGCGACCGTCCTGGAGACGCACCCGCACCTCTACGGCGTCCTGCTGGACCGGGCCGAGGTCGTCGCCCGATCCGACCGCTACCTCTCCGCGCTCACCGACCGCAGCGAGACGGTCAGCGGTGACTTCTTCAACACGATCCCCGGCGAAGCGGACGGTTACCTGCTCAAGCACGTCCTGCACGACTGGGACGACAAGAACGCCGTGCGGATCCTGACCAACGTGCGGGAGGCCATGCCCGCGCACGCCCGGTTGCTCTCGGTGGAGTTCGTCCTGACGCCGGGCTCCGGACCGGATCTGCCCGTCTTCCTCGACCTGGTGATGCTGGCCTACGGCGGCCGCGAGCGCACCGAGGCCGAGTTCGCCGGCCTTTTCCAGGAGGCCGGGCTCCGGCTCGACCGGGTCATCCCGCTGGCCCCCGGTGCGCCCGCCATCGTGGAGGCGACTCCCGCGTAATGGCGAGCAGACGCGGACCGCGATCGCGAGTACGTCTCGGGCATGGGTGCGTACTCGCGGTCGCGGCCGCTTCAACGACCGCCGGGCGCGGTCGGGTCGGAGTTCGGCGGCTGGCGGGTCGGCCGGGCCTTCCGCGCGGTGACCAGCCCGGTCTCGTACGCGAAGACCACGAGTTGGGCCCGGTCACGGGCAGACAGTTTGGTCATGGCCCGGCTGATGTGGGTCTTCGCCGTGGCGGGGCTGATGACCATCTGCGCGGCGATCTCGTCGTTGGACAGGCCCTGGGCGGCCAGTGCGACCACTTCGCGTTCCCGGTTGGTGAGGATGTCGAGCTCTTGGGGGCCGGCGCTCGGCGGGCGGGAGACGAACTCGCCGATGAGTCTCCGGGTTATGGCGGGGGAGAGTAGTGCGTCGCCTCGCGCCGCCACCCGCAGGCCATGGAGAAGGTCGGAGGGGTCGGTGTCCTTGAGCAGGAAACCGGCGGCGCCCGCCCGGAGCGCGTTGTACACGTACTCGTCGAGGCCGTAGTTGGTCAGGATGACGACGTGCACGCCCGACAGGCGCGGGTCGGCGGCGATCTGCCTCGTCGCCTCGATGCCGTCGAGCACGGGCATTTGAACGTCGATCAGCGCCACATCGGGCACGTGCTCCCTGGCGAGCTCGATCGCCTGCCGGCCGTCGCCTCCCTCGGCGATCACCTCGATGTCGTCCTCTGCCTGCAGCAACGCTCGGAAGCCCGCACGGATGAGAACCTGGTCGTCGACGAGCAGTACGCGGATCACGCTTGCTCTTTCACCTCATGATCGGCGAAACCGCGATGTTCGATGGCTCGCTCACTGGACGCGGCAGGGACGGGGAGTTCGGCTCGTACGGTGAAGCCGCCCTCGGGCCTCGACGTCGCGTTCAGCCGGCCGCCGAGCGCGGTGACGCGTTCGCGCATCCCCCTGAGTCCGACGCCCGGCACGTGCCCGGCGTCCGCCGGCGCCGCACCATCGTCGTCGACGCATACCGTCAGCTCATGCGCTCCGTAGTCGATGTGGACGGTCGCGGAGGCCGGACCGGCGTGCTTGCCGACGTTGGTGAGCGCCTCCTGGACGATCCGGTACGCCGCACGATCGAGCTCGGGGGGAAGCGCGCGTTCGTCACCGGTGATCGTCATGGTGGTGGGCAGGCCGGCCGCGCGCGTCCGCTGGATCAGGCTGGCGAGCCGGTCACAGCAGTTGTCCGATGCGTCGGCGTCGGCCGGCGCGCCGGTGTCGACGTCGCGCAGGATCTCCAGGGTGGCACGCAGCTCGCGCATCGCCTCGGTGCTGGCCTCCTGGACGGCCACCAGTGCCTCCGGAGCCTCCTCACCGCGTTTGCGGGCGAGGTGGATGGCCACGCCGGCCTGGACCTTGATGATGGAGATGCTGTGGGTGAGCGAGTCGTGCAGCTCCCGAGCGATGCGCAGCCGCTCCTCTCCGGCCCGGCGCAGCGCCGCCTCCTCACGGGTGCGTTCGGCGTCGGCCGCGCGCTCTTCGACCTGCTCGGTGTAGGCGGCCCACTGCCGGAACGTCTCGCCCAGGACCGCGCTGGCCACCAGCCATCCGCACAGCAGGAACCGGTCTTCGATGATCTGCCGGACGTCCTGGCCGTCGATGATCGTCAGGTCGGCCACCACGACGATGACGATGGCGACGACGGGCGCCAGCGCGCTCAGCCGGTGGCCACTCCGCACGGCGATCAGGAGCGCGACCATCACCGGGAGCGCCGCGGCGACACCCGGATAGCCGCGCAGGAGATAACCGAGCACGCACACCGTCGTGACGAGCAGCGCCGGCACCGGTGCGCGCCGGCACGCGGCGAGCGCCGCCGGACCGGCCAGCAGGAGGACGTAGCCGAGCAGGTCGAGATGGGTACGGCCGGGGGGAGCGATCGCGGCGCTGGCCAGCACGAAACCGGCCACGGCGACGGCGAGCAGCGCGTCGGGCGCGAGTCTGCGCAGTCCGCGCTGGATGTCCATGAGCGAACTCTAGACAAGAGGCCTGTTCCCTGCCTCCCTCACCGAGATGAGATCGGCGCTACTCCCTGCGCGGTAACATCCCGGCCCGCTGCGCCCTGGGTGGGAGTAACAACAGCCGTCCTCTGCACGATGCCGAGTTGACAGAAGATAGTCAGGATGTGTCAGTGACGCAGCGGCTGTGTCGGATCCACAGAGGAGCCGGTGTTGAACTCCCATTCTGATCTGGCCATCGAGGCACGGGGCCTGGTCAAGATCCTTGGTTCCACCCGGGCGGTCGATGGCGTGGATCTGAACGTGCGAGCAGGATCCGTCTACGGTCTCCTGGGCCTGACGGGCGCAGGGAAGACCACGCTGATCCGCATTCTCGCCGCGCGGCTGCGGCCCAGCGCCGGGACGGCGCGGATATTCGGGCATGACACCGTGCACGAAACCGATCAGGTGCACGCCCACGTGGGGCTCACCGGCCGCCTCGCCGTCGTCGACGACGACCTCACTGGCATGGAGAACCTCATCCTGCGCGCCCGCCAGTTGGACCGTCCCGGTGCGTCCGACATCCGGGCCGGAGAGCTCCTGGACGCCTTCGGCCTGATGGAGCAGGCCGGCCGGAAGGTACGGGAGTACTCCTCCCGGATGCGCCGCCGCCTCGACACGGCTTTCCGGATCATCGGCGGCCCCGACCTGCTGCTCCTCGACGAGCCAACGGCCGACCTGGGCACGACCGGGCGGGAGCGGGTCTGGGACGTCGTACGGGCCCTGGTCACCGAGGGGACGACCGTGCTGCTCGCCACCCAGTACATCGACGAGGCCGGCCTGCTCGCCGACCGGATCGCCGTCCTGGACCACGGCAGGATCGTCGCCGAAGGGACCGCCGGCGAGCTTGAGGCGGACTCGGGCTCGGACGCCATCTGGATCCGCCTGCGCGACCCCGAGGACCGCTTCAGGGCGCAGCGGCTGCTGTTCGAGACGCTTGGCGTCTCGGTGGAGGCCGAAAGCGACCCGGCCGTCCTGTCGGCCCAGGTCGACGATCCCGAGTGCGCCGCGCTGGCCCTCGCGGAGCTCTCCTTGGCCGACATCGCGGTGATCACCTTCACGTTCGGCCGGTCGAGTCTCGGCCGGACCTTCCTCAGCGTGACCGGCGACCCGGACAGCCTGCCGGTCATGGGTGAGCCGGCCGATCCGGCGGAGCCGGGCGATCCGGGCCCGGCGGATCCGGACCTCGGTGCGCCGGGCGAGCCGGCGGCGGGCGCGGAATGCGGCTGCGAGGACGGCGGCGAAGGTCCCAACGGCACCGCTTGACCCGGACAGTTCCGTCTCAGGGAAACACCCACAACGACATCACCCCGGGTCGCGGCGAAACCGCCGGTCGGGTGAACAGAGTCCCTCCTGACCGACGTCATTCCGCCAAACCCCGCCATCCGGACTCGCCGAAGATGTCTCGCGCCTCCGCCGTACGGCGGGAGCGCGAGACATGTCCGGCGATCGCCCCGCGCGAGCGTTCGGTGTGCCAGGCGGGCGCACACCGACTCCTCACGGGGGGACCGCGTGGTGGCTAGGTGGGTGCGGGGGAGGGCTCGTTCACGGGACCGCGAGCTGGATGTCGGTGTGGTCGCCGATCATCAGGCGATGCTGCCCGGCCGCGGAGGTCACCGTGGCCTGCCGGCCGATGATGGAGCCGTTGATGCCGCGGACGCCGCTGATGGTCGCGCCGTTCAGCACGATGGAGTAGCCGACGCCGGCCATCGTGAGCACGCAGTCCTCCCCGACCGAGGTGTGCGGTCCGACATAGCTGTCCTCCACGAGCGTCCCGCCGCCGATGATCGCCGGACCGACGATGCGGGAGCCGATCACGTGCGCCCCCTGCTCGATCAGGACGGGGCCGATCAGCTCGCTCGTGTCGTCCACCTTGCCCGAAACCTCGGGTCGGACGGCCTTCAGAAGCTCTCGATTGCACTTCAGGGCTTCTTCGACCGTGCCGGTGTCCGCGTGGTAGGCCGTGTAGAGCTTGGCGCGTACGTGACGACCGCGCTCCACCATCCACTGGATGGCGTCGGTGATCTCGAGTTCGCCGCGCAGGCTGGGCCCGATCGAGGCGACCGCCTCATGAATGGCCGGAGTGAAGAAGTAGACACCGATCATCGCCAGGTCGGTGGCCGGCACATCCGGTTTCTCGGTGAGCCTGGTGACGCGATGGTCGGCGTCGACCTCCGCGACGCCGAATGGCCGTGGATCATCCACCCGGTGCACGAGGATCTCGGCGGCCGCCCCACTCGTACGGAAATCCGCGGAGACATCCGCGACACCGTCGGGGAGCATGTTGTCGCCGAGAAACACCACGAAATCCTCCTCGCGGAGGAAGGCTCGCGCGACCTTGAGGCAGTCGGCGAGACCGCGCGGCGCGTCCTGCCGGACATAGGTGATCTGGACGCCCAGCGACGAGCCGTCACCGAGAGCCGCGCGGATCTCTTCGGCGTGGTCGCCCACAACGATTCCGACCTGGGAGATTCCCAGTGCGCGGAGGTTCTCCACGATGTGCGCGAGCACCGGTTTGTTGGCGATCGGAATGAGCTGCTTGGGCATCGAATGGCTGAACGGGCGTAGCCGAGAACCCGTCCCTCCGGACAGCACGAGGCCTTTCAAGACACCCCCCAGGGCGGTGAGATATCTCTCCGGTAGGCGATTCCGGAGTCGGTGAATTCCGCGGCCAATGCCGTGGCAGATATCGGCCTTATGGTGAGTTTGCAGTAGCCGTGCTGTCCTGTCTTCGCCTGTATTGCTCGTCGTTTCCGGAACGGTGAGTCGCGCCATCGCCTGGTGTGGTCAGGCGGCCGCGGTGTCCTCGGTGGGCGTATCCCCGCGCCGGACGAAGAGCGCGACGACCGTGGCGCAGAGTGAGACGACGGCGCCGATGGCCATCGCCGACTGGAAGCCGTCCATGAAGGCGAGATGGCTTCCGGTGGTGATCGCGTGCGCGACCGGACCGGGTGAGCCCGGTGGCACCGGTGCGCCACCCTGGGCGATGAACTCCTTGGCCGCGAGCAGCTGGTCCGCGGCCGCCGGTGGCAGCCCGGCGTGCGTCAGATGACCGACCAGGGAGTCGCCGACGCGCATGGACAGGATCGCGCCGAGCACGGACGTGCCCAGCACGCCGCCGATCTGGAAGGCGGTCTGCTGCAGGCCGCCGGCCACACCGGCCAGCTCCGCCGGGGCGTTGCCGACGATGGCCTCGGTGGCCGCGGTGAGAACGAACCCGAAGGCCAGCCCGATCAGCACGAACCACGGCCAGATGCTGCTGAAGGCCGCGTCCACCCCTATCCGGGAGAGGCCGAACATGGCCACCGCGTTGCACGGCATGCCGATGACCAGCGGCAGGCGGGGGCCGAAGCGTTCCGTGAGAGCGCTGCCGAGCGGTGCGGAGATGATGAAGACTCCGGTCATCGGCAGGACGCGCACGCCCGCCTCGACCGGGCCCATGGCGTGCACCTGCTGCAGGTACAGCTGCACGAAGAAGATCGTGCCGAACAGGCCGAAGATGCCAAGGATCATCAGACCGGTGGCGGCCGACAACGAGCCGGAGCGGAACAGGCCGAGCGGCAGGAGCGGCTGCGCGGTCATCGACTCGCGGAGAACGAACACCACGAACAACGCGACGAAGGCGGCGAAGGACCACAGGGGAAGCTGGTCGTTGAAGCCGTAGGCGCCCGCCTTGATCAAGCCGAAGACCAGGGCGAAGAGGGCGCCGGACAGGACGACGACGCCTGGCAGGTCGATCGATCCGCGCGCTCGCTCGTCGCGGGACTCGCGGATCACCCACATGCCGATGAACAGCGCCACCAGGCCGATCGGTGCGTTGATGAAGAAGACCGACTGCCAGCTGACGTGCTGCACGAGCAGGCCGCCCACGATGGGGCCGCCGGCGATGGAGACGCCGACCGTGGCGCCCCAGATCCCGATGGCGGCGTTCAGCTTCGCCGGCGGGAACGCGTTGCGGAGGATGGCCAGGCCGGCGGGCTGAAGGAGCGCGCCCGCGATGCCCTGGACCACCCGCCAGAGGATCACCATCCCGATGCCACCGGACGCGCCGACCAGCAGAGACGCGATGAAGAAGCCGACGACACCGGCGAGGAAGGTCTTCTTGCGGCCGAAGCGGTCGGCGATCTTGCCGGCCGGGACGAGAGCGACGGCGAGGGCCAGCAGGTAACCGTTGGTCACCCACTGCAGGCCGGCCAGGTCGGCGTGCAGGTCGTCGGCGATGGCCGGGTTGGCGATCGTCACGGCCGTCGCGTCAAGGCCGACCATCATGACGCCGAATGCCACCGCGAAAAGCGACAGCCAAGGATTGCCGTGTCCGGCACGCCCCGATCTGCTGGTGCTCTCGGACGCGTCCGTGCGCGCGGTCTGGGACATCGACTGCCTCCGAAAGTGTTTAAGAGCCAAAAGTGGCATGCGGTGAGATATGTCGTCAAGCGGGCTTATGGAAAGGGCGGATGGCAGCTGTCGAGTGACGCGGGCAATCGGGTGGCCGTGCCACTGCGGCAGAGCAATATGGGAGAGGCGGCGGTGCCTTCGCTTGTGCGAACCTGAGCCCGCCGGGAGTCGCCGGCCGGCCTATACGAGAGCTGCCATGACTGATGCCCCCGCCGTCCCATCGCTGTTGCTTACCAGGTCCGATCGCCATATCGGCGCACGGGTCGCGGATTCGGCGCTCCGGTCCTACGGCAGTGCGGCGGCGGTAGATGAGTTTCGGCACTGGATGGACGCCGAGCGGACGCGTACCAGTGCCAATGCCGAACGGATTCCGCTGGATGACCTGGTCGGTTGGCGCAGCGATCCGGACACCGGGGCGATCGCGCACGAGAGTGGCCGCTTCTTCGCTGTCGAGGGATTGAGCGTTGAAATCCCCGGAAGCGCCGTGCCATATTGGGAACAGCCGATAATGAATCAGCCGGAGATCGGAATCCTCGGAATCCTCGCCAGGGAGTTCGATGGAGTTCTGTATTTCCTGATGCAGGCCAAGGCCGAGCCCGGAAACTGCAACGGCGTGCAGATCTCCCCGACGGTCCAGGCGACCCGGAGCAACTACACGGGCGTGCACCGCGGCCGGCCGGTGCCGTACCTGGAGTACTTCACCGACACCTCGGCGCACCGGGTGATCGCCGATGTGCGCCAGTCCGAGCAGGGCTCGGCCTTCCTCCGCAAGCGCAACCGCAACATGGTGATCGAGGTCCGGGAGGACGTCGAACTCCTGGACGGCTTCCGCTGGCTGACCGCCGGGCAGTTGCACGAGCTTCTGCGCGTCGACGATCTGGTCAACATGGATGCCCGCTCGGTGCTGGCCTGCCTGCCCTTCACCGGCCCCGGCCGCGACCGGGCGGGGCGGGACGGCTTCACGGCCGCCCTCGTCCGGTCCTGCGGAGGCGGCGAGGGCGGTCTGCATCCGATGGAGTCCCTCCTCAGCTGGATCACCGCGACGCGCAGCGGCACCGAGGTCCGCACCCGGACGGTCCCGCTCGCCGGCCTGTCCCACTGGCGCCGCGGCCCGGACCGGATCAGTCACGACGGCGGCGGCTTCTTCGACGTCATCGGCGTGAAGGTCGAGGCGTCGGGGCGCGAGGTCGGCGGATGGACCCAGCCCATGTTCGCGGCGCGCCGGCCGGGGATCGTCGCGTTCCTGGTGACCCGCGTCGAGGGCGTGCTGCACGTGCTGACGCAGCTGCGGGTCGAGCCGGGCTTCGTGGACGTGGCCGAGCTCGCGCCGACCGTGCAGTGCACCCCGGAGAACCACGAGCGGCTGCCCGCCGGGGCGCGTCCGCCCTTCCTCGACGAGGTGCTGCGTGCCGCGGCCGACGCGATCAGATTCGACGTCACGCTCTCCGACGAGGGCGGCCGTTTCTACCACACGCGCAACCGGCACCTCATCGTCGAGACCGCCGAGAGGCACGAGCATCCGGACTTCCGGTGGATGACGCTCCATCAGCTCGCCGGCCTTCTGCGCCACAGCCACTACGTCGACATGCAGGCCCGCAGCCTCCTGGCCTGCCTGCACACGCTGCGCACGGAGCCCGGCAGATGACGGCCCGGCGACCGCGCTCCCAGGAGGGGCGGACATGACGGGTGTCCTCCGCCGTACTCGACCACCCGGATGGGCTCGCCGGCCGGACTGGCTGCTCGGTGCGGGGCGAGGTGACCGGCTCGGCGGCGTTGTCCGGGTGGTCGCCGAGTCCGTGTCCGCCCGCACCGGCCGGCCGGCGGTGCCCGGTGTCCCCGGAGACCTTCGGTTCATCGGCACTGTGGAAGGAACGTGGCGTCCGTGACGACTCTTGTATGGGACTACCGCCGGGAGTACGAGAACGAGCGGAAGGACCTGCTCGACGCCGTCGACACCGTCTTCCGCTCCGGACGGCTCATCTTCGGCGAGAGCATGCGCGGCTTCGAGAGGGAGTTCGCGTCCTACCACGGTGTCCGGCACTGCGTCGGGGTCGACAACGGGACGAACGCCATCAAGCTGGGCCTGCAGGCGCTCGGCGTCCGGCCCGGCGACGAGGTGATCACGGTGTCGAACACCGCGGCACCGACCGTGGTGGCCATCGACGCCGTGGGGGCACGCTCGGTGTTCGTCGACGTGCGCGCCGACACCTATCTGATGGACACCGACCAGGTGGCCTCCGCGATCACGGAGCGGACGCGGTGCCTGCTGCCCGTCCACCTCTACGGCCAGTGCGTCGACCTGGCTCCGCTCGAACGCCTCGCGGACGACCACGATCTGGTGATCCTCGAGGACTGCGCGCAGGCGCACGGCGCGCGCCGGCACGGCCGGCCGGCCGGGGCCACCGGCGCCGCCGCGGCGTTCTCCTTCTACCCGACCAAGGTCCTCGGCGCGTACGGCGATGGCGGTGCGACCGTGACCTCCGACGACGAGGTCGCGCGGCGGCTCCGGCGGCTGCGCTACTACGGCATGGAGGAGCGGTACTACGTGGTCGAGACACCGGGCCACAACTGCCGGCTCGACGAGGTCCAGGCCGAGATCCTCCGCCGCAAGCTGACACGGCTCGATGGGTACATCGCCGGCCGGCGCGCGGTGGCCGCGCGCTATGCCGAGGGGCTCGCCGGCACCGGGCTCGTGCTGCCGGAACTCGCCGACGGCAACGACCACGTGTACTACCTGTACGTGGTCCGCCACCCCCGGCGGGACGACATCATCGAGGCGCTCAGGGCCCACGACATCTCGCTGAACATCAGCTACCCGTGGCCCGTCCACACCATGAGCGGTTTCGCCCACCTCGGCTACGCGAAGGGCTCTCTCCCCGTCACCGAGTCGCTCGCGGGCGAGATCTTCTCCCTGCCGATGTACCCCTCGCTGCCGCGCGGCGTACAGGACACGGTGATCGCCGCCCTGCGCGAGGTGCTCGCGAACCTTTGACGCGGCCGAGCCGCGGAACGACCCCGTCAGGTAAGTAACCCCAGGAGGAACGGAATGACCCGAACAATCTCCAGGCTGCTGGCTCTCGTGGCCGGCTCGGCCGTGCTGCTCGCCGCGGGCACGCTGCCCGCGTCGGCACACGTCATCGTCGATCCCGGTCAGGCCGCGCAGGGCAGCTTCGACCGGCTCGACTTCCGCATGCCCACCGAGCGTGCCGCCAACTCGATCAAGCTCAAGGTCACCTTCCCGACCGACCCGCCGCTGGCCTACGTCCTGGCGAAGCCGCACGCCGGCTGGCAGATCAAGATCGAGAAGAAGACGTACGCCCCGCCGGTCGTCGTCGACGGCAAGTCGGTCAGCGAGGCCGTCAGCGCGATCACCTGGACCGCGGAGTCGAACAAGTCCGTCGTGAAGCCGGATGAGTTCGATGAGTTCACGGTCCTGGCCGGTTACATGCCGAAGGTCGCCCAGGTCTACTTCCCCACCTACCAGACCTACTCCGACGGCACGGTCGTCAACTGGGACCAGATTCCGTCCTCCACCGACCCCACGCCGGCGAACCCGGCTCCGACCCTCAAGCTCGTGCCCGCCGGCCAGACGGCTCCCTCCTCGGTCACCCTGCCCGGGTCCGGGGCGAGCGTCAGCGTCAGGGCCGCCGCCGGGGGCGGCGGGACGGGGAACACCGTCACGCTCGCCGCGCTGATCGCCGCCCTCGTGGTCGGCGGTGGTGCCTTCATCGTCAGGAAGCGGCGCCGTACGGAGGCCTCCGGCGCCTGAGCACTCCCCATCGGATCGCCGGACGCGGCGTGCGGGCCCGAAGACATCGGGCCGGTACGCCGCGTCCGTACGTGAAGGCCGGGTCGTCATCAGTAGCGGCCAAGAGTGCCGCGCCGCATGGCGACGCGTTCGAACCGGGTGAACACCAGCACGCCGATGAGGAGGATGAGGAGAGGCTGGATGATCACCCAGCCGAGCCCCCATCCGTCCTGGAGGCCCGTGAGCGAGCGCCCCTTCAGGAGGATTTCGCGCATCGCCTCGATGCCCGGTGCGATCGGAATGATCGCCCGGCTGAGAGAGGCCGCCCAGGTGGGCATGTTGATGAGCGGGACGAACGTGCCACCGGCGATGAACCACAGGGCAATCGAGATCTGGGTCGCGACCTCGACGCGCTTGTACACCAGGGTCAGCCCGCACAGGATCAGCGCCAGGCCGCTGGTGCCCACCACGATGGCCGCCAGCGGCACGAGGACCCGCACGTCGCTGGGCATGCTGGCGCCGTGCGCCGAGATCGTGATGAGGCCCGTGACGTACACGGCCGCGGCGTACGGCAGCGCGCCGATGATGGCGGCGACCTGACGCCCGAGCAGGAGCACCCACGACGGCAGTGGCGTGAGGTAGGTCTGCTCGAGGGTTCCGGACTGGATGTCGCCGAGGTAGCTCCAGAACGCCCGATTGACCTGCTCATGGATGAAGGTCAGCGGCACCATCCCGAGCAGCCCGGTGATGAGCAGGTCGGTGCGGAGCTGACCGCGTCCGATGAAGAGCACGACGAGCAGGTAGAAGATGGCGAACATCGCCATCTGGATGAGTGTGCCGCGCCAGCCGCCGATGAGGCCCAGCCAGCCCTTGTGGACCTCGTTGCCGAATCCGTTGGCCCAGGTGGACAGGCGCGAACGCGACGCCCTGACCGGTGCGCCCGGCCGGTTGGTGGTCGTGGTGAGAGTCGTCATGATGATCTCCGCATCGGTTAGTACTGGCCGAGCCGGCCATCGCGCAGGGCCTTGCGGTGATTGCGCACGAAGACGTACCAGCCGAGGAGTGCGAGAGCGACGGTGTAGGCGATGAGCCATGGCAGCGTGCCGTCGGACCAGATGTCGCCCAGCGACTCGTCCTTGAACAACACCTTCGAGGTCGCCTCGACGCCCATCGTGGTCGGCAGCAGCCGGGCGACCACCGCCAGCCACGTCGGGAACAGCGACAGCGGCATGACCGCGCCGTTGAGCAGGATGACCATCGAGGTCAGCAACGACTGCAGCACGCCGATCATCGGTGAGCTCAGCGCGAACGCCGCCAGCATGAACGTGAAGGCCAGCACGTTGATGAGGACCATGGAGTAGGGGACCAGAGCCGCCCACTTCAGCGGAATGGTCGTGCCGGTGACCAGCATCGGCACCAGAGTGGCGACGACGGCCACGACCACGCCCATCACCGAGGCGGTGATCAACCGGCCGGTCATGATCAACCACAGCGGTGCGGGGGTGAGCTGGGTCTGGGCGAAGGTGCCGCCGCGCTTCTCCTCGACCAGGTCGGCCACCATCACCATGCTCGCGAACTGCAGAAGCCAGTAGCCGCTGATTCCGACGAGGGTCTGGGGGAGGAGGTCGTGCTGGATCGTGCCCTGGCCGATGACGTACTGCAGGCCGAGGTACACCGTCGCCGTGAAGACCAGCGTCACGATGTGCGCGATGGGGTGGGCCAGCTGGGTGGTGAGCCCCTTGCCGACCTCGGCGCGCAGCACGGAGACTCCGGTACGGGGGGTGAGCCGCCAGCCGGACTTGACCTGCGTGCCGAGCGCTCCGGGCGCCGTGACCGCGCTCGTCATCGGGCCGGCTCCCTGATCAGGTCCAGGAACACGTCCTCGAGATCCGGCTGGACCTGGGCCATCCACTCGATCACGGCGCCGTACTCGCGGAGCCGGTCGACGACCGGATAGAGGTCCTGCGGGTCCTCCAGGCGCCCGGAGATGAGGGTCGTCTCCTCCCCGCTGACCGCGGTGAACCCCTCGGGGAGGACCAGGCCGTCGCCGGTGCCGTCGATTCTGATCTCGTACTTGTCGCGCTGCCGGGACCGGGCCAGCAGCTGGTCCGTCGGCAGGTCGGTCACGACCTGTCCTCTCCGGATCACCGCGACGCGGTCGCACAGCTCCTCGACCACGTCCATCTGGTGGGTGGTCAGCAGGATCGTCTTGCCCCGGTCCTTCGAGAGCGTGCGGATCCAGTCCTTGACGGTGCGGGTCGCCTCGACGTCCAGCCCGATCGTGGGCTCGTCGAGGAGCACGATCGGCGGATCGGCGATGAGCGAGGCGGCCACCGCCACCTTCTGCTGCATACCGCGGGAGTAGCCGCCGACCTTCTCGTCCCGGCGGTCCCACAGGTCGAGGTCACGGAGCAGCTCCTCCGCCCGCGACCGCGCCTCTGAGGTCCGCATGCCCTGCAGGCGCCCGAAGTACACGAGGTTCTGCATGGCCGACAGCGTCCAGTAGGTGTTGCGCGACCCCTCCAGCACCGCGCCGAACTGCTCCATCGCGGCCGCCCGCTGCCGGGCCACGTCCAGCCCGTTGAGCCGCACCTGGCCGCTCGTCGCGGACAGCAGCCCCGCGAGGATCTTGATCGTCGTCGTCTTCCCCGCGCCGTTGGGGCCCAGAAAGCCGAACACCGTTCCCGGAGGAACGGACAGCGAGACGTTGTCGACCGCCTTGGTCTCGGACGCCCCGTAGACCTTGGTCAGCCCGCTGATCTCGATCGCGGGAACCTCCGCGGGCCGACCGGACCTCTCGATATCACCCACGACATCCGTCCGCGCCATCGCCTGCCACCTCTTTTCAACTCTCGCCGGTGACGGTGAGCGGCACACTCGTCGCTGAGTGAACCCCACACCGAACTGTGAATGATGTTCACTCTGTCTATGGTGTACCCTCGTGTCAAGTACTCAGCGGGATGTTGGGGGGCGGGTGACGTGGTGCCGACCACCTGGCGAGAGCGGCGGCGAGCCGAGGCCGTTGCCGAGATCAAGGACGTGGCGCGGCGACTGCTCGTCGCGGGCGGGCCGTCGGCGATCTCGCTGCGGGCGATCTCCCGCGAAATGGGGATGACGACCTCGGCCCTCTACCGCTATTTCGCCAGCCTGGACGCGCTCGTCGCGGCGCTCCGCGGTGAGCTGTTCGAAGAGCTGGGGCGCGTGACGCAGTCGGCCCGCGACGAGGCGCCCACGGATGATCCGATCCTCCGCGTGCTCGCGATGGCCCGGGCGTTCCGCCAGTGGGGACTGGAGCACCGGCAGGAGTTCGGCCTGATGCTCGGCCCGCCGGTGGCCGGGGTGGCCGGCCCGGACCAGGAGCCGAGCGCGCCGGATGACGCGGTGGCGTGCGTCGGGGTGGCGTTCCTCGGGGAGTTCGCGGAGCTGTGGCGGCGCGGCACGCTCGTCATTCCGGCCGTCGATCCGATCGAGGGCTACCTGGTGCCCTCACTGGACATGTACGTGGCCGAACGAGCCGATCTCGAGCCCCTGGTGGTGTTCGCCTTCCTGTCCGCGTGGACCAAGCTGTACGGCATCATCGCCATGGAGATCTTCGGCCACATGACGTGGGCGGTGACCGACACCGAGGAGTTCTTCGAGGCCGAGCTGGCCGAGTTCGCCCGGCAGCTCGCCGGCGAGACCAACAATGTCCCCGGACCGGGCTGATCGGGCGATTTCACAACGGACGAGAAATGGCGCGACCCGGCGCAGCGCGCGCAGCACGTGGTCACTCACGTGAAGGCGAGCCGGCGCCGGGTCGCGGGCCGTGCTTTTCGAAAACCGCGCCCGAGGGGCGCGGTTACGGGCCGGGCGGTGCGGCGGCCGCCGCACGGCGCCTGCGCATCGAGCGGCGAATGAACATGGCGACGGGAATGTGGAGGATGAGCAGTCCCACCACCACGATGACCAGCCACATTCCGAACTGCGCGCTCACCCACAAGTGAATGGCGACAGCAAAGACGAGAAGCGCTGCGACGGCGATCTGGATCGATCGCCGGCTCTTCTTCTTCTCGCTCATCCGGCGTTCCGCGCCGTTTCGGTCGGCCCATGATGGCCGAACGGAATTCTTCCGATGCCCATGACACCTCTCTTACCTGTCCCATGGACGAGTTCGAGAGGCTCAGCCGCTATCGGCGAGCTCACGGGCTTCTCGAACAGGTCACCATGACATTGGCCCCAATCTTCCGTCGGTCCGAACTGGCGGGCATCTCCCAAAATGCTCTGCGGTGAAAATGGCGCGGCCCTGTCCGGGAGCGAATCGCTCCCGGAGAAGGCCGCGCCGTGCGCCGGTCAGGCGGGTGGGATGTTGTGGTTGAGGTGGAAGAAGTTGTCCGGGTCCCAGGTGCGCTTGACCTGTCGCAGCCGCGCGTAGTTCTCCGCGGTGAAGGCGGTATCGGCCTTGGCGGGGTCGCCCAGGAAGTTCAGGAACGAGCCACCCGTGGAGTACGGGCCCATCTTGGCGGACAGCTGGTGGATGTAGGAGGCGATGACCGGGTCCATGTCGGGCACGCCGTACATGGCCGTCGCGATGATGGAGAAGGGCGCGTCGCGATGCGCGGCCGGGCCGGCGTCCGGGCCCGGGCGTTCCATGGCGCCGCCCCAGTGACGTACCTCGATCGCGTTGACCGGAGAGTCGCCCTCGGGGCCCGCGGCCTCGACCAGGATGTCGAGCAGGCCGTCGGGCATCTCCCGGAACAGCTCGATCTGCTGCCGGGCCAGGACCGGAGGCGGTGGCGGGCCGGTCATCTCGACGCCCGACGCCGCGAAGTCCATGACGGCGAAACCGTTCATCAGCGGTGGTCCGGCGGCGTCGAACAGCGGTCGCAGCCGCTGTTCGGCGTCCTCGGCCGTGCCCTCGTGGAACACGCGGATGGACAGGAACCGCTTGCCGCGCATCGGCTCCGGGATCATGGGCGCGTCGGGCAGGCTCATCAGCGTGATCGCGGTGTTCATCTCATCGGGTTCCTCCAGCGCCCAGTCGCGATAGCACGCGAGCGCCTCACGGGCCCGCGTGATGTCGTACAGGGAGTAGCCCGCGTAGACCTGGCCGACCGGATAGAGCCGGAACTCCAGGGAACTCGCGATGGCGAAGTTGCCGCTGCCGCCGCGCATGGCCCAGAACAGGTCGGGGTTCTCTTCGGCGTCGACGGTGCGCAGCTCACCGTCGCTGGTCACGACCTCCGCGCGCAGCAGGCTGTCGGAGGCGAAGCCGTACTTTCGCGAGAGCCACCCGATGCCTCCACCGAGCGTGTAGCCGGTCACACCGACCGATGGGGTACCCGACAGCGGCGCGAGCCCGAACGGCGCCGCTGCGGCGATGACGTCGGACCACAGCGCGCCCGTGGCGGCCCGCGCCGTGCGGCGTTCCGCGTCGACCTCGACCGCCGCCATCCGGGACGTGCGGAGCAGCAGCCCGCCGTCGGAGGGCACGAGGGTGCCGTGACCGGTGGACTGGACGCCGAACGGCAGCTCGTGCTCGCGCGCCACGCGGATCGCGGCCTGCACGTCCTTCGGGCCGGTGGCCTCGGCGACGATCACCGGCCGGGGATCGATCCTGCGGTTCCAGGGCAGCCGCTCGGCGGCGTACGGAACGTCGCCCGGTAGATGTACCGCGCCCCCGAAGGCGCCGCGCAGTGCGCGCACGATGCCGTCGTCGACCTCTTGTGAAGCCATGTGGTCCTTCTCCTCGCTGATAGCCGTTCCCGGTCGATGCTCACGGGTCGACCCGTCCGCCGTCGTCGTACGGGGGAGGACTCTCGCGGCTGCCGACCCCGGTGTAGGTGGGGGCGGATCTACTTCACCAGGAGTAGTCGCGGCGTAAAGGAGACAGGCGCCATTGAGATGGCCGACATCGGCCGGGACGGAATCCGGAGGCCTCCACTGAGAGCCGGCCCCGGCCGTATGGACGGGAGGTGATAAGGGCTTGTCCCGATCGAAGACCAGTATTGAGTGCCATAATCCCGGCAGTCCGATTATGTCCCCGCTGACCTGCGTCTACATCTCCGATATTGCGCTCCTGGGAGTGCATATATGTGGCCCTGACATTATGGCTCGCGCATGATTAACTGTTGCCATCGCCCGACCGGCCATGACCGAAGAGTGGACTGGGCGGTCGCCATTCAAGTGGCGTCATCGGCATGTTGATCGGAGCTGCCATGAACGAGCCCTCCTACTTCCACATCGGCGTCCTCGTGCCCGATCTCGACAAGGCCATGGAGGAGATGTCGCGCCAGCATGGTGTGACGTTTCCGACGCCGGCCGCCATTCGCCTGTCCAGCCCCGACGGGTCGCATGAGGATCTCATCCGTGTCGTTTACTCCAAGGATGGGGCTCCCTATTACGAGCTCATCGAGGCGACCGCCGACGGCGTGTTCGGTGGGTCCGGCCAGGAGAAGATCCACCACGTCGGGATATGGGAGGAGGACATGGCGGGACGCGTCAAACTGCTGCGGGAGAACGGTGTCGGCGTGATGGCGAGCGGTGTGGGCCTCACGGGCCGACCCGGTCTCATCGAGGACGCGACTCCGCATTGGGTCATCACTGAGCCGAACGCGCTCGGTATCCGTTTCGAATACGTCGACCTGGCCATGAAGATGGGCATCGAGATGTGGCTCGAAACGGGCGAGTTCCCCGGCGGAGCCGGCTGATGGTCCGAGGCGGACGACGGACGCGATGAGGGGTGGTGCCGTGGCGTCGGCCACCGGCACCACTCTCATCGCGAACGGTCCTCCCGACGGCAACTCGCACGTTTCGCCAGGTGACAGCCCCGGTATGGCCCGTGGCCGGCTCGCCTGTCGCGCGCGGGAGGCGCTACGGCTGGAAGATCGTGGGTAGCGCGTAGGCGAGAGGACGGCGGTTCATGTCGGCCAGCCGCGCCTTGGCCGCCGACACGAGCGACAGTTCGCACTCGATGACCTCGCCGGGTTGCACGTCTATCGGCCCGACACTTCCCATCACGATCGAGTCCTCGCCGCGGCCGATGCTTTGTGATGCGCCCTCGATATACCATCGACCTTCGGGCACATTGGAAATGCACCAGGTGTCGTCCGACCGGGCCACTCGGCAACACCTGACCGGCCGGTCGCGCGTCATCGAGCCGGAGAACGCCCCGATGAACACCTCTTCGCCGATCAGCTCATCGGTGCGCGTTATGCGCCCGATTATGGCGCCATAGGCAAAAGGTGCGTCTTCTGCGGTCGGCGTGAAGCCGACCACCGTCTGCAGTAAGCCGAGACGGCGGTAGCGGCCCGGTGAGACGCCAATCGACCGGGTGAATCTCGTGGTGAAAGTCCCGAGACTCGCATAACCCACTTCAGCGGAGATGTCGGCGACGCTCGACTCGGTGGACAGTAGCTTCTTCTTCGCTTCCTCCAGCCGGACGGTCGCTAGGAAGCGTGCCGGTGGCAGACCGGTTTCCTGGCGGAACAGCCGTGCCATGTGGAAGGGACTGAGCCTGGCCATTTCGGCCAGGGTGGTGAGCGAGAGGTCTTCGTCGTATCTCGCCCTGATGCCTTCTACTACGCGTTCGATCTCAGAACGCATCTGGATTCTCCCGGAATCAGTGGCACGTTCCCAACCGCGGTGCGGTCCGTAAAACCTGGAGGGCAGGTCAAGATCATGTCGATGGACGGACTGACCATACCCGCATACATCTGATCAGAGCGGGATATTAACGTCAAGGCTCCTGTTGAGAACTGCATTATGCGCCGGAGCCGGCCTTAGGGAAGCGCGGCGTCCGCGGGTCCGAGCAACTTTGGAGAAGACAATCCAGGGCCACCTGCCCAAACTTGCCACAGGCGGGACGGAGTGAGGCAATCGATCGCCGGACCTTAAGGAGAAGCCGTGGGTGTGGTCGGCGGGCACGCGATCGTCATTGGCGGATCCATCGGTGGCCTGGTGGCCACCCAGGCGCTGGCCGGCAGATTCGACCAGGTGACCATTGTCGATCGGGACACCTTGCCGACCGGCGCGGAGGACCGGCGCGG
Organism: Actinoallomurus sp.; assembly: GCA_025964685.1. GTDB lineage: Bacteria > Actinomycetota > Actinomycetes > Streptosporangiales > Streptosporangiaceae > Actinoallomurus. Next base: position 36,298 of record JAOPYG010000377.1, on the reverse strand, counting down.
CGTGCCGCAGAGCCCGCACGCGCACGCGCTGCTGATCCGTGGCCGGCTCGCGTTGGAGGAGCTGTTCCCGGGCCTGACCGACGAGCTCGTCGCGGGTGGCGCCGTGCCCTTCGATCCCGGCGACGACCTGCTCTTTCACCAGATGGGCGCGCTGCGGGTCCGGTTCCCCAGCGGCAAACTGGGAACCAGTCTCACCCGCGCCTTCCTCGAGTCCTCGCTGCGGCGCCGGGTCAGCGCGCTCCCCAACGTGACGACGCGAGACCAGGTCTCCGTCTGCGGGCTGGCCGGGGTCACCGGCCGCGTCACCGGCGTCGAGCTGGACGACGAGGCACCGCTCATGGCCGACCTGGTGGTCGACGCGACGGGACGCAGCGCCTCACGGACCGACCCATGGCTGGAGAAGCTCGGCTGCCCGGTGCCGGAGGTCACCACCGTGAAGATCGATGTCGGCTACACGACGAGGCTGCTCAGGCGCAAGCCGGGCGATCTCCCCGATGGCGCGCTGCTCTACCTGATGTCCGCGACGCCGCCTCACGACAAGCGCGCCGCCGCCGCGTTCGCCGTCGAGGGGGACCGCTGGGTCGTCACCCTCGGCGGGTGGCACCGTCGCCACGCTCCGGTCGATCCCGCGGGGTTCGCGGAGTTCGCGGACGGCCTGCCGTTCCCCTACCTCGCGGACCTGGTCGCCAATGCGGAGCCGCTGGACGACCTCGACGCCCGCAAGTTCCACTACCCGATGGCGCGGCGGCGTTACTTCGAGAAGCTGCGCCGGCTGCCCGAGGGCTACGTGGCTCTGGGCGACGCGATCTGCAGCTTCAACCCGCTGTACGGGCAGGGCATGACGGTCGCGACCCTGGAGGCGATCGAGCTGGGGCGCCGGCTCGACCGGCACGGCCGCGCCTCGGCCCGGATGGCCGGTGAGTTCTACAAGGCGGCCGGCAAGATCATCGATACGCCGTGGCAGATGTCCACGGGCAGCGACTTCATGTACCCCGAGACCGTCGGTCCGCGGTCGGCCGGCACCGGCCTGCTCAACCGGTACGTGCGCCAGGTAATGCTGGCCAGCCACGTGTCACCCGAGGTGCACAGCGTCATCCTGGACGTGCAGCACCTGCTCGCGCCGCCGGCCGCGATCATGCGGCCGGGCACGATGGTCCGGACGCTGCGTGCCGCGCGGCGCTCGCCGGTCCACGAGCAGCCGGCGCCGCGGCCCGGTGACGGCGTCCCCGTGAAACCGAAGACCGTGGCGTAACGCCCACAAGCCAGCAACGTGGGAGAAGACGCCGCCTGAATCGCCTGCCACGATGGGGAGGCCGAGCGGAATGTCCGGTCTCGGCTCGCCGATCGCGGCAGGGAGCAGCTGATCCGGCTCCGGCCGCGGATGGCGGGGCTTGTCCCGGAGGTGAAGGATGACAGAGGTTCCGGAGTTCAAAGAGCTGATCGCGGAGACGAAGTTCTCCGCGGTCCATCTGGAGATGCGTGACATGTACACCCCCAAGGGCGAGGTGTACGTGGACTGGAAGGCCGGCGTCCCGATCGAGCTGGACCGGCATTCGGCGTGGGTCGAGCTCGTCGGCGAGACGATCGCCCGCGGCGTCGACTGGCGGCGTGCCCGCATCGTCTCCGAGCCGGTCACCGACTTCATCCGCTACGAACACGAGACGACCACGATCGTGAACGCCCCGGCCGGCGAGACGGTCCGGTGGCTGCCGCGCCGGCACGCCTCGGACCTGGGCCTGCCCGGCAACGACTTCTGGGTCTTCGACAACCGCCTGGTGCGGTTCACTCACTTCGCCGGTGACGGCTCCTACGGTCCGCACGAGCTGACCGACGACCCCGCCGTCGTCAAGCTCTGCGCCGACGCCTTCGAAGCGGTGTGGGAACGTGCGATCGACCACAAGGACTACCAACCGGCATAAGTCATGACGTGCCCGGCCGGTGCGGCGCGCTCCCCGAACGGGAGGCACCGCACCGGCCGGTGTCCGGTGACAGTGCCGACGCGCGACAGCGGTGAGGATGCGAGATGAACCAGTCCGGCGTTCCGTCATCGGCCCCGTCGACCAGGGACACGACCTTTCGCGCACACGCCGGGTTGCCGGATGACTGGGACGAGCAGGCCGCCGGCGTCCCGGCGTCGCTGACCAGCCGGTGGACCCGGCTCGCCGAGGGCCGGATCGCCAGTGGACTGCACACCTTCGGCCTGTACGACGGCGACCGGCTCTCTGTCGGGTTCTGTGGCGGAATCCTGCCGGAACCGGGCGATCACCCGCGCTTCGATCCGTACATGGTGCTGAGCGGAGCATCGGCGGCCACCGACATCTCTCTCGCCCCGGACGGCCCGCATCCGTGGAAGGACGCCGACCCGTCGCGTCTCTTCCCGTGCTGCCTCGTCATGTTCCCCAACTACGAGACCGCTCCGGCCGGACCTGGTGCCCACGACCCCGCCGCCGCCGAGAACTTCATCGCCGAACTGGCCCGCTGGTCGCAGGACAACGGCATTCGCAGCATCGCCTACCTTTACCTGCGATCGGACCACCCGGAGTTCTGCACGGCGCTGCGCTCCAGCGGATTCGAGCTCATTCCGATGATCGACCGTTGCGACATGGGGGTGACGTGGTCGGACTTCGACGGCTATCTGAGCACGCTGACGAGGAACCGGCGCACGTCGGTGCGGCGGGAACGCCGTGAGCTCAGGTCGCGGGGCATCGTCATCTCCGAGCGGAAGATCGGCGATGACGAGTCCGAGATCGTGCGGCTGCGCTGCAAGCTCCTCGAGAAGTACGGCGGGACCCCCGACCCCGAGCGCGAGGCATTTTCCCTGCGGTATCTGCGCGACCACTTCGGCGCCGACGACCTGCTGGTGATCGAGGCGCGAGCCGAGGAGCGCCTGCTGGCCTTCAGTCTCTTCATCTGTGACGGCGACTTCTGGACCGTGTTGATGAACGGGGAGGACTACGACGACCCGGCCGCGTCGTTCACCTACTTCGAGACGATGTTCTACCGCCCCGCGGAGCTCGCGGCGCTCTCCGGCGTGCACACCATCGGATACGGGATCGGAACGATCGCGGCCAAGCGCTCCCGCGGTTGCACGACCCGCACTCTCTACGCGGCCGTGAAGGTGAATGAGCCGAGGTGAACCATGACTGATCCGTACGCCCCGATGCCCGACGACTGGCAGCGCGCGCTCGCCGTCGTCGCCCACCCGGACGACCTGGAGTACGGCCCGGCGTGCGCGGTCGCGGCCTGGACGGCGGCCGGGCGCGAGGTGGCCTACCTCATCGTGACGCACGGTGAGGCGGGCATCGACGGGATGACTCCCGCGGAGGCCGGCCGGATCCGCGAGCGGGAGCAGGTCGAGGCCGCGGCCATCGTGGGCGTGAACACCGTGGACTTCCTCGACCACCGTGACGGCGTCGTGGAGTACGGGCTGCCGCTGCGCCGCGACATCGCGGCCGCGATCCGCCGGCACCGGCCGGAGATCCTGATCACGCTGAACTACCACGAGCGGTGGCGCAGCGGCGACTGGAACTCCCCGGACCACCGCAACGTGGGGATCGCGGCGCTCGACGCCGCCGTCGACGCCGGCAACCGCTGGATCTTCCCCGAACTCGTCGCCGAAGGACTCGAGCCCTGGGCCGGCGTCCGCTACGTCGCCGTGGGCGGCTCGCCCTTCGCCGGCCACGCCGCCGATGTCACCGGCACGCTCGACAAGGGGGTCGCCGCACTGGAGGCCCACGGCTACTACCTGGACAACCTCGACCCGGACCACCCGATGGCCGACGCGCGGGGTTTTCTCGAGAAGAAGACCCAGCGGTTCGGTGAACGCTTCGGCGGAGTACCCAGCATCGCCTTCGAGATCGTCATGGTCTGAGATGGAGATCACACCTCTGCGGCCATGCCACGGCGGGCGGGCCGTGCCATGACGCGGATCCTGGTCACCGGGGGAGCCGGTTTCGTGGGTTCGCACTACGTGCGCTCGCTGCTCGGCGGACGGCGGCCACCGCCGGCCGTCGAGGTCACGGTGCTGGACAAGCTCACGTACGCGGGCAACCTGACCAGCCTCGAACCGGTCTCCGGCCGCTTCGGTTTCGTCCACGGCGACATCTGCGACGGCGAGCTGCTGGCCGACGTGGTGCCCGGCCACGATCTCGTCGTCAACTTCGCCGCCGAGTCGCACGTGGACCGCTCGATCCACAGCGCCGGCGACTTCGTGCACACCAACGTGCTGGGCACGCAGGTCCTGCTCCAGTCGTGCCTGGACGCCGGCGTACCGAAGGTCGTCCATGTCTCCACCGATGAGGTGTACGGCAGCATCGACGTCGGTTCGTGGGACGAGGAGAGTCAGATCGCCCCCAGCTCGCCGTACTCCGCCGCCAAGGCGGGCGGCGACATGCTCGCGATGGCCTACTGGCGCACCCACGGCCTGCCGGTGTGCGTCACGCGGTGCGGCAACAACTACGGGCCGTACCAGTATCCCGAGAAGATCATCCCGCTGTTCGTGACCGACCTGCTCGACGGGCGCGACGTGCCTCTGTACGGAGACGGGCGCAACGTCCGCGACTGGATCCACGTGGATGACCACTGCCGCGCCATCCGGCTCGTCGCCGAGCGCGGCGAACCGGGGCAGGTGTACCACGTCGCCGGCACGGCCGAACTGACCAATGTGGAGCTGACCGAGCGCGTCCTCGCGCTGCTCGGCCACGGCTGGGACCGCGTGCGGCACGTGCCCGACCGCAAGGGCCACGACCGGCGTTACTCCCTCTCCGACGCCAAGCTGCGGGCTCTGGGCCACGCGCCGGGCATCGATTTCGGCCGTGGCCTGGCCGAGACGGTCCGCTGGTACGCCGGCAACCGTGCCTGGTGGGAGCCGTTGAAGGCGGATGTGCTGGGCGTCACCTGATCCGCGCCCGCCGACGAGAGAAGAAAAGGACGTGTGCGCATGGACGCCGACGCGATCGTGATCGGTGCCGGACCGGCCGGCCTGATGCTCGCGAACGAACTCGGCCTCGCCGGAGTGCGTACCGTCGTGGTGGAGCGGCTGCCCGAACCCGTCGGCCATTCCAAGGCACTGAACCTGCAGCCGCGCACGGCGGAGGTGCTGGAGCTGCGCGGGCGACTCGACCCGCTGCTCGGCCGGGCGCTCGGCCGCCTCCCCGCCGGCCACTTCGCCGGCCTGCCCGTGCCGCTGGACTACACGCCCTGGGACACCCGTCACCCGTACCAGGTCGGCATCCCGCAGGACCGCGTCGAGGCGTACCTGGAGGAGCACCTCGGCGGCTACGGCATCCCGCTGCTACGCGGCCATGAGGTCACGTCGGTCGAGGACGACGGCGAGGGCGTCACCGTGGCCGCGACCGGCGGAGTCACCCTGCGCGGCCGGTACGCCGTGGGCTGCGACGGCGGCCGCAGCACCGTGCGCCGGCTGATCGGCGTGCCGTTTCCCGGCCGTGACGGCCGCATCTCGGCGGTGGTCGTCGACATCACGCTCAAGGGCCGGGACGAGTGGGTGCCCAGCCAGTGGCGGCTTCCGCAGCTGACCCCACGGCAGGGCTGGGTGGCCATGATGCTCCCGCTGGCCGATGGCGTCTTCCGCTTCCTGTTCTCCGGCCCGGAGCAGCAGACGCTCGACCGGGACGCCCCGGTCACCGAGGCGGAGGTGAGCCGCGCCCTCCGGGCCACCAGCGGGGACGGGACCGAGCTGGGCGAGCTCCGCTGGACCTCCCGGTTCAACGACGCCGCGCGGCAGGCCGAGCGTTACCGTACGGGCCGGGTGCTGCTGGCCGGGGACGCGGCGCACGTCCACTCCCCGGCCGGGGGGCAGGGCATGAACCTCGGCATGCAGGACGCCTTCAACCTGGGCTGGAAGCTGGCCGGGGAGATCCAGGGCTGGGCTCCGGCCGGGCTCCTCGACAGCTATCACACCGAGCGCCACCCGGTCGCGGCCCGGGTGCTGGCGCACACGCGCGCCCAGGCCATCCTGATGTCCCACGACGAGGACGCCGGGCCGCTGCGCGGGGTGTTCACCGATCTGATGCGGCTGCCGGACGCCAACCGGTACCTGGCCGGCATGGTCGGCGGCCTGGACGTCCGGTACGACATTCCCGGCGAGCATCCGCTGCTGGGGGCCCGGATGCCCGACCTCGACCTGACCGTCGGGGACGGCGGCACCCGGGTCAGCTCGCTGCTGCACGGCGGCCGCGGGCTGCTTCTGGAGTTCGGGGACGAGCCCCGGCACGCCGGCACCGCGTCGAACTGGCCGGCGCGGGTCGACCATCGCACCGCGCGCGCGACGCGGGACATCGGCGCGAGCGCGGTCCTGATCCGCCCGGACGGGCACGTCTGCTGGGCGGGCGCGCCGGGCGAGGCGCCCACCGACGCACTGAACCGGTGGTTCGGCCGGCCGTGTCGGGAATGACGACAATTCAGCAGAGAAAGCCACGGAATTGACCAGGCCGCCCTCTACGAAACGCCGCGGAATGCAATGGTGAAGAGCAATTTCGGAGACGCGGCGCGGCGACGGCGCGTGTGAGGATTCTGGCGTCGACGCCGACGTGCGGCAGCCCCCGGGATGCACCGCCGAGCGTCATCGATCGCCAGATCCGAGGGTGGCCATGACGGACTGTTCGGTTTCGCCGGTGCTGCTGATCCGTCCGCATCGCACGCCGTCCGGGGAACGTGCGGCATGACGGAGGATCGGCCGCTGATCGTCGTACTCGGCGCCTCGGGCCTCGTCGGCTCCGCGGTCACGGCGGCGCTCGCCCGTCGCCCCGTGCGGCTCCGTGCGGTGGCCCGCAGGCCCAGCGTCGTACCCGGCGGGCCGGCCGGCGTCGAGGTCCGCACCGCGGACCTCACCGTTTCGGGCGAGCTCGCCGCCATGGTGGACGGCGCCGCCGCGGTGGTCGACCTCATCCAGTACGGCGGCGGGTGGCGTGCGGTCGACGCCGACCCGGCCGAGAGCGAGCGCGTGAACGTCGGTGTGATGGCCGACCTCGTCGAGATCCTCGGCAAGAACGGCGGCCCGGAACCCCCGCTGGTCGTCTACGCCGGTGCGGCGTCGCAGATCGGCCTGCCACCGGAGCGGCCGATCGACGGGAGCGAGCCGGATCGTCCCCTGACCCTCTACGACCGGCAGAAACTCGCCGCGGAAACGACCCTCAGGACGGCGACCACTGACCTGGCCGTGCGCGGCATCACCCTCCGCCTGCCCACGGTGTTCGGTCTCGGGCCGCCGGAGACCGTCAGCGACCGGGGCATCGTCATGTCGATGGTGCGGCGCGCGCTGGCCGGCGAGCCGATCACCATGTGGCACGACGGCACCGTACGGCGCGATGTCGTGCACGTCGACGACATCGCCGACGCCTTTCTGGCGGCGCTGGACCATCCGGACGACCTGGTGGGCGGGCACTGGCCCCTGGGTGCGGGCCGCGGCGACATGCTCGGCGACGTCTTCCGCGAGATCGCCGACATCGTCGCGACCCGCACCGGCCGTCCGCCGGTACCGGTCATCTCCGTCGAGCCGCCCGCGGACAGCCCGGTGACGGACTTCCGGAGCCTGACGATCGACCCCTCGCGCTTCCGGTCGATCACCGGCTGGCGGGTCCGCGTGCCGCTGAGCCAGGCATTGGACCGCACTGTCGCCACCCTCGTCGACGGGCGCTGAGGCAAACGATTAGGGAGATCGCATGTACGGGTCCGGGTACGCCGAGATCTACGATCTCATCCACTCATGGTGGCGCGGCAAGGACTATGACACGGAGGCCGCGGAGGTCACGGAGATGATCCGGGCCCGGATGCCAGAGGCGTCCTCGCTGCTGGACGTCGCCTGCGGCACCGGCATCCATCTCGCGCGGTTCGCCGAGTCGTTCGACCACATCGAGGGGCTGGACCTGTCCGAGGCGATGCTCTCGGTCGCCCGGCGCCGCATGCCCGCGGCCGAGCTCCGCCAGGGCGACATGCGCTCGCTCGACCTGCCGCGCCGCTTCGACGCGATCACCTGCATGTTCACGGCCATCGCCCACCAGACCGAGGTGGAACTCGACGAGACACTGCGACGTTTCGCGCGCCATCTGAACCCCGGTGGCGTCGTGGTGGTCGATCCGTGGTGGTTCCCGGAGACCTTCATCGAGGGCTACGTGTCGGCGGAGGTGATGACGCCGGACCACCGTTCCATCGCGCGGGTGTCGCACGCCACCCGGGAGGGTGACTGGTCGCGGATGGAAGTGCACTACCTGGTCGTCGACGAGAAGACCGGCATCCGGCACTTCACCGAGCCCTATCGGCATCGCCTGATCACCCGTGGCCAGTACGAGCAGGCTCTGCGAGACGCCGGGTTCACCACCGAATACCTCGAGGGCTTCCATTCCGGTCGCGGCCTGTTCCTCGGCGTACTCACGACCGTGTCCCCTGAGCAGGAGACGACATGAGATCACGGAAGCTCGCCGTGGACGGCGCGCTGGAGTTCACCCCTCAGGTGTTCGAGGACGCGCGCGGCCTTTTCGTGTCGCCGTACCAGGAGGCGGCCTTCGTCGCGGCGCACGGCCGGCCGCTCTTCCCGGTGGCGCAGACGAGCCACGGCAAGTCCAGGCGCGGTGTGGTGCGCGGCGTGCACTTCACCCGCACGCCGCCCGGGGGTCCCCAGTACGTCTACTGCCCCCAGGGGGAGGTCCTGGACATCCTCGTCGACCTCCGGGTGGGCTCGCCGACCTTCGGCCAGGTCGACGCGGTCCTGCTCGACCAGTGGGACTTCCGCGCGGTCTACATCCCGGTGGGGGTCGGGCACGCGTACGTGGCCCTCCGGGACGACAGCGTCATGTCGTACGTGCTCGCAGCGGCCTATGTGCCGGAGAACGAGCTGGCCGTGTCGGTCTTCGATCCCGTGCTGCGGCTGCCGATCCCCGGCGACATCGATCCGATCGTCTCCGAGCGGGACCGGGCGGCCCCGGCGCTCGTCGAGGCGGAGGCCGCCGGACTTCTCCCCGCCTACTCGCTGTGCCAGACGATCGAGGCCGCGGGCGGGTACTCCGCGGACCTCGTGGCAGCGGAAAACCTCACCACCCCCAGGAGGAACTCATGAAGAACAGCTGGTCCCGTCCGCAGGCACCGGGCGCTCCGGCCGGGGTGCGTTAGCCATGGGGACGGCCGAGACGACGACCGTGCAGGACACGATCAGCCGCGGGCCGACGACGGCCGCGGAACGATCCATGGCGCCCGACATCGCCCGCGGGTTCATGCTCCTGCTGATCGCGCTGGGACACGCGGGCCTGTACACGGTCTCGCGTAACGTGATCATGAACCACCCGGTGGGGGGTTCCGTGCTGGACCGGGCCGTGACGTTCGGCGGCCTGATCATCATGGACAACCGCTCCTACCCGATGTTCGCGGCGCTGTTCGGCTTCGGGATGGCGATGATGGTGTCGCGGCAGCTCGCCGGGGGCACCGCGCCACGCGAGGCCGGCCGGCTGCTCCGCCGCCGCGGCGTGCTCCTGCTGATATTCGGCTACATCCATTTCGTGTTCATCTTCCCGTCCGACATTCTGGGGCCGTACGGGCTGTGCAGCCTGGTGTTCGGATGGCTGTTCATCCGCAGTGACCGCGCGCTCCGCCGAGGCGTGATCGCGACCGGTGCCTTCGTGCTGGCCTCGACGACGGCCTTCTCGATCATCTTCGCGCTGACCGAGAACACCTATGGGAACACCTTCCGCGGCACGCTCTGGGCGAATGACTACGGCCACGCGGTGCTGACGCGGATGCACGAGGCGCCGCTGGGCGACGTGCACCTCCTCCTCGAGTGGCCGGTCGTGACCGCGATGCTCGTGGGGGCCCTGGCCGCACGGCGGGGCTACCTCGAGGACCCCGTCCGGTACCGCCCCTTGCTGCGGCGCATCGCGATGACGTTCATCCCGATCTCCGTTCTCGGCGCTATCCCGCTGGCCCTCGACGGCGCCGAGGTCTGGCACGCCGGGGACCTGTCCGTGGGCCTGGCCAGCGCGCTGCACACCGTGACCGGCTTCTTCGGCGGCCTCGGGTACGTCGCGGTGTTCGGGCTGATCGCCGCGCGTTCGCGGGAGCGGCGCGAGCGCCCGGGGCGGGTGCTGTGGGCGCTGTCGGCGGTGGGCCGGCGGTCGCTGACCTGTTACGTCCTGCAGACGTCGCTGTTCACGCTGCTGCTGTCCCGGGTCTGCCTGGGGCTGGGCGACGACATCCACGCCACCGGCGCGGCCGGTTTCGCCCTCCTCGTGTGGCTCATCGCGGTGGCCACGGCGTGCACGCTGGAGCACTTCGGCAAGCGCGGGCCGCTCGACGCCCTGCTGCGCCGCCTGCTCTACGCCCGGCGCCGGCCGGCGCGCGAGCCGGAGGCCGTGGGCACCTGACCGGTACGGCGGAGGGGCCCGCTGGAGCCCCTCCGCCGGCGGTCACCGCGGGTCCGTCACACCGACCGGGTGCACGTACAGCACGGCCGAGTTGACCCCGTCGAGGCCCAGCGCCTGGTTGGCCACGTCGTCGAAGAAGCCGCCGAGGCCGACCGACGCCTTTCCCAGCCAGGTGGCGACGAGCGCGAGGTTCTGTGCCAGGTGCCCGCTCTCCTGCAGGACAAGGCGGTAGGACCGCAGCCCGTAGTGCGTTCGCTGGTACGTCAGGTCGGCGACGGTGAAGATCCACAGCGGGCAGCCGGCGAGGCCGAGGCCCCCGCCGGCCTTCGGCGGCTTGGCGACGTCCGGGTCGGTGGCGACCGAGATGCGCATGAGGTCCGCGGAGATGTCACGGTCGACGAGCTGTTCCAGGGCGTGCGCCACCGGATCGTAGAAGTACAGGCCGCGCGGCACGTCGTCCACGTCGTGGCAGTACACCAGCAGGCGCAGCGGGTAACGGCTGCCGCCGCTCGGATAGGTCCGGACCCCGAAGGTGACGTCCGTGCCGGGCATGGTCTTCTCGGCCGTCTCGGCGGCGGCGTAGTACAGCAGCGTGCCGAGCTCGCCCCGGGTGAACGGCCCGCGGTAGCGTCCGTAGGCGCTCCGCCGCGCCAGCAGCACCTCCTCCAGGGGCGGCGCGGACGGGTGCGGGCCCGCCGGCCGGGGCAGCGGCACCGTGGTGAGCGGCGGCCCGAGCTCCTGCCGTCCCTCCGCCGTCGCGCCGACCAGGTCCGGGGCCTGGTCCGGCAGGCGGAGGAAGACGTACTTGCTCTGCTCGTGCGTCTGCCGGTCCACCGACGCCGGGTCGTCGGCGAAGTACGGCTCGCGCGGGCCCGGCGCCACCAGCGGCAGTGACAGCAGCCACGCCACCCTGGCCTCGTCCTCGGGCGTGACGCCCAGCCGGGCGTTCGTCATCCGCACCAGCCACCGGAAGACGGTCTCGGCCGGCGTGTCCAGACGTCCGGCCCGCTCCAGCGCCGCCAGCCTCGACCAGGTCGCGCACTGCAGGTCGTACCAGCTGCCGGAGATCGTGCCCGGCACGGCGACGTCCGCGCGCACCTGGTCGACATGGCGCAGCCACTCGGCCTCGTTACGCAGGTAGGCCGCCTCGGCGCCGCCGCGGGCCCGGGCGACCTCGGAGATCCCGCCCAGCGAGCAGGCGTGGCCGCGCAGCCACGCGACGTGGCCGTTCCAGACGGACCCGGTGGCCCACGCCGACGCCAGCAGGAGACGCCCCGCGGCGCGCAGTCGTTTGGCCGGCGAGGGCGTCTCACCGATCACCCGCACCGCGATCTCGCTCGACGCGGCGAAGTGCTCCTCGCACACCGCGACGCCGTGCCGCCCACCGCACCGCGCGGTGTCGGGCAGGTACGCGCGTTCGGCGGCCACGGTCCCGTGGCCCGCCGATTCGATCAGCCGGCGCAGGTCCGCCACGTCCCCGTCGTCCGCGCCGCGCAGCCGCAGGGACAGCCCCGCGTCGTCGCGGTCCACGAACCAGCTCTCGACCGTACGGGCGCCGGTCACCCACGGGTGCACCGCGCCGAGCAGCAGCCGTTCGACGTCCTCGGCGGAGACGTCCACCGAGCGCCACGGCCCGGTGCCGACAGCATTCCCGGTGATGTAGGTCGTGGTCATCTGCCACCGTCCAAAGGTCTTCCCGGAATTACCGTGAATTTCGACAATATGGAACGGATCACGGCAGCGAAAGGCTCTTACCCGAATACGAATATGAGCAATTCAGGAGATGCGCGCTTGTGGCCCGCCGAGAAGGATCCTGAAAGGGCATGTCCGCGGCTGCCGGGAGACTGATATGAGTTCGATCAAGGTGCTGATCGCCGGTGGCGGTATCGGCGGGCTCGCGCTCGCCGTGGGCCTGCGCGAGCGCGGCGTCGCCGTTGAGGTGTTCGAGCGCGCCAGGAGTTTCGGCAACACCGGCTCCGGCGTCGAACTCACCCCGAACGGCGTCAAGTCGGTCGACCGGATCAGCAGTGACCTCGGCGCGGCCGTACGGGAGGCCGGATGGCCGAGCGACCGGCACGCCGCGCCGATGCCGATCATGTCCTCGGACGGAAGGCTCCTGAAGAGCAGGGAGCTCGACGGCTTCGGTGACAAGTGGGGTGCGCCGCTCGTCGGCATCCTGCGCGCGGAACTCCACCGGCTGCTGGCGGAGGCGACGCGCCGCGACGGTCCCGCGCCCATCACCGTCCACCACGGCGCCGAGGTCAAGGCCGCCTACACCGAGGGGAACACCGCGACCCTGCGGCTCGCGGACGGACGCACCGTGACGGGCGACGTCGTGGTCGGCGCGGACGGGGTTCGCTCCGTCCTCCGCAAGGCGGTCGCGCCCGACGCCCGGCCCCGCTATGCCGGATTCACCTCGGTGCGAGGCATCTCCAAGCGGCCCGCCGAACACGGTGACGGATTCTGCTTCGTGGGGCCGGGCGGGCACTTCTTCGCCGAGGCCTGCGACGACAGGCGGCTGTTCTGGACGGCGACGGTCAACGCGCCGGAGGGCAGCTGGCCGGCCAAGCCGATCGAGACCGCGCGTACGGACCTGCTGGACGTCTGGGGTGAGTGGTCGAGCCCGCTGCCCGAGACCATCACCTCCTGCGACATCAAGGACCTCGTCGTCACCGACGTGTACGAGAGCGACCCGCTGAAGCGCTGGCGTGCCGGGCGGGTGGTGCTCCTCGGCGACGCCGCGCACCCGATCGGCCCGGTGCTGGGCCAGGGCGCCAACATGGCCCTCGAGGACGCCGCGCGCCTCGCCGTCCTGCTGGGCTCCATGTCGGACGTGCCGGCCGCGCTGCGCACGTACGAGCGGGTCCGGTCCCGGCGCGCGAGCAAGATCGTCAATCACTCGAGGCTGGTGTCCCGGCTCGGCCACACCACCAACCCCATCGTGGCGCGCGTCCGTGACCTGCTGCTCAAGGCGATGGACCGCCGCGACCAGACGTACCGAGACAAGGAACTGTTCAGCTACGAGCCGTGAGCGAGTCCTCCGCGACGGCCGACCGGCAGAGGAGCCCGATGCCCAACATCGCCAACTACGTCTTCAACAACGTGTCCGCGCAGCTGACACCCCTGGAGGCGTTCCTCGACCCCTTCACCCACGCCGAGCTCGACGAGATCGGCGTCGGTGCGGGCTGGACGTGCCTGGACCTGGGCGCCGGCGGAGGTTCGATCACGAACCGGCTGTGCGAGCTCGTCGGCCCGGACGGCCGGGTCACCGCGGTCGACCAGGACACCCACATGCTGACCCCCCAGCCCAACGTCGACATCCACACGCAGGACATGAGCAAGGACGAGCCACTGCCCGTCGCCGGGCCGTTCGAGCTCATCCACGCCCGCCTGCTCACGCACCATCTGCCGAACCGCCGCGAACTCGTGCACCGGCTCGCCGGCACGCTGAAACCGGGTGGCTGGCTGCTGCTCGGTGAGTTCGTCCTCTCCGAGCCGTACGTGGTGACGGCGCCCACCGAGAAGGACGCCGGCCTGTTCCGCCGCGTCCTGGCCGCGCTCTATGAGGTCGGCCGCAGGCACGGCGTCCACCAGGAGTGGGGCAACGAGATCCACGCCACCATGCTGGACGCGGGGCTGACCTCGGTGCGCACCCGCTGGCACTCCGAGGCATGGACCGGCGGCGAAGCCGGTTCGCGGCTGCTGTCCAACAACGTGAGCCAGAAACGCGAGCAGATCATCGAGACCGGGATCAGCGGGGACGAGGTCGACACCTTCACCGAGGTGCTGATGCGCGACCCGCGCATGGTCACGCGCAGCCATCTGTTCTGCTCGATCAGGGGCCGCCGCTCCGCCTAGGCCGACCACCGCAGACCCGCAGCCGGAAGGGCACCCCCGTGACACACATCGCCTTCTTCAACGCACCCGCGCCCGGCCACCTGATGCCGACCCTGGCGGTCGTCGAGGAGCTCGTACGTCGCGGTCACCGGGTGACCTATCCGGCGACCGAGGCCTACGCGGCGGAGATCGCCTCCACCGGTGCCACCGTGCCGGTCTACTCCTCGACGATCGACGTGCAGCGGGACTTCCCGCCCGGCATCGACAACTGGCTCGCGAAGCTGCTGCTCACCAGCGCGCGCGAGAGCGCGGCGATCACTCCGGTGCTCGAGACCTTCTTCGAGGACGACCTGCCGGACCTGGTGGTCTATGACGGCTTCGTGCGCTTCGTTGGGGAGCTCTTCAGCGAGAAGTGGAACCGGCCGAGCGTACGGCTCTTCCCGGTCGGGTGCGTCAGCCAGCACGTCACGCGGCAGATCGGCGACCAGGCCTACGACGAGCTCCGCGCGGCGCTGGATCGGCTCGCCGCGATGCACGGCGTCGATCCGGAGGTGGCCTTCCACGGGCTGCGGGGCGACCCGGACGCGTTGAAGATCGTCTTCTATCCCAGCAGGTTCGGGTACGTCGACGCCGCCGACGACGACCAGTTCGTGTTCGTCGGGCCCTGCTTCCGGCGGCGCGCACTGGAAGGGGACTGGCAACCGCCGGACAACGGGTTCCCAGTGGTGCTGATCTCGCTGGGCACCACCTTCAACCTGCAGCCGGAGTTCTTCCGGCTGTGCGTCAAGGCGTTCACCGACCAGCCGTGGCACGCGGTGCTGGCGGTGGGGCCGGGGGCCGGAGTCGAGCAGCTCGGCCCGCTGCCGCCGAACATCGAGGTCCACGAGTGGATCCCGTTCCAGGCCGTTCTCCGGCAGGCGGCGGTCACCGTCTGCTCCGCCGGGACCGGCACCGTGATGCACTCCCTGTACGAGGGAACGCCGCTGGTCGTCGTGCCGCAGATGGAGGCGGTCGACGGGCTCGTCCGTCAGGTCCGCGACTTCGGCCTCGCCCGGGTGGTGCGTCCGGAGGAGCTCACCGCGGACCGGCTCCGCGACGCGGTGGCCGGGCTCGCCGCCGACGAGTCGGTGCGGCGCGACGTCCTCGAGATGCGGCAGCACGTGCGGGAGGCCGGCGGAGCGCCGCGGGCCGCCGACGAGATCCTGGCCCATCTCGGGAGGAGCGTATGAAGGGGGACCGGTGACGGCCCGGACCCTGCCGGAGCGGACGCCCGCGGGCCGCGGATCGCGGGTCGCGGTCTCCGCGGTCTACGTGGGCGCGCTGCTCGGGCCCCTCGGCGGGGGGACGGTCGCGCCGATGCTGCCGGAGATCGGCGGGTCGCTGCACGCCTCCAGCGGCGCGGTGGCCATCTCGATGACGGCCTACTTCGTGCCCTTCGCCATCACCCAGCTCGTCTCCGGGACGCTCGGGGAGCGCTGGGGCCGGAGGCGCACCGTCCGCACCGCCTATCTCGTCTACGCCGCCGGCTCGCTGATCTGCGCGTTCGCCCCCACGCTCGGGGTCTTTCTCGCGGCTCGCGCCGTGCTCGGCACCGCCAACGCCTTCACCGGCCCGCTGCTCGTGGCGGGCCTCGCGGACATGGTCGGCAAGGAGCGCATCAGCCGCTCGGTCGGTGTGATCTCCAGCTACATGGCGGCCGGTCAGTCCTTCGCCCCTCTGGTCGGCGGGCTCGCCGCCGCGCACACCTGGCGGCTCGCGTTCGTCGTGGTGGCGGGGGTGGCGGCTCTGCTGAGCCTCGTGCCACCACCCGGCGAACCGCGGCCGGGCGCGGCGGCGCCGCGGTTCCGGCCCCTCTTCCGCCGCGACGTCGGAATGCTGGCCGGCGGCGCGTTCTTCTCCTACCTCGGGGCGTCCGCGCTGCCCTTCCTGGTCGCGCTCTACCTGCACGACCGCCTGGACGCGAGCCCGGGCCTGACCGGTGTGGCCCTCATCGGGTTCGGCGTGGCCGGCCTGGTGCTCGGCTCGGTGTGGGGCACCTTGTGCGGGCGCTACGGCGCGCGTGCGTGCGGGATCGTCGCCGCCGTGGCGACGGGCGGGTTCGTGGCGTTCGTCGGAACCACCGGTTCGGTCGCGGTCCTGGCCCTCTGCTGGACGGCCGCCGGCGCCGCGGCGTCGATGCTGGTGGTCGCCCTGCAGGACCTGACCGTGCGCGCGGTGCCCGGCAACCGCGGCGGCACGCTGTCGGCGGTCTCGGCGTTCCGGTTCACCGGCGCCGCGCTCGCGCCGGTCATCTGGCTGCCGATCTACCACTCCGGCCCGTCGCTGGTGTTCGCCATCGCCGGCGCCTCCGTGCTCCTCGCAGTGCCCGCGCTCGTCAACTCCCGATCGGGCGAACCCGGCTGAGAGCCACCGAGAACGATCGCGGGTTCACGCCTTTGTGAACCCGCGATCGCCGTGGGGGCCGGGCCGTCAGGCCGGCGGGATGTTGTGGTTGAGGTGGAAGAGGTTGCCGGGATCCCAGGTGGCCTTCACCTCACGCAGCCGCGCGTAGTTCTCCGCGGTGAAGGCGGTCTCGGCGCGGGCCGGGTCACCCAGGAAGTTGAGGAACGTCCCACCGGTGGCGTACGGCGCCGTACGGGTGACGAGGTCGTCCACGTAGGACTCGATGCGCTCCCTGTCGGCCGACGGCGGGTACATGGCCGTGCTGATCACGGTGAACGGGACGTCGCGGTGCCCCACCGGACCGGCGCCGGGACCGGGGCGGGCCATCGCGCCGCCCCAGTGGCGTACCTCGATCGCGTTGAGCGGCGACGTGGCGTCCGGGTTGATGGCGTCGTTCACGGTGTCGAGCAGGCCGTCCGGCATCTCCTCGAACAGGTCGATGTGCTGTCGCGCCACCAGCGGCGGTGGCGGCGGCCCGGCGACCACATCGCTGGCCTGCGTGAAGTCCATCACGGCGAAGCCGGGCACGATCGGCTGTCCGGCCGCCCCCAGCAGCGGCTTGAGCCGCTGCCCGGTCTCCTCCGCTGACAGCGTGGAGAACACCCGTATGGCGAGCAGGCGCTGGCCCCGCATCGGCTCGGGGATCGGCGGCCCGTCGGGCAGCTGCATGAGTGTGAGCGCGGTGTTGATCTCATCCGGCTCCTCCAGCGCCCACTCCCGGTAGAGGGCGAGCGTCTCCGGGGCGGCCTGGAGCGGATAGAGGGAGATGCCCGCGTACACGTCGCCGACCGGGTGGAGCCGGAACTCCAGCGACGTCGCGACGCCGAAGTTGCCGCTGCCTCCGCGCATCGCCCAGAACAGGTCGGGGTTCTGTTCGGCGTCGGCGACGAGCGTCTCGCCGTCGGCCGTCACGACCTCCGCCCGTAGCAGGCTGTCGGCGGCGAAGCCGTACTCGCGGGAGAGCCAGCCGACGCCACCGCCGAGGGTGTAGCCGGTGACGCCGACGAACGGCGAGCCCGACACGGGTGCCAGCCCGTGCGGCGCCGCGGCGGCCAGGACGTCGGACCAGAGAGCGCCGGTGGCGGCCCGCGCCGTGCGGCGTTCGGCGTCGACCTCGACCGCGGCCATCCGCGCCGTCTTGAGGAGCAGCCCGCCGTCGGCGGGCACCAGCGTGCCGTGACCGGTGGCCTGGACCGCGAACGGCAGGCCGTGCTCGCGTGCCACCCGTACGGCGGTCTGGACGTCACGGGGGCCGGTCGCCTCCGCCACGATCGCCGGCCGGGGATCGTTCCTGAGGTTCCACGGCAGCCGCACGGTGTCGTACTCGGCGTCGCCCGGCAGGTGGACGTCGCCGTCGAAGGAGCCGCGCAAGGCTCGCGCGGCACCTTCCACGGCACCGCCCTGCGGTTCGTCGTGCGTCATATCGTCTCCATTTCTCTGTGGTCTCCGTCGTCCGCGCCGCTCACAGGGCATTCGCCTCGAGCCAGGTGATGACGCGTTCGACGATCTCCGGCACCCGGTCAGGGGCGACGATCGAGTGGTGGTCGCCGGGAAGGGTCTGGACGTCGATGGCCGGGCACACCTTGCGCCAGTCCGCGGCCGAGCCGACTCCGTCGACCGCGTTGATCAGCAGGGTCGGCAGGCCGGAGGTCGCGGGGCGGTGCGCCGCCAATATCGCCAGGTTGTGGGCGTGCACCCGCATCAACCGCTCGTAGCCTGTCTCGTCGACCTCGGACGGCAAGAGCCCGAGCCTGACCGCGACCTCGCGGGCGGTGCCGGGCGACGACCGCACGGCCGACGCCGCGGACTCGGGGAGACGGCCGCCGGCCAGGTCGGTGAGGAACTCGACGTGGCCGGCCGCCTCGGTCTCGGGCAACCGCCCCTCACGGGCGGTGCTGTCGATCATGAAGACGGCACAGCCGTGGCCCTGCTCGGCGAGCTGCCCGGCGACCTCATGGGCCAGGACGCCGCCCATCGACCAGCCGCCGAGGACGTACGGCCCGCTGGGTGCTAGCCGCTGCAGCTCTTCCCGGTACGTGCGGGCCATCGCGCTCAGGTCGGGTTCGGGCGCGGCGTCCTCATTCGCGAGGGCCCGGCTCTGGAAGGCGCGGACCGGGCCGGGCCAGGCGCGGGCCAGCTCCCCATAGGTGCTCACCGAGCCGCCCACCGGGTGGAAGAGGAACAGCTCGCGCCCGGCGTCCGTGGAGAGGCCGACCGCGCAGGACGCCGCCCGGCCCCCCTCACGGATCCGCCCGGCGAGCGCCCGTACGGTGGGGGCTTCGAAGATCTGCCCGAAACGCAGGTCGCTCCCGAGCTCGGCGCGCACCCTGTTGAGCAGGCGCAGCGCGAGCAGGGAGTTGCCGCCCAGCGCGAAGAAGTCGCTGTCCGGCCCGACCTGGGGCACCTGGAGGAGCTCGCGCCAGAGCTCGGCCAGCCGTCCCATCACCCGGTCGTCGGTGAACCCGTCCTCGTGGGCGTCGGCCGGCATCGGGACCGTCCGCAGGGCCCGCGGCAGATCCACCTTGCCGTTGGGGGTCAGGGGGAGATGCTCGACCAGGTGGATGTGCCCGGGGACCATGTAGGAGGGCAGCTTGGCGCTCAGATGCTCGCTGATCGCCGCGGCGCCGGCGGTGTGGCCGTCGTGCCGGACGACGAGGGCGACGAGGCGCCGCTGCCCGCCGGGCGCGGCCACGGCGCAGACGGCGGCCTCACGCACGTCCGGATGGCTGCGGATGGCGTCCTCGACCTCGTCCGGCTCGATGCGGAACCCTTGGATCTTCAGCTGACGATCCTCACGGCCCAGGAACTCGATGGTGCCGTCCGGCCAGTACCGGCCGAGGTCACCGGTCCAGTACAGGCGCTCGCCGGTGCCCGGATGGCGGATGAACCGCTCCGCGCTGCGCTCCTCATCACCCGCGTAGCCGCGGGCGAGACCGGCGCCACCGATGTGAATCCGGCCGGTGGCCCACGGCACCCGCACGTCCAGGCGATGATCGAGGACTTTCATGGTCTGGCCGCGCAGCGGCGTGCCGTAGGGGATGCTGCGCCAGGCCGGGTCGACCCGGCCTACCTCGTAGACGTTCGACCAGATGGAGGCCTCTGTCGCGCCGCCCATGCTGATGACCCGTACGTCCGGCCACCGGTCCCGCATCCGATCGGGCAGCGTCGTGGGGACCCAGTCGCCGCTCAGCAGGAAGGCGCGGATCGGTGCGAGGCCCGTCTCCGGCCGCTGCTCGGCGACCTCGACCAGCATCTCGGCCAGCGCGGGCACGGAGTTCCACACGGTGACGGCGTGCGCGGCGGCGGCGCCCGCCCAGCCAAGAGGGTCGGGCCGCGGCGTGGCGTCCGGGAGCACGAGGGCGGCACCGGCGGCGAGAGTGCCGAACACGTCCCAGACGGACAGGTCGAAGCTCAGTGAGGAGACGCCGAACACGCGGTCCTCGGGAGCCAGCCCGACGCGCCGGTTGACCTCGGTGATCGTGGTCATCGCCGCGCGGTGTTCGATCATCACCCCCTTGGGCCTGCCGGTCGAGCCGGACGTGTGGATGACGTAGGCGAGGTCCGCGGGGTCACCGGTCCGCTCGGGCGCGGGCTCACCGGCGGCGCGAAGCAGGTCGACGTCGAGCACCGGCAGCGGGTGTTCGGCGGGCGTGTGGGACTGACCGAGGGCGACCCGGGCCGAGCACTCACCGATCAGGTGGTCGATCCGCTCGGCGGGCAGGGCGGCGTCGATGGGACAGTACGCGGCACCGGCGCGCAGCACGCCCAGCGCCGCCACCACCTGCTCCCAGCCCTTGGCCATGATGACCGGCACGATGTCGCCCCGGCCGGTGTCCCGGTCACGGAGCCGGCCGGCGACGGCCCGCGAGGCGGCCTCCAGCTCCCCGTACGTCAGCGTGCGGCGCGTGGTCACCACGGCGGGTGCGTGCGGCCGCTCCCGCGCGTGGCGCAGGAACCCGTCCTCGAGACGCTCGTCGACCGGCGCCGGGGCCGGTGCGTTGATCCAGGCGATCAGCTCCCGGTGCGTCCGCGACACCGGGTCAGGGCCCGCCGTCGCGCCGTCGGGCTCGGCGACCCGCTCCAGCATGCTCCGGTACGCCGCGAACATCGCGTCGGGGAGACCGGGCGGGAACGCGTCGTCCACGACGTCCCACACGCAGGAGATGCCCCCGTCCACGCCGTCCTGGATCTGGTTGTCGACCAGGACCTGGGGCGTGCGGATGCCGCTGGTCACCGTACGGCAGGCGGGGCGGTGCGGAGCGTCGTCCCGCCGGCCCGGTCCGAGCATGCTGTTGAAGACGTACGGCAGTGCCGCGCGGGGCGTCCAGCCGCGGCGTGCGGCCAGCTCGCGGGTGACCCGCACCCCGGTCACGTCGGCGTGTTTCAGGTCCTTCCACAACTGGCGCTGCAGCCGCGCGGCGCGTGCCCAGAAGTCCTCGTCGCCGCGGAGGTCGACCTCGAGCGGCAGCGTCTGGCTGAACTGGCCCACCACGCCTTCGGCCTCGGGATGGCCGGTCGACCAGTTCTGGTGCAGGACGTTGAGGCAGAAACGCGGCGTCGCCGCCCAGGCTCCGAGGACCTCGGCGAACACATGCAGCAGCGCCGTGGTCGGCAGCACCCGGTTGGCGCGGAAGTTGCGCCGTAGCCGCTGCCACTGATCCCGGCTGAGGTGACAGGTCCGGCGGGTCAGGCGCACCGTGTCGAGCGCTCCGGGCTGGCCCGCGAGCGGAAGCCGCGGCATCTCCGGCAGATCGTCGAGCCGGTCCCGCCAGTAGCGCCAGTGCTCCTCGTGGGCGTCGGTGTTCTCCTCGGCCGCCGCCGACAGCACGCACTCGCGGAAGGTCCGCCTCACCGGAGGCAGTGTCGCGGACGGATCCTGGTAGAGCCGGAGCCACTCGTCCTGGAGCCGCAGGGTGCTGCCGGAGTCCAGCAGCAGCAGGCTCATCGCGAAGTGCAGGCGTGTGCGATGCGGCCGGATCCGCTGGGCGACGATCTCGAAGAGCGGCCATCCGGTGGGATCGGGTCCCTCGTCGCGCATGCGCGCGCGGGTCAGCGCGATCGCGGCCTCCCGCCCGTCCGGCGTGAGGCCGGTCAGGTCGATGGTGGAGAGGCGGAACGGCGGTGCCTCGTCCGGGTCGAGCACCCGCTGCTCGCCCTGCGTGAGGACCACGGTCCGCAGGTGCTCGTGCCGGAGGATCAGCCGATTGATCGCCCGCTCCGCGCGATCCGGGTCGAAGCCCACCACGTCCAGCTCGAGGTAGAGGGTGGGACGGAACCCGCCGAGCTCCATGAGCGGGCTCGACCCGACCAGGTAGCCCGCCTGCAGATCGGTCAGCGGGAACGGCTCCGTCACGGTCCGCGTCACCGTCACTGTCTCGGTCACCACGTGGCTCCTCGGGGGTTCGCGCGTGCGGGCCGCAGGTCGGCGTCGATGGCCGGGAGGACCCGTTCGGGTGCCGTGTGCAGGAAGAAATGGTCGCCCTCGAACGTCCGGACCCTGCACCCGGCGGTGGAGTGCCCCTTCCAGGCGTGCAGTTCCTCCAGGGTCGCCATCGGGTCGTGCAGCCCGCCGAACACCGAGATCGGGCAGCTCAGCGGCGGCCCGGGGGACCAGCGGTAGGTCTCGGACACGGCGAAGTCCGCGCGCAGCATGGGCAGGAACGCCGACAGCACCGCCCGGTCGTCGAGCACCTCGCGCGGGGTGCCGTTCAGCTCCACGAGCCGTGCCACCAGGTCGGCCGTGGGGGCGTCGTGCACCGGCCGGTACCGCTCGGGCAGGTGCGGCGCCCGCCGGCCCGACACCAGCAGCCGGGCCGGCTGGGGCCCGCCCGCGTCGCGGATCGCCCGGCACGCCTCGTAGGCCACCAGTGCGCCCATGCTGTGGCCGAACCAGGCGAAGGGCCGGTCCATGAGCGGTTCGAGGCCGCGGACGAGGGCGGTGACGAGCCTGTCGAGCCGGTCGAAGGGCCGTTCGCGGTAGCGGGTCTCCCGGCCGGGCAGGCGCACCGCGACGACTTCGACGTCCGGCGGCAGGTACGAGGCCCAGCCGCGGTACGCGACGGCGCCGCCGCCCGTGTGGGGCAGGCAGAACAGGCGCAACCGGACGTCGGACACGGGACGCCATCGCACCCCCCAGGGCTCCGGCTCCGCGACGGGTGCGGTGCCCGCACCGGTTAGTCCATCCATTCGGCCGCCCTCTCCGCGAGCATGATGCAGCTGAGGTTCGTCGGAGCGCTCGGAATCGACGGCATCACCGACGCGTCGACGACCCGCAGGCCGTCGATCCCGTGCACCCGGTAGCGCTGGTCGACCACGGCCATCGGGTCCGTGGCCGGTCCCATCCGCGCGGTCCCGGCCGGATGCCACGACGGGCAGGCGAACCTGGTGACGGCCGAACGCAGCTTCGCGTCGTCCTCCACCATCCGGTCGGTCCAGAGGAAGACCTTCGCCAGGAGCTCGGCCACGGGGCCGTGGCGGACCAGGGACCAGGCCAGCCGTACGCCCGTCATCATCCGGTCCAGGTCATCCGGCGCCGACAGCTGCCGCAGCGCGATGACCGGATCGGACCGGGGGCCGGCGTCGCGGAGGCCGACCGCGCCGCGCGAGACGGGGGAGAGCAGTGTGGCCGACACCGACGCCCCGGTCCTGCCGCGCAGGATGTCCGCGATCACCGGGACGTCGAGATCGGACACGTTGCCGAGCAGCGTGAGCTGGAGGTCCGCGTCGTCAGCGCCGCTCGCCACCCGTGCCATGACCTGGTGCTGTGGTTCGCCCGCACGGCAGACTCCCGGCTTCGGCAGCGCCCACAGGCCGACGATCGGATGATCGACGAGGTTCTCCCCGACCCCCGGCAGGTGGACCACCGGCTGGATGCCCAGCTCAGCCAGCCGTGCCGCGGCGCCGATGCCCGACCGTTGCAGGAGGGCCGGGGTGCTCACCGCGCCCGCCGACAGCGTCACCCGCTCCGCGCGGACCCGGACCAGGCGCCCGTCACGGAGCAGCTCCACGCCCACCGCCCGCGTGCCGTCCGTCAGCACCCGGGTGACGTGGCAGCGGTCCCGTACGGTCAGCCCCGGCCGGTCCCGCGCGGGGGTGAGGTAGGCGTCGGCGGAGGAGATCCGGTGTCCGCCGAGCGCGTTGCGCGGCATCGCCCCCGCCCCGGTGCCCGCGTCCGGGGCGTTCAGGTCGGCCAGTTCCGGGAGGTCGAGCGCCTTGCACGCGCGCAGGAACGCGGTGGCCAGCGTGCCGTACTCCGCGGGCGCCGACCGCCGGATGGGCAGGGGGCCGTCGGACCCGTGCCCGGGGGCCCGGACGTCGGTGTCGGTCTCCAGGCGGACGAAGTACGGCAGCACGCGATCCCACGCCCAGTCGGGGTTGCCGGCCGCAGCCCAGCCGTCGAAGTCGGCGGGCAGGCCGCGGACCGCGAGCGCGCCGTTCACCGCCGATGACCCGCCCACGACCTTTCCGACGCGGTACGGGTAGGTCCGCCCGCCGTCCTCGCCGACGAACGCCGAGTAGTCCCAGTTGCGCCCGGACAGCACCGCGTGGTCCGAGGGCTCCGCGTCGGGGGCCTCGGCGCCCGCCTCGAGCAGCAGGACCCGGCGCCCCTGCCGCTCGGAGAGGCGGCCGGCGAGCGCGGCGCCCGCCGAGCCGGCACCGACGATCACGTCGTCCCACGACGTCGCGTCCATGGCGTCGTCCATGGGTCAGGCCTCCCTCCGGCTGCCCAGCGTCGTGGCCAGCTCGGCGATCGTGGGGTTGTCGAACAGCATCTCCAGGTCCTCCTCGGCCTCCTGCTCGATGCCGAACTCCTCCCGGACACGGGCCAGGATGCGCACCGCGTGCAGAGAGTCCCCGCCGAGCTCGAAGAAGTTGTCCTCGACGCCGAAGTCGTCGCGTCCGAGGGCCTCGTTCCACATCTGGAGCAGCCGGAGCTCCATGCCGTCACGCGGTGCGGTCTGCTCGTCGGGCGGGGCGTCCGTCCAGGGCGCGGGAAGGGCGGAGCGGTCGACCTTGCCGTTGGCGCTGAGCGGGATCCGGTCGATCGACAGGTAGTGGTGGGGCACCATGTACCCGGGCAGCACGTCCTCCAGCGCGCGGCGCAGGGTGCCCGCGTCGGCCGGCCCGGTCCCCGACGGTACGACGCACGCGACGAGCTGACGGCCACCGGTCTTCGGATTGGTCTCCACGGTGACCAGCGCCTCGGCCACCTCGGCACGGTCGTGCAGGGCGGCCTCGATCTCACCGAGCTCGATCCGGTATCCGTTGACCTTGACCTGGTGGTCCGCCCGGCCGAGGAACTCGATGTCGCCGCCTGGCAGGTACCGCCCGCGGTCCCCGGTCCGGTACAGCCGCTCTCCGGTCCTCGGGTGGATGACGAAACGCTCGGCGGTCCGCTCCGGGTCGGCCCAGTAGCCCTTCGCCACGCCCGTTCCGCCGATGCAGATCTCCCCGGTCGTCCACACGGGGCACGGCTCGAGGCGTTCGTCGTAGACGTGGAGGCTCTGCCCGGCGAGGGGCCGCCCGTACGGGATCCGGGTCCACTCCGACGGGACCTTGCCGATCGGGAAGCACACCGACCAGATCGACGCCTCGGTCGCCCCGCCCAGGCTGATCACCTCCGCGCCGGGGTGCGCGTCGCGTACCGCGTCCGGCAGCGCCACCGGGATCCAGTCGCCGCTGAGCAGCACCAGGCGCAGCGCCGAACCGCTGGAGCCGGACGCCGTCCACGCCTGCATGAGCGCGGGCACCGAGTTCCAGATCGTCACGCCGTGGTCGGCCACCAGCGCGGACCAGTGCGCCGGATCGTGCTGCCCGGCGCGCGACGGCATGATCACAGTGCCGCCGGCGGCCAGGACGCCGAAGATGTCCCACACGGACAGGTCGAAGCTCAGCGCCGAGAGCGCCAGCACGCGGTCCGCCGGGCCGACCTGGAAGCGCGCGTTGATCTCCTGGACCGTGGCGGCCGCCCCGCGATGGTCGATCATCACGCCCTTCGGCTCGCCCGTCGAGCCGGACGTGAAGATCACGTACGCCAGGTCGCCGGGTTCGGGCGCCGTGCCGGGCGGTACGGGGGCGGCGTCGCGCACCTCGGGATCGGCGGAGGTGATGAGGTGGATCCCGTCCGGCCACTCGAGCTCGTCGCGCAGCCGCGGCGTCGTGACGACCACCTGGGCGCGGCCACGCTCCAGGAGCCGCCGCCGGCGGGCCGGGGGCCACTGCGGGTCGATGGGCAGGTAGGCGGCGCCGGACCGGGTCACGCCGAGCACCGCGGTGACCTGCTGGAGCCCCTTCTCGGCCACGACTCCCACCAGCGTGCCCGGCGTCACTCCGAGGGCGATGAGGCGCCGGGCGAGCCGGCAGGCGCCGGCCACGACCTCTCCGTAGGTGAGGGAACCGTCCTCGGCGATCACGGCGACCGCGTCCGGCTGCCGCCGGGCGCGCTCCTCGACCAGGTCGCACAGTGTGCGGGCGGGCGGCGCGGCTGCCGCCGTGTCGTTGGCGTGCCGGCGCTCGCGCGCCTGCCAGTCCGGCAGGGCGATGGCCGGGTCCGCGCGCTCCCATGCATGCTCGTCCGCGCTGAGCCGGTCGAGCAGCCCGCAGTAGGCGGCGAACATGTCATCCAGCAGCCCGTGCGGGAACAGCGCCTCCACCGCGTCCCAGGTGAAGACCAGGTCGCCCTGTTCCTCGAACACCTGCTGGTCCAGCCAGACCTGCGGTGTCTGGGTGATGCGGTGCACCTCCTCGCCGAAGAACCGCACGCCCTCGCTGGGGTCGTCGTCCTCAGAGCCCAGGACGAGTGAGCTGGTGAAGACCACCGGCATGCTCGCGCCGGGGCCGGCGCCCATGCGGCGGGTGCGTTCGCGCAGCACCCGGATGCCGCTGAACGACAGGTGCGTCAGATCCCGCATGAGCTGTTCCTGCACCCGCCCGGCCCGGTCGGTGAACGCGCCGCCCGCGTCACCCTCCACGGCCAGCAGGGTCACGGAGGTGAAGTCACCGATCAGGTCGTTGATCTTCGGGTGGTTCGGCGGCCGGTTGAACAGGGTCAGGTCGAGCGTGAAGTCCCGCTGGTCCGACCAGGTGCGCAGCACGTCGGCGTACGCGGTCGCGAGGACGACGGACGGCGTCAGCCCGTGGCGCCGCGCGGCGGCCTTGATCACCTGCCAGCAGCCCCCGGGCAGTCGGGCCGCCCGGTGGGTGAACTCGGTGCGCGCGAGCCGGGCGGGCGCGGTGGCCAGCGGCAGCTGCGGCGCCGCGGGAAGGCCGGGAAGGCGGTCCAGCCAGTACTGCTCGGCCGCGCGGTGGGCCGCGCCCGAACGCGCCTCCTCCTCGGCCACCACGTGGTCGCGGAAGGAGATCTCCAGTGACTCGGGCCGCCAGTCCGGTTCCTCGTAGAAGCGGCGCCAGTCCGCGAAGAACAGGTACATGCTGTACCCGTCGACGATCAGTGTGTCGAGGCTGACGTGCAGGCGCAGCCGGTCGTCGAGCAGGGACGCGCGGATGTCGAACAGCGGCCACCGCTCGGCGGACAGGACCTGGTGGTCCATCTCGGCCCGCGTACGCGCGAGCGCCTCGTCCCGCGTGTCCGGGCCGGCGCCGCGCAGGTCCGCCGTGACCAGCTCGTAGGGCGGCACGTCGGTCAGGATCCGCTGCGTGCCGTCCGGGAGCACGACCGCGCGCAGCATGTCGTGGCGCGCGATCACCTTGCGCAGGCTTTCTTGGAGACGCTCAGGGTCGAGTCCGTCGCGTTCGAGCTCGAGGTAGACGTGCGTCGACACGCCGCCCAGCTCCAGCGCGTTGCTGCGGCCGACCCAGTAGGCGTGCTGGATGTCGGTGAGGGGGAACGGCTCGTGGAGCTCCTCCGGCCGGGGAACGATCGCGGACGCCTCCCGGCCGGGCTCCAGTCCCCGGAGCGCCGCGATCAGGTCGTCGCGCCGGCTCCGCAGCCGGTCCCGCAGCTCCGGGGTCAGCGATCCGGCCGGGGCCACCACGTCCAGCCGGTCGCCGGCCATCCGCAGCTTGATTCCACGCCGGTGCAGCTCGGCGAGCAGTTCCTGGGCCATCGTGGATCCTCCTCCGGTCACCGGCCGTTGACCTCGTCGGCCACGGCGGACACGTACCGGCTGGTGAGCAGTGTGTGGTGCGTCCCGGGGACGTTCACGGCGTGTACGTCTCCGGTGGTCAGGGACGACCAGCCCCAGTCGGGGGCGGCCGAGAACGCGTGGTCGGCGAATTCGCTGACGCTGCCGTCACGGGCCCGTATGACGGTGATGTCGGCGGTGATGCCGGTGG
Organism: Actinoallomurus sp.; assembly: GCA_025964685.1. Taxonomy (GTDB): domain Bacteria; phylum Actinomycetota; class Actinomycetes; order Streptosporangiales; family Streptosporangiaceae; genus Actinoallomurus. The sequence continues at coordinate 8,354 of JAOPYG010000377.1, read as the reverse complement.
CCTTGTACGCGTTGCAGGCGCGCACCACGCCGCGGAAGACCTCCAGCGTCCGGGCCAGTTCGGCGGGGTCCAGGCCGGTACCGGCGGCGGGCAGCAGGCGGAGCGCCCCGTCGATCCGCTCGGCGGCCGGGCGCCCGTCGAGCCCGCGCAGCTGCTCGGGATCGATCCGGCCGGTGTCCAGCCCGACGTCGAGGTCCTCCAGGAACCACAGCAGGACGCGCGCGTCGTCGACGTCCCGCGGCGCGAGGGGGGCCGGAGCGTCGACGACGACGACCCGGTCCACCTTCTCGCCCCGTTCCTCCAGCCGGCGGGCCATCTCCAGGGCGATGATCGCTCCGGAGGACCAGCCGCCGAGTACGTACGGGCCGTGCGGCTGCGCCTCGACCATGGCGCCGACGTACAGCTCGGCCAGGTCCTCCACCCGCTCGGGCGGATCCGCGTCGTTGGCCTGGAAGGCGTAGGAGGACCGGTCGAGCGACGCGGCGAGCTCGCGGTAGCAGAGGACGTTGCCGCCCGCCGGGTGCACGAGGAACCAGGGCACGTCGTCCCGGTCCGCCTCCCTCAGCCGTACGAGGGGCGACCAGTTCTGCCGCTGCGCCGCCAGCCACTCCGCGAGCGCGGCGACCGTCCGGCACTCCAGCAGAGCGCCGAGCGAGACCCGGCGGCCGAGGCCGCGGGCCACCTGACCGATCAGCCGGACGGCGGCGTAGGACTGCCCGCCGAGGTCGAAGAAGTCATCGTGCACGCCGATCGGCCCGGTCTCCAGGATCGACTCCCAGATCTGCACCAGCGCCCGCTCGACATCGTCGCGCGGGGCCAGGTACCTGCGCTCGGCCGCCTGCCCGGCCGGGGCGAGGGCCTCCAGGGAGCGCCGGTCCAGCTTCCCGTTCGAGGTGAGCGGCAGCCGGTCGAGCACGGTGAAGTGGCTGGGGACCATGTAGGCGGGCAGCCGATCGCCCAGCGCCTCGCGCAGCGCGGCCGGATCCGGCGGGCCGCCGCCCTCGCGGGCGGTCACGAACGCTGCGAGCTGCCGGCCCGACCCGGCGCCGCGCGCCACGACGGCGGCCTGCTCGACCGCGGGATGTCCCAGCAGCGCGTGCTCGATCTCGCCCGGCTCGACCCGGAAACCCTGGATCTTGACCTGGAAGTCCGCCCGCCCGAGGAACTCGATGTCCCCGCTGGGCAGATAACGCCCCAGGTCACCGGTGCGGTAGAGCCGCTCGCCGGTGCGCGGGTGCGCGACGAAGGCGGCCTCGGTACGCACCGGGTCGTTCAGGTAGCCCAGCGCGACCCCGGCGCCGCCGATGTACAGGTGGCCGGGGACCCAGGTCGGCGCGTCCCGGCCCTGGTCGTCCAGCACGTGCCAGGTCTGGCCGGCCAGCGGCCGGCCGTACGGGATGCTGGTCCAGGCGGGGTCGTGGTGGTCGACGGGATAGCAGATCGACCAGATGGACGCCTCCGTGGCGCCGCCGAGGCTGATCACGCGGGCGTTCGGCGCGATCGCGCGGATCCGCTGCGGCAGGTCGACCGGGATCCAGTCGCCGCTCAGCAGGACCGTGCGCAGCGAGGGGCACCGCACCCCCGACGCCTCCGCCTCCTCGGTGAACAGCTGCATCAGCGCGGGCACGGAGTTCCACACCGTCACCTCGTGCGCGCGGACCACCTCGACCCAGGACGCCGGATCGGCCGGCCCGGGCGCCGGGAGGATCAGCCTCGCGCCCGCCTGCAGCGCGCCGAAGATGTCATAGACGGACAGGTCGAAGCACAGCGAGGAGACCCCGAACAGCACGTCGTCCGCGGTGACGCCGAACCGGTGGTTGATCTCGGCGATCGTCGTCAGCGGACCCCGGTGGTCGAGCATCGCGCCCTTGGGGCGGCCGGTGGAGCCCGAGGTGTAGATGACGTAGGCCAGGTCCCCGGGCCGCCGCGCGGCGGGTTCCACCGGGCCGGGCCCGGCCGCGGCGTCCGTGTCGACCGGCAGCACCGGAATCCCGGTGCCGGCCCGGAGCTCGGCGGCCAGCGCGTCGCTGGTGAGGACGGCGGTGGCCCCGGTGTCGTCCAGGACGTACTGGATGCGGTCCCGCGGCCAGTCCGGGTCGACCGGCACGTACGCCGCGCCGGCGGTGAGCGCGCCGAGCACCGCGCCGACCTGCCCGGCGCCCTTGGGAAGGGCGACGGCGACGAGGTCGCCCGGCCCGGTCCCGTGCCGGCGGAGCCGGCCAGCGAGCCGGCCGGCCAGCTCGTGCAGGCCGGCGTAGCTCAGCGCCGTGTCCGCCGCGACCACGGCGGGGGCGGCGGGGGTCTCGGCGGCCCACCGGGGGAGCGGCTCGTGCAGCAGCCCGGACCGGACGGCGGACGACGGGCGGTTCAGCCGCGCGCGCTGCTCGCGCTGAGCGGCGGGCAGCAGGTCGAACGCGTCGGTCTCCCAGGCCAGGTCGTCCTCTGCCAGCCGGGTGAGGAGCGAGCGGTAGCCCTCGTCCATTGCGTCGATCAGGCCCTCGGGGAACATCGCCTCGATGACGTCCCATGTCACCCAGAGGTCATCGTCCGGGAGCGCCCAGAACTCACAGTCGATGAGTGTCTGCGGCGTCTCCAGCACGCAGTAGGAGGGCTGCTCGATCTTGCCGACGAAGAACGCGCTGCCGATCGCGTACGGGGCGATCGCCCGTCCCGGGGTCCCCCGCTCCTGGTTGAGCGCCTGCAGGACCTTGACGCCGCTCCAGTGGCAGTGCTCGACGTCGGTCATGATCTGGGTCTGCAGACGCCGCACCCGGTCGCGGAACGCGCCGCCCTCGCGCCAGTCGACCTCGAGCGGGTACAGGGAGGCGAAGTTGCCGAAGATCTCATCCATCTGCGGGTGCATCGGCTGCCGGTGGGTGATCATGTTGTTGATCAGGAAGTGCCGCGAGCCGCTCCAGTACGACAGCACCTCCGCCTGGATGCCGGTGAGCACGGCCGTCACCGTCAGGCCGCGCGCCTCGGCGCGCTTCCGCAGGGCCGCCCACACGGGTTCGGCGAACACCAGCCGCCGGCGCCGCAGCCGCGACCGCATCCGGGGGTCGGCCCCCGCCGCGAGGGGGATCTCCGGGGACGCGGGCAGGTCCGGGATGCGGTCGGTCCAGTACTTCCTGGACACCTCGCCCAGCGGTGAGGCCTCCAGCTCGGCCAGGGCGAGCACGCAGTCCCGGTACCCGATCTCCAGCTCCGGCCGCGCCTCGCCCGGGGCACGGCAGTCGCCCAGGACACGCCCGATGAACCCGAACGCCCCGGGGGCGTCGCTGAACAGGTTGTTGTGGTTGTAGTGCACGCGGGCGCGCCCGTCGCCGAGCAGGCTGACCCGCATGTCCAACCAGGGCCAGCGGTCGTGCGGGGGCTCCAGCCGTGACATCTCGGCCCGCACCTGGTCGCAGTGCGCGCGCCGCTCCTCACCGGCCGCCCGCCGCAGGTCATAGACCTCGACGTGCACCGGCGCCGGGTCGCTTACGGTCTGCAGCCGCAGGTCGTCGCGGGCGATGACGAGGTTCTTGCGCTGGCGGGTGAGCTCGTCGTTCAGGGCGCGTTCGAGCCGGCCGGCCTCGGCCTCCAGGAGCTCGAACTCCATGTACGTGTGCGGGCGTACGTAGTACTCGCTTCCCTCCCGGCTGCCGATGAGGAACGACACCTGCAGATCGGGCGGGACGAAGGGCTCGTACAGGTGCTCCTCGTCGTGGGTGATCCGCGGCAGCGTGACCTCCTGCGTCCGGTCGTCCCGGATGCGCGTCAGCCAGTCGACGAGCTCCGGTTTCTGCCGGCCGATGCGCTCCCGCAGGTCACCGGAGAGCCGTCCGCGGGGCGCCGTCACCTCGAGCCGGCCGTCGTCGGCGAGCCTGAGCTTGATCCCGGCCTGGGCGAGTTCGTCCAGCAGGGGCGGGGCCGTGATGGTGCCGCGTTCACGCACAGCGCTTCTCCTTGTCGGGGGTGCCGAGGCCTACGTCGCGGAGCTTCACAGGGTCAGCACCTCGGTCTCGCCCGCGTCATCGGTGTCGTCCGTGGCCAGCACGCTCAGCGCGGTGAGCTGGCGGCAGATCAGCTCGACGACCTCCATCGCCGTGCCGCCGAACAGAAGGTCCGTGGAGGCGTCCGTGGAGAAGTCGGTACGGAGCCGGTTGCGTAGCTGGATCGTCGTCAGCGAGTCGAAGCCGAGCCGGTTCAGACGCTGGTGGCCGAAGGTCGGCCGCAGCTCGTCGCGGTCGTCGGCGGTCAGGCCGAGCAGCACCGCGACCCGGTCCAGCAGCTCGGTGAGGATGACCTCGCGCGCCCGCTCCGGCGAGCCGACCACCAGCCGCGCCAGCTCGGGAAGGCGATCGGGGCCGGCCGCACCGGCATCGGTGTCAGGGGGGCCCGCGACGTCGGTGAGCAGGGTGTACGGCCGGCGGCGCGCGGCGGAGGCCGCGTAGCGGTGCCAGTCGACGGCGGCCAGGCCCACGTTGGGAGGCGTGTCCGCGGGCAGCCCGGCGAACGCGTCGAGGGCCTCCCGAGTCGGCATGCCGAGAAGGCCGGCCGACGCGGCCCGCGCGAGGATGCCGTCGCGTGTCGCCATGCCGGCCTCGGCCCACGCGCCCCAGTTCACGCCCTGCGCGGGCAGGCCGAGACGGCGCCGGTGGACCGCGAGGCCGTCGAGGAAGGTGTTGCCGGCCAGGTAGCCCGACTGACCGGGCAGCCCGACGAACGACGCGAAGGCGGAGTAGAGGACGAAGAAGTCCAGCTCCACGTCCTTGGTCTGGTGATGCAGGTTCCAGCCGCCCCGCACCTTGGGGTCCATGGCCTCGCCGAAGAGGGTCCAGCCGGCCTCCGTCAGGATCGCGGCGGGCGTGACGCCGGCCGCGTGCACGATGCCGCGCAGCGGCGGCATCGCGCTCCGTACGTGGTCGAGGATCCCGGCCACGTCGCGGGGATCCGCGACGTCGGCCCGGAGCAGCTCGACCCGCACCCCGGCGGCGCGCAGCGCGGCGACCTCCGGCGGCTCGGGTGCGGGCACCGTGCGCCCGGCCAGGACCAGGCAGCACGCTCCCCGGGCCGCCAGCCAGGACGCGGTCGCCAGCCCCAGGCCGCCCCAGCCACCGGTGATCAGGTAGGTGGCGTCCCGCCGTACCGGGACCGGTGCCGCGTCCTCACCGCACTCGAACGCCCGCAGCCGCGCCTCGTACCACCGGCCGTCGCGCACCGCGAGGTGTCCGGCGCCGGGGAGGCCGCCGGCGCGGGCCAGGAGTTCCCGCACCGGCGGTGCCGCCGCCTTCGGGTCCAGGTCGAGCTGCACGCACCGCAGGTCGGGGTACTCGGAGATGACGGCCTTCGTGAGCCCGGTGAGCACGGTCTGCGCCAGGTCCGGCGCGTCCACCTCCGGCCGCGGGACAGCGGCGCCGGACGTGCAGACGAGGATGTCGGGCTGGTCGCCGGCGTGCTCGGCGAGGAAGCGTTTCAGCAGCGTGAAGCCGCGCCGGGCGAGCCGATAGGCCGCGTCCGGGACGTCGTCCGGCGGGCCTTCCGCGGCACCGGCGTGCAGGATGAGGCCCGCGACGCGGGCGCCCGTCGTCGGTTCACCGCCGGGGGGCGGCGCCATCGCCGTCATCCCGAGCGCCCGCAGCTGCGCCCGCCAGTCCTCGGCCAGATCCTCGTCCGGGCTGTCGACCAGCCAGACGCCGGTCTCGCCGTCGAACGCCGGGGTCCCGGCACAGGGCTGCCAGGCGATCTCGTAACGGGCGGGCGGCGGCGTGTGGGCGATGGCGTGCAGCCGCAGCCCCTCCACGGTGGCCAGCCGCTCGCCGGTCTCCGACAGCAGGTCCGCGTCCATCGTGAGGTCGCCGCCGCGCGCCTCGCGGCGGCGGGCGTGGCACCAGAGCCGGGCGGGCAGCCGGTCGTGCGCGGTGACCCGGTCGATCGCCGTGGGCACCAGGTGCACGCCGTCCTCTCCGGTGAAGGCGAAGAGGACCTGCAGGCACGCGTCGAGGACCACCGGGTGCAGCAGGTACGTGTCACCGTCACGTGCCGTCCCGCCGGCCTCGACGAGGGCGAGTGCCTCGTCGCCGTCCCGCCACAGGCGCTGGACGCCTCGGAAGGCCGGGCCGTACCGGGTGCCGGCGTTCCAGAAGTGTTCGTACATGCCCGACGTGTCCAGCTCGGCGAGCCGCGCGCGCAGGTCGCCGAGATCGGTGACACTGGGGCGAAATGCCGGCGCGGGTACGGCCGTGGCCCTCGCGTGTTCGGTCCACCGGCCGGCGTCGCCGGCGGCGAAGCAGCGTACGTGGTCCCCCTCCACCACCGCCTGCACGTCGACCGGCTGCCCTTCGGGGAGCGCCAGGAACTCCTCGAACGCGATGTCCTCCAGCGCCCACGCGGCGTCGGTGCCTCCCGCGGCCGTTCGCGCGGCGGCCAGCGCCCACTCCACCATCGCGGTGCCGGGCAGCACCGGTGTGCCCCTCAGCCGGTGCTCGGCCGCGTACCAGGGAGTGTCCGCGGCCAGGGTCTGGGCGAACCACCGGCCGGAGGCGCCGGCCAGGTCGACGGGGCCGCCCAGCAGCGGATGGCCGAGCTTCACGGCCGGGGCGGCACGGTCCGCGGCGGAGGAGGTGTCCAGCCAGTGCGGTCGCCGCTGGAAGGGATAGGCCGGCAGGGTCACCGGCCGTGCGCCGGAGCCGAACACCGCGTCGGGCCAGGTGACGGTGGCGCCCCGCACGTGGATCTCGGCCAGCCCGGTCAGCAGGGTGTCGACCTCCGGCCGCCCCCGGCGCAGGGTCGCCGCCGCGGGCGCGTCGACGACGCAGTCGTGGGCGAAGGCGGTCAGGGTGGTGCCGGGACCGAGTTCGAGAAGGCCGGTGACCCCGTCCTCGCGCAGGTGGCGCAGGCCGTCCATGAACCGCACGGTGTGCCGGAGGTGGTCGGCCCAGTAGTCCGGTGAGCGCAACTCCTCGGCGGTGGCGAACCGCCCGGTGAGGTTGGACACGACGGGGATCTCAGGCGCGTTGAACGTGACCGCTCCGGCGGCGCGCCGGAAGTCCTCCAGAACGCCGTCCATGTGCGCAGAGTGGAAGGCATGGCTGACCCGCAGGCGGGTGACCTCGCGGCCGAGGCTCTCCCAGTACACCGCGACCTTCTCGGCGGTCTCGCGGTCACCGGAGATCACGGTGCGCCGGGGCGCGTTGACGGCGGCGATCGCGAGCCGGCCGTCGTAGTCGGCCACGCAGACCCGCATTTCCTCCTCGGTGGCCTCGACGGACACCATGGCGCCCGTGTCCGGCGCCGCCTGCATCAGCCGGGCGCGGGCGGCGACGAGCGTGCACGCGTCCGCCAGGGACAGCACACCCGACACGTGCGCCGCGGCGAGCTCGCCGACCGAGTGCCCGATGAGGCAGTCCGGCCGGAGGCCGAAGGAACGGACGAGCCGGTAGAGGGCGATCTCCAGGGCGAACAGCGCGGGCTGGGCACAGCCGGTGTCCCGCAGGAGGTCCGGCTCCCCGGTGGCGAACATGACGTCGCGCAGCGGGCGGTCCAGGTGCCCGTCGAAATGGCCGCACACCTCGTCCAGCGCCTCGGCGAAGACGGGAAAGGCCGAGTACAGCTCGCGGCCCGCCCCGGCACGCTGCCCTCCCTGCCCGGCGAACATGAACGCGGTACGTGCGGGAGTGCGCGCGGTGCCCGCGACGAGCCCGGGTGCGCCCTCGCCGTCGGCGAGGGCGCGCAGGGCGGCGGTGAACTGCCGGTGGGTCGTGGCGGTGATGACGGCGCGGTGGTCGAAGGCGGTGCGCCGCGCGAGGGTGTGGCCGATGTGCGCCGCGGCCTGGTCCGGGTGGGTCCGCAGGTGGGCGTGGAGCCGGTCGGCGGCGGCGCGGAGCGCACTGGGCGTCATGGCGGAGATGGCCCAGGGGACGGTGCCGGTGTTCACGGGCTCGGACGGGACCTCGACGGCGGGTGGGGCTTCGAGGATGACGTGGGCATTGGTGCCCGACACGCCGAAGGAGGAGACGGCGGCTCTGCGGGGCCGACCGGTGGCGGGCCAGGGGACGGCCTCGGTGAGCAGCGACACGTTCCCGCTGCTCCAGTCCACCTCGGGGGTTGGCTCGTCCACGTGCAGCGTCTTCGGCAGGACGCCGTGGCGCATCGCCAGGGCCATCTTCATGACGCCGCCGACGCCGGCCGCGCCCTGGGTGTGCCCGGTGTTGGACTTCAGCGAACCGAGCCAGATGGGCGTGGAGCGGTTCTGGCCGTAGGTGCCCAGGATGGCTTGGGCTTCGATGGGGTCGCCGAGGGTGGTGCCGGTGCCGTGGGCTTCGACGGCGTCGATGTGGTCGGGGGTGAGGTGGGCGTTGGTGAGGGCTTGG
>JAOPYG010000366.1 GCA_025964685.1 Actinoallomurus sp. | reverse complement strand
GGTGTGGGGGCGGTGGTGATTGTAGTGATGGAGCCAGGCCGGGAGGGCTTTGCGGCGGGCTTGTTCGGTGTTGTAGAAGCGGCCGAGTGCCCAGCCGTCGGCCAGGGTGCGGTGAAAACGTTCGATTTTGCCGTTGGTCTGGGGCCGGTAGGGGCGGGTCTTCTTCGCCCGGATGCCGAGTTCGGTACATGCGTCGCGCCAGGCGTGGGATTTGTAGGCCGAGCCGTTGTCGCTCAGCACCCGTTCGATGCTGATGCCGCGGGTGGCGAACCATGCGACGGCGTTGCGTAGCACCTTGATGGCGGTGGTGGCTTTCTCGTCGTTGTGGATTTCGGCGTAGGCGACGCGGGAGTGGTCATCGATGACGGTGTGCACGAACGCGGTGCCCAGGCGTGGTTCGTAGCGGGTGTTGCGGGTGCCGGTGCGGCGTGCGGTGGCCTCGCGGTTGCGTTCGCCTTGGACCCGGCCGAGGTAGCGCCGGCCGCCGCCGTCCGGGATGTTGCCGAGCTTTTTGACGTCCACGTGCAGCATCGCGCCGGGGTGGTCGTGTTCGTACCGCCGGATCGGCTCCCCGGTGGCGCGGTCGATATACCTCAACCGGTTGAGCCGGCACCGGGTCAGGACGGCGTGCACGGTCGAGGCCGGCATACCCAGCCGTCCGGCGATCTGGACCGGGCCCAGCCGTTGTTTCCAGCGCAGGTGCACGATCTTGCGCACCAGCGGCTGTGGCGTCTTGGACGGGCTGTGACGCGGCCGGGACGACCGGTCGGCCATCCCGGCCACGCCGTGGCGGCGGTACCGCTCGGCCCAGCGTCTGGCGGTCGGCCACGACACCTCATAACGCTCGGCGGCCCGGACGATCGGCCAGCCCTCATCAACGACCAGACGCGCCAGCCGAAGACGCCCGCGAGGGGTCAGAGCAGCGTTAGCGTGGGACACGAAGGCCTCCTGGTTGAACGAGTGGTTCCTCGACAGCTCCACTCCACAACCGGAGGCCTTCACCCGTCACGCAGGTTCACAGCGTGTCGTCACACAACCTCGACCAACCTGCCTGGGCAGTACATCTAGGGCGTGGCTGACACACGCGTCCGGTCCCGGCCGCCGTCTGGCCGACCGCCGTCCTGGCAGGCGTGGGCCGTCGTTCCAGGCCCTGTCGGGCCTTCCGTGCCGCGGTCACGCGAGGGACGGCCCTACGCCCTGTCCGGTTGCTCAAGGCCGTCCGTCGCGCGGGGCCGGGTGAGGACGCGGGAGATGATCCGTACCGCGTCCGGTATGTGCGACGCCGGGCTGATCGGCTCGCCCCAGGACCACCACCACATCAGGCTCTCGTCGCCGTGGGGCAGCGGCATGCAGCGGACGGTCTCGGTCAACCGGGCGTTGCCGCCGGGAGCGCTCACGCGGACGCGGGTGGGGGCGAGCACCTCGGCTTCGAGGCCTGCTTTCAGGCAGTCGTCGGCGAGTCTCTCGGCCAGCAGATGAACGTCGTAATTCGTCATTTGGGGCACAACTCCATCTCCCGGCGACGATTGAGGTCGGGATGCCGATGTCCTGTAATGAGAAAGCATGCACGAGGTAATGCGATATCGGTAGCGCCGTGAGTTCCGACGGTCATACGGTGACCGCATGGACGCCGATGTTCTTCCCAATGCCCTAAAAGCGATCATGTCCCGTCATGGATGGTCGCAAATGGATCTCGCCGCCGAACTGGGTGTATCTCAGTCGTGGGTCTCGCAGACCTCTCGCGGCGTGAAAGACAGTGGCATCGCCAAGGTGCAGCGTCTCCTCAACCGCATCGGCTGGGAAGTTCACATAACTCCCAAACCGGAGGATGACCCCGTGAAGCGTAGGAATTTCGTCGCGGCGGTCGGATCGATCGCCTTCATTCCATCCCCAAAAGTGGGTCCGTACCAGGATGCGGAATATGTCCGGGCAATCGCCGATCGGCTCGCCGTGGCCCGATATGAACAAGGCGGCATTCCGGTCGCCTCCACCGCGATGCGGCATCTGAAGAAAGTCGGAACCGCAATATCGGGCAAAGACCACAAATTGCAGTCAGCGGCTTCGGACTTGGCCTGTGAGACGGCGCGGATCTTCTACGACTCGCGTCGCTACGATCTCGCCCAGCGCGCCGGGTCCTTCGCCCTCGACCTCGCGCGCCGCGCCGGTGACGTCGACGGTCAGGCGAATGCCTGCAGCGCGCTCAGCCGCATCAGCATCGACCAGGGCCACGGTGACCGGGGGATCGTGTACGCGCGGCAGGGGATGTCGCTCCCCGACCTGGCATCGGCGCGACGGGCCTGGCTGAAGCTCCGGCTGGCGCGCTCGCTCGCCCTGGTCGGCGGCCAGGAGCGCGCGGCACGCGACCGCCTGGCCGAGCTGAGCGACACCGAAGGACTGTCGGCGCATGAGAAGGCCGACATGAAGGGCAACATCGGTGTGGCACTGGCCGGCATGCGTGCCTACCCCGACGCGCACGTCGCCATCGCGGAGGCCGTCAAGCTGAGCGAACAGTGCTCACCCCTGCTGCTGGTGGCCTACCAGGCGTGGCAGGCCGAGGCGGCGCTGGGCGCGCGCGAACCGATGATGGCCGCCGCGCACATGGCCGCCCTCGCCCGCATCGCCCCGATGGTCTCCTCGGCCCGGGTGGACTCCCACATCGCCGGTGTGCTCACGCTGTCGGGCCGCTGGGCCGACGTCCCGGAGATGCGCCAGGCCCGCGAGCACCTGCGGTCCGTACAACCGGACTAGGACGTCAGGACAGGCGCCGTGTGCTCTCTCGGATGATGATCTCCCCAGAAGTCGTGATCGGACGGGTGTCACTCCCCGGATCCGGCATGAGAACGAGGCGGGCCGCCCGGCCGCCCATCTCCTCCAGCGGCAGGCGTACGGTCGTCAGCGCCGGGACGGTGTCCCGCAGCGTGGCGATGTCGTCATAGCCCGCGACCGACATGGCCTCCGGCACGCCCACCCCGCGTTCCCGTAGAGCGGCCATGGCGCCGACGGCCATCACGTCGTTGACGGCGAAGACGCACGTCGCCTCGGTGCCGCGGCGGAGCAGGTCGAGGGCGGACGCGTGGCCGCCGTCACGGGTGAACGCTCCCTCGATCACGTCATCGGCCGTGCACCCCGATTCGGCCAGCCCCTGGCGGAAACCCTCCAGCCGGTCGCGCGCGGTGAGCAGGGCGTGCGGCCCGCTGAGAACCGCGAACCGCCGATGCCCGAGCCCGGCCAGCGCACGGGCGAGCCGGCGGGCGCCCGCGCGGTTGTCCGGCTGCACCGTGGGCACGCCCAGGCTCGCCTGGCCGACGCATGCCGCCCGGCCACCCGCGGCACCGAACGCCGCCAGCTCCGCGGCGAGCCGCCCGGTGGTCCCGCGATCCGTCGTACGGCTGCCGACCAGGACGATGGCGCGGGCCCGCTGCGCGCGCAGCACCGCCGCGTACTCGATCTCGCGCTCGGGGTCGCGCAGCGTGGTGCCGAGCACCACCATCGCGCCGTACTCCTCCGCGACACGCGTCACGCCCGCGGCGATCGAGGAGAAATAGGGGTCGGCGATGTCGTGGACGATGAGGCCGACGATGTCGGAGGCGCTCCGGGCCAGCGCGCGGGCGTGCGGGTTCGGGGTGTAGGAGAGGCGGGACGCTGCGGCGAGCACCTTGTCGCGCAGCTCCGGGCGTACGCCCCGGGGGCTCTTGCTCAGCACCCGCGAGGCGGTGGCGGGCGAGACGCCCGCGAGCCGCGCGACGTCGTCCAGCGTCACGTGCTCCGTGTCCTCTGCCATCGCGGGAAATCTAGCCCAGGCGGCCCGGAAGGACGATGGTCACGGCGCGGCCCGGTAGACGGGCCCCCGTTCGACGACCGGCTCGATCAGATCGCCGTAGTCCGGCACCGGCGGGATGGGGACGGCGCGGCGGCCGTGGTAGCCGATGAGGTCCTGGACCTGCTCGTCCAGGAAGTACGCCCCGGCGACGACCTCGCCGACGAACACCGTCTGCTCGGGTGTCGGCTCCTCGTCGCTCAGCAGGATCTCGCGCAGGGGGGTGATGAGGTCGGGCCGGGCCCTCAGCACGTCCTCGACGTGGCCCGCGCGGCCAGAGGGCATGCCGTCCTCGGCCGGGATCAGCCGATCGGCCAGAGCGTTCAGACGCCGCTGCTCGGCGTCGCCGAGGATCATGCCGGCACCTTCTGGTCGCCCCGCTCGGTGATCAGATGCTCGGTGCAGCGCAGCGACAGGGCGGCGATCGTGGCGGTCGGGTTCATGCCGGCCGACGTCGGCCAGACGCTGCCGTCGAAGACGAACAGGTTCGGCACGTCGTGCGTACGGCCCCAGGGGTCCACGACCGAGCCGGCCGGATCGGTGCCCATCATGGCGGTGCCGAGCTGATGCCAGCCGGTCCCGCGGATCTGCGGCGCGGTGATCGTGTCGTACGCGCCGGCCTCCATCAGCGAATCGCGGGCCCGTGCGAGGTGGAAGTCCATGATCCGGCGGGAGTTCTCACCGACCCGGTAGATGATCTTCGGTGCGGGCAGCCCGTCGGAGTCGGTCAGCGTCTCGTCGAGTACGACCCGGTTGGACTCCTCGGGCAGGTCCTCGGCGATGATCCCCCACATGGCGGAGTGCCCCAGGCGTGCGCGTACGCCCTGGTGGAAGCCGGCCCCCCACAGCGGGTGGTCGCCCCACGGCCAGGGCCGGGTCACGCTGAGCGGGCCGCCGGTCGGCTGCAACCCCCACTTGGCGCCGCGTACGAATCCGCGCGCGGCGTCGGTCTCATAGAACTCCAGCGAGTGCAGGTGCTGGCCCCAGGGTCCCTGGGCACTGTCGAGGTCGTCCTCGAACAGGCCCGTGACCACCCCGAACGGGTGGAGCATGAGCCGCCTGCCCACGAGACCGGTGGAGTTCGCGAGTCCGCCGGACATCAGCAGCAGCCGGGGCGTGCCGATGCCGTTGGCGCACAGGACGACCACGCCGGCGCGGGTCAGGTGCTCGCCGCCGTCGCGGTCGACCCACTCCACGCCGTCGGCCAGCCCGTCCGGGCCGAGGACGACGCGGCGGGCCCGCGCCCCCGTCACCAGGTGGACGCCGAGGGCGATCGCCTGCGGCCAGTGGGTGAGGTCGACGCTGGACTTCGCGCCGTCCGCGCAGCCGAACAGGCAGGCGGCCCGCTGTACGCACGGCCGCAGCGCGCCGTATCGGCGGGTCGCGATCGCGTTCGGACCCGGCCACCAGTGCCAGCCGAGCCGGTTGTGCGCCTCCGCGACGCGGCGTCCCATTCGCCCCAGGGGGACGGGCGGCAGCGGCGGACCGGCACCGGGCGGGAAGGCCGGATCGCCCGCGAGCCCGCTCACCCCGAAATCGACCTCGACGCGCTCGTAGAACGGCCGCAGCTCCTCATAGCTCAGCGGCCAGTCGTCGGCGACGCCGTCGAGCGTACGGACCCTGAAGTCGGACGGGAGGTTCCGCTCCCACTGCGCGGCGTAGATCACCGAACCCCCGCCGACCGCGTTGTAGGTGAGGACGTCGATGTCGGAGTCGGAGGACTCGACCGGATAGTCCTCCTCCAGCCGCCGTACGTTGGGGTTCCACCCCCACTCGGGCCCGCTGTTGATCTCGAAGTCGGCCTTGGCCGCCCGCGCCCGTGAGTAGTCGGGCCAGCGCCCCTGTTCGAGGACCACGACACGGAAGCCGGCCTGGCCCAGGCGTCTGGCCGCGACGGCTCCGGCGGGACCGGCGCCCACGACGCAGGCATCCACGCGATCGTTCGACGGCGGAGTGTTCACGTGACGGTGACTCCTCGATGTCGACCTGGGACAACGTTACTTGCCGCTCCTGAACCGGCCGCGGGCCGAGGCCCGTACGTTTACCGCTGTCGCGCCTGAATCATCGCTCCGATCGGCATATGGTGCGGTGGTGAGGTCTCGGGTGGCGGGAGGAACGCGGTGGGACGATTCGGTGAAAAACGGGCCGGGGTGCGTCCGGCGCCGCGAGGGGTCCACCGTTGAGCGACGGACCGCGGCTGCTGGCCGTCAGCGACCTGCACGCCGGACATGAGGCGAACCGTGAGGTCATCCGTGAGCTGCGCCCGGCGTCCGACGGCGACTGGCTGATCGTCGCTGGGGACGTCGGGGAGACCTTCGCCGACATCGAATGGACCCTGCGGCTGCTGAGCGAGAGGTTCGCCAAGGTGGTCTGGGCCCCCGGCGACCACGAGCTGCGGACGCCGCCGTCGGACCCGGTGCGGCTGCGTGGCGAGCACCGCTACCGCCGCCTCGTCGAACTCTGCCGCGGCCTCGGCGTCGTCACGCCGGAGGATCCCTACCCGGTCTGGCGTGGTCCCGGCGGCCCGCTCACCGTCGCGCCGCTGTTCGTGCTGTACGACTACACCTTCCGGCCGCCGGGCCTGGCGACGGCGGAGGAGGCGCTGGCCAAGGCGTACGACGTCGGCGTGGTGTCCGCGGACGACGACCTGCTGCACCCCGATCCGCACCCGACGCGCGAGGCGTGGTGCGACGTCCGCGTCACCGAGACCGAGCAGCTCCTGGCCACTCGCGACGCGGCGCTCCCCACGATCCTCGTGAGCCATTTTCCGCTGGTCCGTGACCTCACGACGATCCTGCGCCCTCCGGAGTCCGCCCTATGGTGCGGGACGAAACGTACCGCCGGCTGGCATCGGCGGTTCGACGCCGTCGCGGCGGTCTATGGGCATCTGCACGTCCCGCGCACCACCTGGTACGACGGAGTGCGCTTCGAGGAGGTCTCCCTCAACCACCCGAACGGGCAGTCCGCTGCCGGGCGATCGCGGCAGATCCTGCCGGTCGAGGCGCGCCGGTGATCGAGGAGATCCTGCCACCGGAGGTCGCGTCGGCGGAGGCGTTCGACGACCGCGCCGTGGTGACCCTGTTCCCAGAGGAGGAGACCGTCCTGGCACGCGCGGTGGACAAGCGGCGCCGCGAGTTCACCACGGCCAGGGGCTGCGCGCGCAGGGCGCTGGCCACGCTCGGGCTGCCGCCCGTGCCCATCGTGCCCGGCGAGCGCGGGGCTCCGGCGTGGCCGTCCGGCGTGGTCGGCAGCATCACGCACTGCGACGGCTACCGGGCGTCCGCGGTCGCCCTGGAGGACCAGGTCCGTACGGTCGGCCTCGACGCCGAACCCAACGGCCCGCTGCCGGACGGTGTGCTGGAGACCGTCACCACCCCGGCCGAGCGCGCGTGGCTCGACGCGATGACGGGCGACGGCTCAGGCGTGTGCTGGGACCGGCTGCTGTTCAGCGCGAAGGAGTCGATCTACAAGGCGTGGTTCCCGCTGACCCGCCGCTGGCTCGACTTCACCGAGGCGGTCGTCACCCCGGACCCGCACGCCGGCACGTTCACGGCACGGCTCGGCGTGCCCGGCCCGGTCGTGGACGGCCGCGCTCTGGCCGGCTTCACCGGACGCTGGATCGTGCGCGGCGGCATCGTGGCGACCGCCATCACCGTCCTGGCCACCGCCGGCGAACACGCCATGGGACCGGCCCGCGCCGGGGACCGTAGGGAAGGACCACTGGCCGGCGGGGGGTGAGACGATCACGTCGATCGGCACCCCGGCTCACGCTATCTTCTCGTTATGCCGTCATCCCGTGGCCTGCTTCCCCTCCTGCTCGCGCTCGTCCTCGCCGCCGGCTGCGGGGGCGGCGGAGGCGGCGGATCGGACAAGAACCCGCCCGGCGGGCAGCTCCTGCAGCAGGCGGCGAACGTCCTGCGCGACGTCACGAGCCTCAGCTTCACCCTCCGTACGAGCGGTAACCCGGACGTCAGCGTCAAGAGCGTGGACGCCAAGCTGCTGAGGAACGGCAACTCCCAGGGCTCGGTGCAGGTCACCGAGCTGGGCATGCCGATCCAGCTGGACTTCGTCGTGCTCGGCAGGACCGTCTACTTCAAGGGCCTCACCGGCGGATGGCAGAAGCAACCGCTGTCCACGGTGGCCGGGATCTACGATCCCTCGGCCGTCCTCGATCCCGACCGCGGGCTGGTGCAGCTCCTGCTCACCGCCAAGGGCGCCGAGACGCGCGGTAAGGAGAAGGTCGCCGGCCAGGAGTGCTACCGCGTCCACGCGACGCTCGCCCAGGCCGCCCTCGCCCGGCTCGTGCCCGGCATGCACGCCGACGCTCCCGCCGACATCTGGGTCTCCGCCTCCGACAAGCACGTGCTGAAGGCGGAGGTGGAGGTGCCCGCCAAGGGCGGCGGCAAGCCCGGGATGGTGACGATCGCGTTCGCCGACTTCGGCAAGCCGTTCACCATCACCGCTCCGGCCAAGTGAGCCGATGAGCGCTTCCGCGAGCGGCGCGAGGCGCGTCGCGATCGGCGTCGGCGGCCTGGTGGTGCTGCTCGCCGCCATCGACGCGTACGTCGTCGTCACCGTCCTCGTGACGATGGTCGGCGACCTAGGCGTACCGGTGAACCACATCGAGCGCGCCAGCCTGGTGGTCACCGCGTTTCTGCTCGGCTACGTCGCGGGGATGCCGCTGCTCGGGCTGCTGTCGGACCGGTTCGGCCGGCGGGTGATGCTGCAGGCGTGCCTGGCCGGGTTCGCGGCCGGATCGGCGGTCACGGCGCTGGCCGGCTCGATGCCGACGCTGGTCGCCGGCCGGGCGCTGCAGGGCCTCGCCGGCGGCGCGCTGCTGCCCATCACGATGGCGCTCGCGGGCGACCTGTGGGACGAACACCGGCGGGCCACCGTGCTCGGCGGGGTCGGCGCCGTCCAGGAGCTCGGCAGTGTGCTCGGCCCGCTGTACGGAGCGGCCGTGGCCGCGGTCGCGGGGTGGCGCGGCATCTTCTGGATCAACATCCCGATCGCGCTGCTCGCCATGACGGCGGTGCAGTGGACGGTGCCGTCCGGGCGGCCCGCGGCCCGCACCCGGATCGACGTCGTCGGGGGAGTGCTGCTGGCCGCCGGGCTCGGCCTGCTCGTCACCGGCCTCTACAACCCCGACCCGAACCACTCCGCCCTGCCCGCCTGGGGCATCCCGTGCGTCGCCGCGGGAGCGGTCATGCTCGTGGCGTTCGCGAGCTGGGAGGCCCGTGCCCGCACCCGCCTGCTCGACCTGCGCGGAGCCCGCCGTGGCGGCCTGTTCGCCGCGTTCGGCGTGAGCCTGCTGTCGGGCGCCGCCCTGATGACCACGCTCGTGGACGTGCAGCTGGTCGCGCAGACGCTCTTCGGCCGCGACGCCACGGGCGGGGCGTTCCTCCTCGCGCGCTTCCTGGTCCCGCTGGCCGCCGCGGCGGTCGGCGGCGGTCTGCTGGCCCGCCGCTTCGCCGAACGCTGGGTGATCTTCGGGGGCATGCTGCTCGCCGCGGCCGGCTACGCGCGGATCGCCGCCTGGCCGCTGCGGGCCGAGAGCGCGCGCTACGGGCTGGGCCTGTTCACCGTCTCGCGGGTGGACGCCGACCTGGTGATCGCCGGGCTGGGACTCGGCCTGGTCATCGCGCCGCTGTCGGCCGTGGCGCTGCGCTCGGTCCCGGCCGCGCAGCACGGCATCGCGTCCGCCGCAGTGGTGGTGGCCCGCATGATGGGCATGCTGATCGGCGTCGCCGCGCTGGGCGCCTGGGGCTTCCACCGGTTCCAGACCCTCACCGCGCACCTGGTCACGCCGCTGCCGGTCGGCATGAGCCGCACGGAGTTCGCCCGCCGGCTCGCCGCCTACCTGGCGGCGGTGAAGTCCGCGCTGCACACCGAGTACACCGACATCTTCTGGGCGACGGCGGCGCTGTGCGCCGCCGCCGCGGTGCTCGCGCTCGCCATCGGCCGCCGCCCCACACCCAGCGAGGCCCCGGCCCTCCCCGCCGAGGCGGACGCCGTCACCCGCCCGCCGATCTGACCGGCATCACGAGCGTCGTCACAGGCTCGCCGGAGGGCTCAGGTTTCCCGCGTCGTCGACGGCCTGGATCGCGATCTTCTGCGCGCCGGCCGGCACCGGCACGCTCTGCCGGGCGCCGGCGTCCGCCGCCGCGGGCACGGTCGTGGTCGTTCCGTCGGCGGTGACCCGGTATGACGTGACGCGACCCGCGTACCAGTCGTCGCCCGGCGCGGTGAACGTGACCGTCGCACCGGCCCGCTGGACCTCCCGCAGCACGCCCGGCGCCCGGGTGTCCGTGCCGTACCGTCCGGTGCGCCACTCGTCGTGGTGGTACGCCCATGACTCGGCGTCCGGCTTGCCGTCGGTCTTCCAGGCGAACAGGTAGCCCTCGCGCGTGGTCGTGACCAGGTCGGTACGCCCGTCGCCGTCCAGGTCGCCCGCCGACGGCGCGAACAGCGTCCAGCCGCCGGTGAACTTCGGGAAGCCCGCGGCCTGCCCGGAGGAGGTGAAGGCGTGCACCGTGGAGGTGTCGCCGCCGTCGACGATCTCGGCCTTTCCGTCGCCGGTGACGTCGGTGACCAGCGGCGCGCCGAGGAAGTCCAGGCCGTGCCGCTGGTGCGGGAAGCCGGGTGAGGGTAGGCCGGTGAGCGCGTCGCACCCGCGTTCGAAGTTGCCGATCGGGCTGCCGCTGCCCGGGTACAGCAGCGCCGCGATCAGCGATACCGCCCCCGACCCCGACTCGGCGTACCCGAGGCTGCCGCCGAAGCGCCCGAACGCCCCGCTCGTGGTGAACGATGCCGGCACGTCGGCCGGCAGCTTTCCGTTCAGCAGGGCGCGGATGACGCTCTCGTCGCCGTTCAGCAGGCCGAGCGCGGGGTTGTTCAGCGGCCCGTACGCGTTCCGCACCTTGCCGTCCCCGCCGATGAGGAACGTGGCCGAGAACGACGGGCCGGTGGCCACCTCGTCCTTGCCGTCGCGGTCCACGTCGGCCACCGCGGGGCTGTTCGCCGCCTCGGTGATGAACTCCTGGGCGCTGCCGTAGTAGGTGATGATCGACGGCAGCCGTACGGGCCAGCCGCCGACCGCTGAGCCGTCGGCGTGGTAGGCGTACACGTAGTTCGCGCCGAGCGGCTGGATGCCCGCGCCGGCGCTCTCCGAGTGCTGTGAGCGGACCACGATCTCCGGCTTGTGGTCACCGTCCAGGTCCGCCACGGCCGGGGTCGCGTCCAGTTTCGCGTCGTCGATGGCCACGAGACCGGCGGCGGGCTTGGGCGGGTCGGCGACCTTCACCGGCCAGCCCGCCACGTCGCTCCCGTCGGCGTGCCAGGCGTGCAGGTGCCCGTCCCAGCCCGCCTGCACGATCTCCAGCCCCGGCTTTCCGTCCAGGTCGGTGAGGACCGGCGAGGCCGTCGCTCCCTGGTGCGGCAGCCGCGTGTACGACAGGGCGGGCCGCGGGATCGCGGGCTTGCTCACGCCCGTGTCGAGGGCCTTCGGCCAGCCGGACAAGGCCTTGCCGGAGGAGTCGAAGACATAGGTACGCCCGGTGGTGCTGGTGACCGCGACCTCCTGCCGCCCGTCGTGGAACAGGTCGCCGACCGCGACCGGCGCGATGATCGGCTCGTGGCCGGGGTCGAAGCCGGGCACGCGCGTACGGCTCGCGTTCGTGGTGGCGGGCCAGCCGGGCAGCTCCTTGCCGCTCATCCCGTCGAGCGCGTGCACCTGCCCGTCGGCGTCGCCGAACACGATCGCCTGGTGACCGGTGCCCTGCAGGTCGGCGAGCGCCGGCTGGCTCTCCCCGCCGAGGCCGAACTTGATCGGGAAGCCGGACCGTAGCGTCGCGTCGTGGTGGACCGCGATCGTACGGCGCTCCTCGCCCATCCGGCCCCGGTCGTCCCAGACCCGCAGCCGCAGTGTCACGGTGTACTGCTCGGTCGTGGACAGCGCCTTGTCGCCTGACATCGTGTAGGCCTTGGTCCAGAACGACCGGGGCAGCCCGGCGAGGTCGAGCGTGCCCACCTTGCCGTCGTAGGTCCCGCTGCCGTCGCCGGAGCCGGCCTTGGCGAAATCGGCGTCGGCCGGGTCCAGGCCGGGCGCGTACTGCAGCTCGTACCGGAAGCTCGCGGCCCGTCGTGCGTCCACGTGCCCGGTGACGGGGACGGAGGGCGTCGTCTCCGGGTCATAGAGGGAGTACCAGTCCGGGCTCTCGATCGAGGACACCGGTGGGATGTCGCCCTTGGCGACCGCCGCCATGGCCGCGTGCACGTTCGGCCGGCCGTAGCCGTACTGGCTGTCCCAGCCGGGACGTCCCGGCCATCCCAGGCTCGCGTCGGCGACGTCGCTCGCGGTGGCGCGCACCACCTGCACGGCCTCGCCGTTCGTCAGGGGCGAGGCGATCTTCTTCTCCCGCGCCGCCTGCGCGCCGTAGGACAGCAGCAGGCCGAACACACCGCCCGTGGTCGGCGTCGACTCCGACGTCGAACCGCCCACGGTCGCCACCGAGAACATCGAGTGGGAGCCGAACGAGGTCAGGTTCGAGCGCTCCCGGTACGTCGTGGTCAGTGGGTTGGCGAGCGGACCCGGGACGCCGTCGGTGTTGGGCACCAGGCCGTTCCCCGGGAGTACATGCGGCCAGAACATGCCGCCCTGGTGGTCCGTGGAGTCGAAGTCGTTGCTGGACTCGACCATGACCACACCGTCGTTCCAGAGCTTGTCAACCGCGCGGCGCATGGCGGGGGAGTAGCCCAGGTCGGCGGTGGTGCTGACGATGACCTTGGCACCCGCGCGACCCGCGTACAGCCAGGCCGCGGCCAGGTCGTCGGTACGGTCGAGGGCCTCCTGCCCGGCGCGGATCGGCATCAGACGGCACTTCGGGCAGATCCCCGCGCCGAGTTTGCCGTTGTCGGTCTGCGCGCCGGCCTTCCGGAGCTGCTCGTTCGCATGGCCGTACGTGGCGTCGGAGGTGGCCGGGTCGTTCTGGTCGTCGTAGAAGTCCCAACCGGAGATGTCGTCGGTGAAGCCGTTGCCGTCATCGTCCTTCCCGTCGGAGAACGCGACGATCAGGTCTTCGGGATCGGTGACACCGTTGCCGTTGGAGTCGTGGACCCGCGAGTCGTCCTTGTAGTCCGCCGCGGTCACCGCCCCGTCGCCGTCGCGGTCATAGCTGGATGAGCCCTGTGGCTTGGGCAGCTCGGCGGTGTTGAGATAGACCTTGTTCGCCAGGTCGGCCACGTCCGTGCCGTGCCAGTTGACGCCGGCCTCGACATAGGCGATCACGGTGTCGGGCGAGCCCGTGGTGTAGTCGCGCCAGGCCGTGTCCACCGACATGCCGGAGGCGCCCTCGGGGTCCTTCGCGCCGGGCGTGCAGCGCGGCATGAACGAATAGAGGTTGTGCTGCTCCGCCCCTGGCGCCGAGGTCGTCAGGCAGGTCAGCACCGTGCCCTGCTCGGCGGGGGCGTAGTCGGGATCGTTCGGCGGGCCGCCAGGGAAGGCGGTCGCCGCGGCGCCCGGAGAGGCCCCCAGCACCAAGGACATGACGACGGCGAACACGACGGTGAACGTGCTGGCCAGGAGACGCCTCATCCGACCCACCTCACTCAATTGGTCGAGACGATCACTCTGAGCCAAGAGACGGACGAGGAGTACCCCTCTGACCGGATGAGGACATGAGCATCCTTCGCATTCGCTGCCGTCGCAGGACCCGCGTTCATCGCGGATCGAGTCGCGCCTGCTCTGGAACGCTCTCCGTCAGGCCGCGCCGCGGCCGAACCGGGTGTCGTGGTCCCACAGGTGGGTGCAGGCCGGGCACTGCACGTGCAGGACGCTGCCGGAGTTGGCGAGGAGATAACGCCAGTGAGTGCCGCAGTTCCGTTCGGAGCGGCAGTCGTCGCAGTGATCCTCGTCGCGGCAGTGCGGGCAGGCGATCCACGCGCGGCGGCCGATGTCGGCGTCGGGGTCAATCGGCAGCATGGCCGGCCTCCCGCGCGGGCAGCACGCCGGCCGCCACGAGCATGTCGTAGACGGCCTGCTGCCGCGCGTCCAGATCGGAGTAGAGCAGATCGTGCGCCTCTTGCTCTCCCCGCAGCGTGGCGACGGGGTCCCAGCCGGGGCCGAGGGCCGCGACCACCTCGGCGCGGCGGCGGGCCTCGTCACGGGCGAGGTCGAGCTCGAAGACGGCATGGGTGTGGTTCATGGGGGCTTCCGGGGTCTGCGCGTGACCGGGGCGCGTGGAAAGTGCCGGCGAGGGCTCGGCCGTCCGAGATCACGAGAGGTGAAATTGGGGGAATGGGCGCTAAGGCCCGGCGACCACTTTATCGCTGGTCAGAGTCGTTTCCAGGTGAGATGCCTCACGCTGAGTGAGCGGACGCCGTCGCCCGGAGCCGCTCCGCGCGCCGAGGATGCGGTGCGATCTGAGGCGTCGACCGGTGTATCCGGCACCAATCCACCACGGTCGCGGCAACGAATCGGGTGTGTGGAAATGAGTGATCGGCGCGCGGCGCGACCATGGACGAGCCGACCGGGCGGTGATGAGGCCCACCCGCTCGATCTGGCCGACCTGATGGGCCAGGTGGCACGCGGTGACCAGGCGGCGTTCGAGCGCGTGTACGCCGAGGTCTCCGGCCCCGTGTACGGCCTGGCACTGAGGATCGTGCGTGATCCGGCCCAGTCGGAGGAGGTCGCCCAGGAGGTCCTCGTCGACGTCTGGCGTACCGCCTCCCGGTACGAACCCGGCCGGGGAAGCGCGATGTCCTGGGTCATGATGCTCGCCCACCGGCGGGCGGTCGACCGGGTCCGTTCCGCCCAGGCCGCTTCCGAGCGCGAGCAACGGGCAGGGAGTGCGACCGTGCCGGCGTACGACGTGGTGGCCGAGAACGTCCAGGTGCGGCTGGAGCGCGAGCAGGTGCGCCGCTGCCTGTCCAGCCTCACCGAGACCCAGCGCGAGTCGGTCACCCTCGCGTACTACGCCGGGTACACGTACCGCGAGGTGGCGGAGCTGCTGAAGGTGCCGCTCGGCACGATCAAGACCCGGATGCGGGACGGACTGATCCGCTTGCGCGACTGCCTGGGGGTGAACCAATGAGCGAGAACCTGCACACTCTGGCCGCCGTGTACGTGCTCGACAGCCTCACCGACGTCGAACGGCGACGCTTCGAGACGCACCTCGGCGAGTGTGACACCTGTGCCGACGAGGTGGAGGGAATGCGCGAGACCGCGACCAGGCTGGCCACGGCGGCGTCGGAGGACCCGCCGGAGTCCCTGCGCGAGCGAGTGCTCGTCCAGGCCGCCCGCACCCGCCAGGTGCCGCCCCGCGTCCGCCGCCCGGGTCACGGGCGTGCTCGCCGGCTCGGCTGGATGCTGTCCGCGGCCTGCCTCGTCCTCGCGGTCGTGCTCGGCGTAGCGACGCTGCGAACCCAGCGGACGAAGGAGGGCGTCGACGCGCTCAATCGAGACATCGCCGCGGTGATGGCCGCGCCGGACGCGCGTACGGTCACCGGCGCGGTGCGTCCCGGCGGAAGCGGCACGGTCGTCGCCTCACGCTCACTCGGCAAGGCCGTCATCGTGATGTCCGGGCTGCCGCCGCTGTCGTCGGCGAAGACCTACGAGCTGTGGTTCATGGGCCCCAGAGCGCCTCGCGCCGCGGGCACGATGCGCCCGCCCGCCCACGGCAACCCCAAGCCGGTGCTCGCGGCCGGGCTCGGCGACGCCACGCAGATCGGCATCACCGTCGAGCCGGCCGCGGGGTCGCCCCGGCCGACAAGTCCGCCGATCTTCACTGCCGCGCTCACCTGATGGGGCCGCACCGGGAGAAACTCCCGGTGCGGCGATCTTCCGTCCATTAATGATTTTCGGCGCACCATTATCATTGGAACGCTCTAATTGTTGAATCGTCCCAAAAGATCTTTTCTCGGTGGGGCAGGTGGGGCGTGAAGTGCGTACTGGGATGCATCTAGGTGATCTTGACCTGCGCAACATCACGAAGAGTTGTCGCGAGGAAACTTTTGGTTTTCGGTGTCTTGTACCGGGGTGAACCGCTGATGTATGTTCCGTGAGTCGCCTGTCACATGTCGTTATCAAGCCCTTCCGATATGACCCAGGGAAGTGGTCCGCAATGCAGCGGACAGCGGGACGCGTAGGTGAGGTGTTCGCCCGGAGAGAGGCTCCCGGACGGGCGCTGGCGGACAGCGCCCAGGTGATCGCACAGGCCTGTCATTCGATGTCGGAGCGGTTCCACCGCGGCGGCCGCCTGTTCACCTTCGGCAACGGCGGCGCGGCCACGGACGCCCAGCACATCGCGGTGGAGTTCGTCCACCCGGTCATCGTCGGCAAGCGCGCGCTGCCCGCCTTATCCCTGACCGGAGACGTCGCCACCCTGACCGGGGTGGGCGCCATGACGGGCTTCGACGACGTGTTCGCCCATCAGCTCCGCCACTTCGCCGAGCCCGACGACATCGCGCTCGGCATCTCGCCCGACGGCGGATGCACCGACGTGTTGCGCGGCCTGGCGACCGCGAAGGACCTGGGTCTGCTGACCGTGGCGCTGCTCGGCGGCGACGGCGGTGACATCGCACGCGCCGGGGTGGCCGACCACCAGGTGGTCGTTCCCTCCGCCGACCCGCGTGTGGTCAAGGAAGTGCACGTCACGACCTACCACGTGCTGTGGGAGCTGGTCCATGTGTTCCTCGAACGGCCGGGTGTACTCGCCCCCGAGGTGATCGCTTGAATCACTGCGAGGGCGATCACTGCATCACCTGTTCCGATGAAGCCGTCGCGGTGCGCGTCGTACGCCTGCGCGACGGCGACCTCGCGGACGTCGATGTCGGCGACGGGCGTATGGAGGAGGTGAGCGTCGCGCTGGTGGACGCCGCCGTCGGCGACACCGTGCTCGTGCACGCCAAAGAAGCGATCGGCCTGGTGCCATGAGTGAAATGCGGGAGCTTTACCCCTTTCTCTACTCGGGCGACGCCGACGCCAAGGACGATCTCGAGTCGGTCATGGAGGAGGTGCGCCGCTCCACCGTTGAAAAGGCGCACGAGATCGTGGCGCTCCGCCAGAGCGTGCTCGCCACTGAGGGGCCCCGGCTCGCCGACTGTGCCGGCCGGATGGCCGAGGTCTTTCGGGCCGGCGGGCGGCTGTTCACCTTCGGTAACGGCGGGAGCTCCACCGATGCGCAGGACGTCGCCGCGCTGTTCCTCAACCCCGGCGGTGAGGCCCGGCCGCTGCCGGCGCTCGCACTCACCACCGACGTGGCCGTCATGACCGCCCTGTCCAACGACATCGGCTTCGAGGTCGTGTTCGCCCGCCAGCTCGGCGCTTTCGGCCGCCCCGGCGACGTCGCCCTCGGGCTGTCGACAAGTGGCAACTCAGCCAACCTGATCCGTGCTTTTGAGGAGGCGATGCGTCGAGGAATGCTGACGATCGGACTGGCCGGACACACGGGCGGCCAGATGGCCGAGATCGAGGGCCTCGATCACCTCTTCACGGTGCCGTCGTCATCGGTGCACCGCGTCCAGGAGGCCCAGACCACCCTCTATCACGCCCTGTGGGAGCTCACTCAGTACGCGCTCTGACGCGCACCCCGGTGGCACGCGGCCACGCCGCGCCCGCCATCTCAACCCCGACCGCCTACCCCAAGGTGGTGAACGTGGCATGACGACGCCGACCGA
Organism: Actinoallomurus sp.; assembly: GCA_025964685.1. Classification (GTDB taxonomy): domain Bacteria; phylum Actinomycetota; class Actinomycetes; order Streptosporangiales; family Streptosporangiaceae; genus Actinoallomurus. Next base: position 7,935 of record JAOPYG010000366.1, on the reverse strand, counting down.
GTCGGAGACCACACAGGAAGAACCTGTCGTCCACATCCTCTGGATCAACGCGGGCCTCAGCTGCGACGGTGACTCGGTCGCCCTGACGGCGGCCACGCAGCCGAGTATCGAGGAGATCGCCCTCGGTGCCCTGCCGGGTCTCCCCAAGATCGCCGTGCACTGGCCGTTGATCGACTTCGAGTGCGGGCCCGACAAGGGGGCCGACACCTTCATCGAGTGGTTCTACAAGGCCGAACGCGGCGAGCTCGAACCCTTCGTGCTGGTCATCGAGGGTTCCATCCCGAACGAGTCGATCAAGGAAGAGGGCTACTGGTCCGGGTTCGGCAACAACCCGGCGACCGGCCAGCCCCGTACCACCAGCGAGTGGCTGGACATCCTGGCTCCGAGGGCGACCGCCGTGCTCGCCGTCGGCACCTGCGCGACGTACGGCGGCATCCACGCCATGGCCGGCAACCCGACCGGCGCGATGGGCGTGGCCGACTACCTCGGCTGGGACTACAAGTCCAAGGCCGGGCTCCCGATCGTCAACGTCCCGGGGTGCCCGATCCAGCCGGACAACCTGTCCGAGACGATCCTGTACCTGCTCTACCAGGTCGCCGGCCAGGCGCCGATGATCCCGCTGGATGAGGCCCTGCGCCCGACCTGGCTGTTCGGTGCCACCGTCCACGAGGGGTGCGACCGCGCGGGCTACTACGAGCAGGGTCAGTTCGCGACCGAGTACGGCTCGCCGAAGTGCCTGGTCAAGATCGGCTGCTGGGGCCCGGTCGTGAAGTGCAACGTGCCCAAGCGCGGCTGGATCAACGGTATCGGCGGCTGCCCGAACGTCGGCGGCATCTGCATCGGCTGCACCATGCCCGGCTTCCCGGACAAGTTCATGCCCTTCATGGACGAGCCTCCGGGCGCGCGCGTGTCCGCGATGGCCAGCGGCGCGTACGGCGGGGTGATCCGCGCTTTGCGCGGGATCACAGCCAGGAAGCTCGACAAGGAACCCAAGTGGCGCAAGAAGGGTGACCTTGTCACCGGCTACAAATCCTCGTGGTGAGCGGAGACCCGGACATGGCAACGCAAGACGGCATCGTCGAGATGGCGTGGGACCCGATCACCCGCATCGTGGGCAGCCTCGGGATCTACGCCAAGGTCGACTTCAACAACAACACGGTCGCGGACTGCTACAGCACCTCATCGGTGTTCCGCGGCTACAGCATCTTCATGAAGGGCAAGGACCCGCGCGACGCGCACTTCATCACCAGCCGCATCTGCGGGATCTGCGGCGACAACCACGCGACGTGCTCGGTCTACGCCCAGAACATGGCCTACGGTGTCCGGCCGCCGCACCTCGCTGAGTGGATCATCAACCTCGGCGAGGCCGCCGAATACATGTTCGACCACAACATCTTCCAGGAGAATCTGGTAGGGGTCGACTACTGCGAAAAGATGGTCAAGGAGACCAACCCGGGCGTACTCGCTCTGGCCGAACGCACTCCGGCGCCGCACGCGGAGGACCACGGTTATAAGACCATCGCAGGCATCATGCGGTCGCTGAATCCGCTCGAGGGCGAGTTCTACCGCGAGGCGCTGCAGGTCAGCCGTTCGACCCGCGAGATGTTCTGCCTGATGGAGGGGCGCCATGTGCACCCCTCCACGCTCTACCCGGGCGGCGTCGGCACGGTCGCGACCATCCAGCTTTTCACGGACTACCTCACCCGCCTGATGCGGTACGTGGAGTTCATGAAGCGGGTCGTGCCGATGCACGACGACCTGTTCGACTTTTTCTACGAGGCCCTGCCGGGCTACCAGGCGGTCGGGCAGCGGCGGGTCCTGCTGAACTGCTGGGGCTCCTTCAACGACCCGGACCACTGCGACTTCACGTACAAGAACATGGCCGCCTGGGGCAAGAAGATGTTCGTGACCCCCGGCATCGTCGTGGACGGGCGGCTCGTCACCAACGACCTGGTCGACATCAACCTCGGCATCCGCATTCTGCTGGGCAGCTCGTACTACGAGAACTGGACGGACAAGGACAAGTTCGTCACCCACGACCCGCTCGGCAACCCGGTCGACATCCACCACCCGTGGAACCAGCACACGATCCCCAAGCCCGGTAAGCGCAACTTCGAGGACAAGTACAGCTGGGTGATGTCGCCGCGCTGGTTCGACGGCAAGGACCATCTCGCCCTCGACACCGGCGGCGGCCCGCTCGCTCGCCTGTGGTCCACCGCGCTGTCCGGCCTCGTCGACACCGGGTACGTCAGGGCGACCGGCCACAGTGTCGAGATCAACCTGCCGAAGACCATGGGAGCGCCGGAGAAGTCGTTCGAGTGGAAGATCCCCATGTGGAACGGGGAGCCGCTGTCCAACGCGATCGAGCGGAACCGGGCGCGCACCTACTTCCAGGCGTACGCCGCCGCGCAGGCGCTGTACTTCGTGGAGAAGGCGCTCGCCGAGATCCGGGCCGGCCACACCAAGACGTGGGAGCCCTTCAAGGTGCCCGACGAGGCGGTCAGTGTCGGCTTCACCGAGGCCGTACGCGGCGTGCTGTCCCACCACATGGTGATCAAGGGCGGCAAGATCGCGAACTACCACCCCTACCCGCCGACGCCGTGGAACGCCAGCGTTCGCGACGAGTACGGCACACCCGGGCCGTACGAGGACGCCGTGCAGAACACTCCGATCTTCGAGGAGAACCCCCCGGCGACCTTCAAGGGCATCGACATCATGCGCACCGTCCGCAGCTTCGACCCATGCCTGCCCTGCGGCGTCCACATGTACCTCGGCAAGGGCAACGAGCTGCGCACGCTGCACAGCCCGCACGCGTTCAACGGTTTGTGAGAGGGGGCCGCCGCGATGCCGGAGGCTCATGACGTGCGGACGGCCGGGGACCGCGTCGACGCGCTGCTGACCGACCTGGGCAACCGGGGGGATGCCACGGTCGTGGCCATGGCCGAGGACCTGGTGCACACCCTCGTCGGGCTGTACGGGGCGGGTCTGGACCGCGTCATGGAGATCGTCACCGAGACCGAAGCGGCCGAGACGCTCCACCGCCTCGCCGCCGACGATCTCGTGTCCGCGTTGCTCATCGTGCACGATCTGCACCCTTTGACCACGATCGATCGGGTCCGCACGGCTCTGGAGGGGGTACGTCCTTACCTGGGGCTGCACGACGGTGGCGTGGAACTGCTCGGCGTCACCGACGGCGGCGTGGTGCGGCTCCACCTGACGGGTACCTGCGACGGCTGTGCCTCATCGCAGGCCACCGTCACCGACGCCATCGAACGCGCCATCGCCGAGGCCGCGCCGGAGGTCGCCGGCGTCGAGGTCGAACAGGACACCGGGCCGACCGGCCCGCTCCTGCAGATCGGGTCGCGCCCGCCGGGGCCGTGCCCGGTGCCGGAGCCGGCCGCTGGAAAGGGGGAACCATGCTGAAGCGCCTGCTCATCGGAGCGGTCGTGATCGGGATCGCGATGATGGTCATCCAATCGCTGCCCGACATCAGGCGGTACAAGAAGATCCGGAGCATGTGAACGCCAGGCGGGAGCTGGGCATCGCCGAGGCCGTTCTGCGCGCCGTGGAACGCCGGGCCGCCGGACGCCTGGTGCGCCGCGCGCGGGTACGCGTCGGCGCCTTGCTCCACATCAGCGGTCCCGCTCTGAAACAGGCGTTCATCGCGGTCTCTGACGGAACCGTGGCGGACGGCGCGCGGCTCGACGTGGTCGTCGAGCCGGCCCGGCTCGGCTGCCGGTCGTGCGGGCGCACCACGATGTCCGACCGGATGCTCGCCACCTGTCCCGCATGCGAGGGGAACCGACTGGACCTCCACAGCGGCGACGGACTCGTCCTGGAGTCCGTCGAGTTCACGGAGGCCGAACGAAGGGTTGGACATGAACCATCGAGCTGAGCCCGAGAACACGCCGGAGGACCGGCCCGCGGACGAGCGCGGCAAGGAACCGGGCAAGGAGCACCACGGCTACTCCGCCGACGTCGGCCAGGCCAGCGACGAGGTACGGCAGGCCGGTGACCGGGCGTTCCAGCCGCCGCCTCCCGGCCCGGAGTGGCCGGGGCGCGAGCCGTCCGAAGCCGAGCGGCACGGCGTGCCGTCGACGGACACCGAGGCACGGACCCCGCTGGGCGTCGGCACCAGCACGTCGAGGCGGGCCGAACGGATCGCGGCCACCGAGGGCGAGGCCGGCCGCGTAGAAGAAGGCGTCCGCGGCAAGTCCCGCCGCCCGTCCGGGAAGTCGGCACCGGAGCACGACACCGGCGTGGCCCCGCAGGGCCCCATCGACGAGGAGAGCCCGCACCTGCCCACCGGCGACCAGGCCGGCTGACCAGCGGCTCCCCACGCACCCGGCCCGGCGACCACGCACGACGAGCACCCACCGCCGTGCCGCACCGAACGACGCGCACAAGGCGGCCGACTTCCGGAACCCCACCGTCGTGCGACGGCATCGAGCCGTGCCGATCACCCCGGGTAGGGCGCAGCGTCGTCCGCGCCCCACCGTCCGCGCCCCACCGTTCGCGCCGGGCCGGGGCTCGGGCGGGACGTCTTCAGCGCGCCGTCGGAGCTCGGGACCGGTCTTTGACCAGGTCGTTGACGGGGACTATTGACCGGGTCGGTAGGCCGGTTTACGATCCGGTCGATTCGTTAGGGAGCCTTCTTAACGAGCTCACCGGAGGAGCGCATGCCCCGACGCCGTACCCGCATCCTGCTCTGCTCGATCTGGGCGTCCACTCTCGTGACCGCGGTCTGTGGCGTCGCCGGGACGGCGTCCGGCCGTACCCCGCCGGCCGGCGTCGCGATCGTCGCGGACGCGCCGGGCTCGGTGGCGGCCCTGGCCGGCTACCGCATCCAGTCCTCCGCCAAGGTGACCGACTCAGGCGCCGCGATCTCCAAGCCCGGATACGCCGCGTCCGGCTGGTATCCGACCGGCCCGCGCTCCACCGTGGTGGCCGGGCTCCTGCAGAACGGCAAGTACAGCGACCCGTTCTACTCGACGAACCTGAAGTCGATCTCGCCGAACGACTTCACCGTCCCCTGGTGGTACCGCTCGGACTTCAAGGTCGGTTCGGAGAGCGGCCTGCACACCTTCCTCGACTTCTCCGGTGTGATCTCCGGCGCGGACGTGTGGGTCAACGGCACGAAGGTGACCACGAGTACCGGCGCGTACCCACGTCAGCAGCCGGACATCACCGCCCTCGTGCACCCCGGCACGAACTCGGTGGCCTTCTCGGTGCGTCCCAACGACCCGGACAAGGACCTCACCACCGGCTGGATCGACTGGGTGCAGACCCCGCCCGACAACAACATGGGCATCTTCCGCGACGTGTTCGTCCGTCGGAGCGGCTCGGTGGCGCTGACGAACGCCCACGTGACGACCAAGCTCTCGCTGCCCGCCCTGAACAAGGCCGATCTCACGGTCAAGGTGGACGCGCGCAACGACTCCGGCGGCCCGGTGACCGCGACCGTCGCCGGGACGGCCGGCTCGCTCTCCTTCTCCCAGAAGGTCACCCTCGCCGCCCACCGGACCAAGACCCTGACCTTCACCCCGTCGATGTGGAACCCGAAGGTCTGGTGGCCGTACGGGATGGGCGGCCAGCCGCTCTATGACCTCAAGCTGACCGCGAGCGCCGGCGGACGGGTCACCGACACCGCGCACGAGCGGTTCGGCGTGCGCGACGTGAAGTCGTCGCTGAACGCAGACGGCGCCCGTACGTACAAGATCAACGGCAGGCCGCTGCTCATCCGCGGCGGTGGCTGGTCGCCTGACGTGTTCCTGCGCCCGGACCGGAAGTACCTGGAGGACCGGCTCCGCTACACCCGCGACCTCGGTCTCAACACGATCCGGCTCGAAGGTCACCTGGAGCCGGACGACTTCTTCGACCTCGCCGACGAGTACGGCATCCTGACACTGCCCGGCTGGGAGTGCTGCGACAAGTGGCAGAGCCTGGACGACTGGACCAGCGCGGACCACGCCGTCGCGAAGGCGTCGATGGCCGCCGAGGCCGCGCGGCTCCGCGACCACCCGAGCGTCATCTCCTTCCTCATCGGCAGTGACGAGGCGCCGACCACACAGGTCGAGAAGGAGTACGTGGACGCACTGACCGCGGCGGACTGGCCCGACCCGATCGTGCCCGCGGCCTCGGACGCCTCGGCGCCGATCACCGGCTCGTCCGGGATGAAGATGACCGGACCGTACGACTGGGTGCCGCCCAATTACTGGTACAACAAGCGCGAGGGCGGCGCGTACGGCTTCAACTCCGAGACCAGCGCCGGCCCCGACGTGCCCACGCTCGACACGCTGCACCGGATGATGAGCCCGGGCGAGCTCGACTCGCTGTGGCAGGACCCGAACGCGAAGCAGTACCACCGCTCCCCCTCCGACACATTCGGCACGCTCAAGATCTTCGACGACGCGATGACCGGCCGGTACGGCAAGTCGTCCAGCCTGGACGACTACGTGCGCAAGGCGCAGCTCGCCCAGTACGAGGCGGTACGGGCGCAGTTCGAGGCGTACGGCCGCAACTTCACCGACGCGTCGAACCCCTCGACGGGCGTCGTCTACTGGATGCTGAACAGCGGCTGGACCTCGCTGCACTGGCAGCTGTTCGACCGGTACCTCGACCAGGGCGGCTCCTACTACGGGGCGCGGGAGGCGAACCGGCCGCTGCACGTGCAGTACTCCTACGACGACAAGTCCGTCGTCGTGGTGAACTCCGGGCACGCCGCGGCCTCCAAGCTCACGGTCAAGGCCGACGTGTACACCGTGGACGGCACCTCCAAGTACTCCAGGACGGCGACCGTCAGCGCGCCCGGCGACGGCGGGCGGTCGACGGCGGTGACCATGCCGTCGATCGGCGGGCTGCCCAGCACCTATCTCCTACGGCTGACGCTGAGTGACGCGAAGGGCACCGAGGTCGACCGCAACGTGTACTGGCTGTCGACCAAGAACGACGTCATCGACTGGGCCAACAACGACTGGTACTACGTCCCGACATCGAGCTACGCCGATCTCAGTGGCCTTTCCGGCATGCCGGAGGCGCCGCTGAGCGCGACGGCCTCGTCCCGTACGGGAAGCGACGGGACCACCACGACGACGGTGACGCTGAAGAACACCGGCACGGGGAAGGTCCCGGCGTTCTACCTGGACACCCACGTCGTCGACTCCGCCGGGAAGCCGGTGCTGCCGATCCAGTGGTCCGACAACGCGATCAGCCTGTGGCCGGGTGAGTCGAAGACGCTGACCAGCACGTACCGTACCTCCGCCCTGCACGGCTCGGCGGTGAGCGTACGGGTCTCCGGCTGGAACGTCCCGACGCGGACCGTACGGGGCTGATGGGCCGGACATGTCCGTATAAAGTGCTGATCTCCGAGCCGCCGCGACCGGGACCCGTCCCGGTCGCGGCGGCGGACCCGCCCCGGGAGGCCATGTCGTGCCGGATCCAGTCCAGCCGCCCGCGGCGGGAGTCGACACGAACCGGCCGAGCGTGGCCCGGATGTATGACTACTACCTCGGCGGCAAGGACAACTACGCGGTCGACCGGGACGCCGTGGCGAAGGTCGCCGAGGTGCTGCCGGAGGTCCGCCAGGTCGCACGGGAGAACCGCGCGTTCCTGCGCCGGGCGGTGCGGTACATGGCCCGGCAGGGGATCCGGCAGTTCATCGACATCGGCTCGGGGCTGCCGACGGCCGGCAACACTCACGAGATCGCGCAGGAGATCATCCCGGGCGCCCGCGTGGTCTACGTGGACAACGACCCGGTGGTGCTCGCGCACGCGCGCGACATGCTGCACGGCCTGCCCGGCACCATGATCACCAACCACGACCTCCGCGACCCGCGATCGATAATCAGCGATCCCCGCGTCCGTGCCATCCTCGACTTCGATGAGCCCGTCGCCGTCCTGCTGATCGCCGTCCTGCACTTCGTGGCCGACGCGGAG